>JBJFGB010000049.1:0-19144 GCA_051892295.1 Faecousia sp. | reverse complement strand
GTTTACAAGGGTCCCCTAAATTTGGAGGTGTCCATTTTCTAGGGTCCATTTTAAAGCAGTTCAAAACAAGAAAAGCATTAAGGGGAGAAAGTAAATGGCATATTGTATATATTGCGGAAAAGAACTGCCCGATGGGGCAAAGTTCTGTGCCGAGTGCGGGACAGCGGTAAAAGCAGAGCGGTACGCAGAAGGATCGCAAAGAAAAGCCGTTTATGAGGGGAATATACATAAGTGTCCAAATTGTGGTGAGATTTTAGATTCCTTTACTACTGTTTGCCCTTCTTGTGGGTATGAATTGAGAGGGTCATCAGCCACAAATGCAGTAAAAGAATTCGCAGCAAAACTTGATAACGCTGCAACAGAACAGCAGAAAGAAAATATTATTCGTAGTTTCCCCGTTCCGAATACAAAAGAGGATATTTTCGAGTTTATGATATTGGCTTCATCCAATATTGATGAACTGCCAAATAGAAATGTATATAATGCTTGGATTGCGAAGTTCGAACAATGCTATCAAAAAGCAGCGTTATCATTTAAACAGGAAAGCGATTTCGTTAAAATCGAAGCTATTTACGAGAAAACTAACAGGACTATAAAGAAAATTAGAAGAAAAGGTCCCACACGCAAAATGGTGACTGTCGTTATACCAACAGTTATTTTGGCAATATTGTGTGTATTTGGCCTTAAATCCTGTGTTGAATGGCTAAAAAATCCAGAACCAGTTGGAACGGACGAAGAAAATGCACGCTTAGAGGCAATTGTTGTAGAAGTTGAAGATGCCTTAGTTAACAAAGAATATGATTTGGCCATGATGCTAGCTAAATCCATAGATTTCTTCCCTGGTCACGAATCGATAAGTGACTATGAACGCCAATGGGATATAAAAAGAGATTACCTTATCAAAAAAATTATAGCAGAAGCAGCTAAAAATGGCATTACGATAGAATATCCAACCGACACAGCGGATGAAGCAGATCAGGGAACTCCGTGATGAACAAGGCGAGAGACTATTTATAAACAGAATTTAATACAGCAAAAGGAGAAGATTCTGATGGTACTATTCGATAAAAACAGACGCACCGGCGGGTTTATGGACGAGATCCGCTGCGACGAACCGGCGTACTTAATTTGGAAATGGCATCCGTCCGGGTCTCAATTAGGTGAAAATGTCCGAGAAAACTCGATTCGCTGGGGTTCTTCTCTCCGTGTGAAGGACGGCGAAGTGGCTGCCTTTGTTTACAAACAAAAGGACGGCACCATGCAGGATTTCATCGTCGGTCCTTTCGACGAAACCATCAAGACAAAGAATTTCCCGGTTTTGGCAAAGCTCGTCGGTCTTGCCTACGAAGGGGGCACGCCGTTTCAGGCAGAGGTCTACTTCATCAATCTGGCACGAATCATTCAGGTTCGCTTTGCTGTGCCTTTCTTCGATGTGTACGATCCCCGTTTTCTGGACTTCGGCGTCCCTGTTGCTGTGCGGGGTACTGTCAGCTTTGGAATCACCGATTACCGGGCGTTCGTCAAGCTTCACCGTTTGAACAGCTTCAGTCTGGACGATTTCCAGCGGCAGATTCGTGACGCCGTGTCCCGCTATGTGAAGGACGCCGTGGCAAATGCGCCCGCCGCAAACAACATTCCGGTGGTTCAGATCGAGAGCAAAACGGCGCTGATCAACGATGCTGTGGAATTTGACATCAGTGAGCGGCTGAAGGAAACCTTTGGCGTGACCGTATCCGGCGTGGATATCGGCGTGATTGAAATCGACAAATCCAGTGAGGGCTACCGCCAGCTCATGGGGGTCACCAAGGATCTCGCCGGTGCAACCGCCAAGGCCGAGGCAGAAGCCAAAATCCGGGATATTGCCGCCAGACAGCGTATTGAGGCAGAGAACTACGCCGAAACCCTTCGTATCCAGCGTGAGGAAGGTCAGTATGCGCAGCACATGCACACCCGCACCGCAAACTTTGGTGCCTATCAAGTTGAGAAGCAGACGGAAGTCGGTGTTGCCGGTGCGGAAGCACTTGGGCATATGGGTGAAAACGGTGCAGGTACTGTGGACATGGGTAGCGGCGGCATGGGGTTTAACCCCGCTGCTATGATGGCAAGCAAGGCCGTCGGCGGTGTGGTTGGGCAGAACATTGCCGGGGCAATGGGAAACGCCATGTCCGGGATGAATCAGGCGACCCCCGGTGCAGTTCCTCCGCCGATTCCTGTAACTATGTACCATGTTGCGGTTAACGGGCAGGCAACTGGTCCATATGATATAAACATACTTGCAGGAATGATTGCAAGCGGGCAGATTACTGCTTCAACTTTGGTTTGGAAAAGTGGAATGGCGGCGTGGAGCCGAGCAGATACCATGGATGATTTGAAAGGCCTGTTTGGAACAGGAATGCCCCCTATTTCGCCATCCGATCATTGATCGGAATGCTCAAAACATTTCAGCCACGAGGTGAATGAAAAATGTACTGTAATCATTGTGGTGCAGAGTTTGAGGGCAACTTCTGCCCTGAGTGTGGAGCAAGAGCAGAAATACCGACTCGGATGGTTCCTCCACCAGTTCATCAATCTGCGCCGCCCCAACAACCGGTTGCTCCCCCGATGCAAATGAATGCAGCGCCAGTGAAGAGATTCAAGAAACCGAAAAAGCCGATTTACAAAAAATGGTGGTTCTATGTTCTTTTGACTATCGTAACTGTTGCTGTTATTAGCACTATTTCCGGTGGCATGGGCAAGCGGGGCAAGAAAATTGAGTGGCCTAAGGTGGAGTTGAGTTCACAGCTTCCGGAACCTCCATCCTATAGGGGTACTCTTTATGAAAACTCAGATGAAGAGTTTTGGGCTTCCCTGGATGGCGTAACGGATGATCAGTACAATGATTATTTGCGTGCCTGCATGGATAGGGGCTTTACGGTTGATGCCGAAAAGACCTCCTATTCTTACAAAGCATATAATTCTGACGGGTATTCTTTGGACATGAGCCATATTGGAGACGGTCTTTCCATTACGCTAAAGGCCCCGATGAAATTCAGTACTATTACCTGGCCCACAAGCATGATAGGCAAACTGTTACCCACACCAAAGTCCACAACTGGCAAGTTCTCCTATGAATACGAGGAGCACTTCTTCGTGTATGTCGGGAACACAGCTAAGGCAGATTATGACCAGTATGTTGCAGAATGCTCTGCAAGAGGCTTTACCGTTCAGTATGAAAAAGGCGATACATACTATCGGGCCGATAATGCGGAGGGGTACCATATTTCTTTGAGGTACGAAGGCAACAACATAATGTCGATTGAGATTAAAGCACCGAAAAATGATAGTACAAGTACTTCTGGACAGACACCAAGCGAAAACACCGGATTGCAGATTTCAAACGAGCGTACCGAAAGGAACGGCTTTGACTCTGCAACCAACGACGTTTATCATTTAGCGAGTTATACCATAGAAATACCGAAATACTGGGGCGACGAAAGAAGCATTTCCGACGGAATTCAGCGTTATGCAGAAACGGGTGGCAAAGTCGCCATGCTTCAGATAACTGCTCAATGGGAAAACGATGAAAGTTATCCTGTTTCGTTTGATGGCTTGATGAGTGACAACGACAATATGATTTCCGTGCTTGAATCAACGGCATTCAGCGAGGTAACTGAATATGAGGTTGTCGATACCGGTGTGATTAAAGGTATTCTCTATAAAGGAACTATCATCAACCAAGATACCGGTCTATCTGGCTATGGCGAGTGGTTTGTCTTTGCCTCCGAAGAAGATAGAAACTGGTGTACACTGGTTGTATCTCAAACTGATAACACCGACTATCTTTATACAGCTGACTTCATGAAAATGATCTTCTCGATCAAGCCAAGCGATCATCAATCTGAAGCAGAAACCACAACAATAGCAGTAACCATGAGCGACGATGATTTCAAGGGTATGAATTACAAAGAGGCTGAGCAGCGTTTCCGTGAAATGGGATTCTCTTCTTTTGAGTATCGAACCGTTGAAACAGCGGTTGAATCTGCTGCAGATACGATTTGTTACATTGAGATCACAGAATTGTTTATCGGAGACTCCAGTTTTGTAAAAGGCGATAAGTTTGCAAGCGATTCAACCGTTACTTTCTTCTATTATAAGTACGAAGCACCCAAAGAGCCTTCACCGGTTTACTATTCAACTAATGATTATGAAACCGCAAAGAAAGGTAATTCCGGTGTGTTCGCATACAAAAGCAAATCTGGAACATATGATATATATTGGATAATTGACTTTGATGAGGGATATGTATACTGGTTTACTGACGGCAACGGTGATTCTTCTTGCGACAAAGTAAAAATTGAATCAGGAACGCTGAACGATGCGGTGATCATTACATACCACGATGGCGGTTCTGAATGGTCGTGTAAATTACATTTCAAATATGTAGATCATCCAGAGACCTTGATTATGATAGATCAATATGGTTTTGATTACAAGTACTCGCCGACTGATTTGGATGACGCTCTTGCAATTAGAAACACCAAAACCATTTATGATTATTAATGTTAAAAGCCAAAGGCGATCAACCGTAATAAGTTGGTCACCTTTGTTTACAATCGCCAAACACCCCAGCGTTCACTCATACGCAAAGGAGATTTTATGAAAGAACAGCACGCCGCCGAAAAAGAACTCGCATTAGAAACCATCATCAGTTCTGCGGTGCAGATTCCCGGCGTTAAGGTCAACCGAAGTAAATTTCTCTCCGAAACATTCGCTGCAGAAGATGCTGAAATACAAGATATTTTGGATCTCGGTCCGATTGCAGCGCAATTTTCCCAAGACCGACTGTCCGTCCTCGCCCGTAAGCTGATTCTCACACGTACCAGCCAATCTTCCCTGGCCTCTTTTGTTGCGGGAATCCCCGGTGGATTTGCAATGGCTGCAACCATTCCGGCGGATGTGCTGCAATTCTTTGGGATGGCACTTCGGCTCGCCCAGGAATTATCCTACTTATATGGAGCACAGGATCTCTGGCAAGATAAACAGATTGACGATGAAAAGGTAAAAACCCAACTGTTGCTGTATTGCGGTGTAATGTTTGGTGTGTCCGGCGCAGTTTCCGGTGTGCGTGTCCTCACTACGCAGATTGCGAAAACAGCCTTGAAAAAGCTTCCACAAAAAGCACTGACCAAAACCTTTTGGTATCCTATCATCAAGCAGATTGGCAAATCAATCGGTATCAAGGTCACAAAGTCGACCGTAGCGCAGGGTTTCTCGAAAGCAATTCCTGTAATTGGTGGTGTAATCTCCGGCGGGCTGAATTTTGCATCCATGATGCCGATGGCGAACCGTCTACAAACAGTTCTGGATAGTGCCGCATTTGGTTATTCTGAGGAAGATCTGGCACAGGACATCAATGAGATTGAGAACATAGCTTCCGAAGAACCTGCTGAAAAAGCGGAAAACAAGGATATCAAAACAAAAATTGCTGAAGGCGGCAAGAAGACCCTCGACAATATTTCCGGATTTTTCTCAAAAAAGCGGTTGAATCCCACACCGTCAGAGAATGACGATGTGATAGACACCATCAAAAGATTATCTGACTTAAAAGATAGCGGCATCATTACCCAAGAAGAATTCGACAGAAAGAAAGCCGAATTATTAGCAAAACTATAAAACAATTCCCGGCTGAGTTATGCCGATTCATTCGTGGTTCGTCGAGGCATATATACAGAACTGAATGTGCCCCTGACGGCTACTCTGCTTCTACCGAGCGATAGCATTGTTTTTTTGCGGAATCCGTGTTCGGCAGTTTTTTGATTGAGTCCGTTATGAACACCCGCACCAGAAACGCCCCGTGGGTGGCGGCTTAGATAAGAGATAATGAATAATAGTGAATAGCTTATAGATTTTTGCCGCAGCTCGCGGCGTTTCGGTATATTCGCTGTTCTCTATTATCTCTTATCTGTTCTCTAAAGGAGAGCACGACGATGAGCCAAGACAGCATCATTTTGACGAAATCCCTGAAATTTGCAGCGCGAATCGTGAAGCATTATCAGTATAACCCGTAATTTGCCGGAAGTTCCGGAGAAGCAATTGCCGTCTGTTGAGGATATTCAAAAAAGAATGGAGCGGAGTGTGTCAGCGTTCAGATGCACCTGCAAAAGTCTCGAAATTTCTTTTCCGTATCGATTAGAAATACACGCCCTCTTTTGGTTTTACAAAAGAGGAGGTCTGTTATTCCGGCAGAAAAACGATACCCTGCAAAAGCAAGGACATCTCGCTTTTGCAGGGTATTTCTCTTTGCTTAAAAAAGGCGCGTGCCGCTGACGAATTTTGCAGCGATGTGGCGCTCGTCTGCCAGATAGATGCAGCGCTCCAGCCGCGCGCGGAGGGTCAGCTCCTGCGGATGCTCCAACGCGGAATCGTCCAGCACAAGGGCATCAAATTCGAAGCCGTCAGCAAAGCTGCCGACCTTGCCGAAGAAGCTGCCGCTGCCGAGGGTGGCAAGATAGAATGCCTGATCGACCGTGAGCGGCTTGACCTCCTGATCCAGCAGCCGCCAGCGGAGCTTCGACGCGCGAATCGCGCCCGCCATCACTTGGAACATATTCGCCGTATCGCCGCCGGCGACATCCGACGCCAGTCCGACGCGCAAGCCCGCCTCCATATACTTCGCAATCGGCGCGACGCCGGAGGCGAGATTCGTATTGGACAGCGGTGAGTGCGCGATAAACACGCCGTTTTTCTTCATCAGCTCCAGCTCTTCGTCCGACGAGTGGACGCAGTGCGCCATGATGCAGGGATGATCGCCGCCGAAGAGTCCGAAGCGGTCATAAGCCTCGCCGTAAAACCCGGTATCGGGGCAAAGCTCCTTGACCCAAGCGATCTCTCCGAAATTTTCGGAAAGATGGCTCTGCAAAGGAAGCGCATACTTCTCCAATAAGCCGCGCAGGCCTTGCAGGAGCGCGTCGCTGCATGAGGGGACAAAACGCGGCGTTACAATCGGTTTCGTCCTTGCAAAGCGCGACTTCGTCTCGCAGATCCACTGTTCGGTCGCCGCAACGGATTTTTCCGCGCTCTCCTCGCACAGGTAGTCGGGACTGTTGCGATCCATATTGACCTTACCGACATAGGAGAGCAGTCCGCTGTTCTCCATCTTTTCCATCAGCAGCTCGGTCGCGGGCGTATGTATGGTGGCAAAGCAAACGGCGCGGGTCGTTGCGCTGCGACGCAAATATGAGACGAACTGACTGTAAGCGCGGTCGGCATAGTCAAGCTGCGCATATTTTGACTCCTCGGGGAAGGTATAGGTATTGAGCCAGTCCAGCAGCTCCATATCCATTCCCAGCCCGCGGAACGCAAACTGCGGCGCGTGGATATGCAGGTCGGTCAGCCCCGGAATCACCAGCCGATCTCCGAAATCGGTCAGCGGGAGGGCGGCATAGCGCTCCGGCAGCGCGTCAAAGATACCGGCACAAACGCCGTCCTCGCACACCAAATAAGCTTGCGGTCTGATTGCAATTTGATTTCTATTTATACTGTAGCAGAGATTGCCTCTGATCACAAAGCTGCTCATAATAATCCCCCTTAGAATTTCTTCTAAAGGTATATTTTACATGGTTTCAGCGATTTTGTCAATCATTTTCCTCGCTTGAAAGCAAGGCTTGTGCATAATCCACAAGAGCACCCCGCTCATTTGCAAGCGTTCCGTCCAGCACCGCGTCCAAAAGCCGCTGCAAAAGCACACCGACACGCTTCCCGGGAGGCACTCCCATCGCCAGGATGTCGTCGCCCCCGATCTTCAGCGTGCGCAGGGAGAGGCATTGTTCCTCACGCAGAACATACGCAAGCAGCGTCTCCGCCTGCTGCGTCATTCGCTCTATTGCCTCCGCCTCCTCCGTCCCCTTGCCGAGGCGATCCGCGCGGCGCAAACGCAGCAGAAGACGCACGGTGCCCTCCCCATAGCGCGCGAGCAGCCGCCGCATCCGCCGCTCGTCCATCGGTCGCAGCGCAAAATCATGCCCGCCTACCAGTGTTGTGACAAGCTTGCTCGTCGCGTTATCATAGTGCAAACGGCGCAGGATTGTTTCCGTCATTGCCGCGCTGACAACCGCATGACCGTAAAAATGCCCGATCAGGTTTTTATCGAAGGAAAAGACCGCAGGCTTTCCGATATCATGCAGCAGCACGGCAAGACGCAGTGCCTCCTGTGGCTCCGAAGCCTGCAGGGCGCAAAGCGTGTGCTTCCAAACATCGAACGCGTGATGCGGATTATACTGCCGAAAGCCGATACACGGCGCAAGCTCCGGCAGAATCACGCACAGCACATCGGAGAATTCCGCCAGCACCGCCCCCGCGTTTTTGCCGCAGAGCAGTCCCTTGAGTTCCTTGCGCAGCCGCTCCGGCGCAACGGAACGCAGCCGCTCCCGCTGCGCATGGATGGCGGCAGCGGTCTCCTCCGCAACGGAGAACCCTAACTTCGCGGCAAAGCGAAGCGCGCGCAGGATTCGCAGTGCGTCCTCCGCAAAGCGCTCCTCAGGCGCGCCGACGCAGCGGATCACGCCGTTTTGCAGATCCTCCGCGCCGCCGAAGCAGTCAATGACCGCGCCTTCTGCGTCGGCTGCCATCGCGTTGACGGTAAAATCCCGCCGCGCAAGATCGCCGCGCAGGGAGCTTAGAAACCGCACCTCGTCCGGGTGGCGGTTGTCGGAATAGCCGCTCTCTGCACGGTATGTCGTAACCTCGAAGGGTTCTCCGTCCAGCAAAACCGTCACGGTGCCGTAACGCACACCCGTCAGAATCGTCCGTTCCTCGGAGAAGCAGGCGATAATCTCCTGCGGCGTCGCATTTGTACAGATATCCCAGTCCTGCGGCGCAGCGCCCAGCAGACTGTCGCGCACGCAGCCGCCGACCGCATACGCCGAGAAGCCCGCCGAAGACAGCCGCCGTAAAACGGCTGCGGTCCTTGGCGGGAGAAAGATCGTCCGATTCACTTCTTCAGCGGCTCACCGCAATTCGGGCAGACATCGGGCAGCTTCTCGTTGACGGAAAAATTGTGCTTGCACTTCGGGCAGCGATAGAACAGCAGCGTGACCACAAAGCCCACGACAATGAGGGCGCAGGCGGCAATCAAAAGCCCCGTCTTGACACCGCTCGGGCAGCCGTCCGGTAAAAACCATGTAATCAGCGCCGCTGCCACGCCGCCGATGTAAAAAATATTCTTCAAAATTCTGACAGTATCGAGTTTCACGCTTCTTCCTCCCATATTTTCCAAATCTCAGGGCAATAGCCCACAGTCGCTTTTTTTCCGTTGCGGACAATCGGCGTTTTCATCAGCTCCGGTTGATCGAACACCTTGTCCTCCTTGGCAATCCGGTCATCCATATAGCGCAGCAGGTCGATCTCGGGCGATTTTTTCTCCCAGTCGATCAGCTTGTCAATGCCGCCGACCGCGCGCAGGACGCTCTCAAACTCGCCGTTCGACATCCCGTAGCGCAGCAGGTCGATGTTCTGCACCTTGATGCGCCGCTCCTTAAAATACCGCTCCGCTTTCTTTGTCTCAAAGCATTTATTTTTTCCGAAAATCTGAATATTCAATCGTATCGCACCTCTTTCAGGCAAAGCCCCTTTGCGGGCACAGTCTCCCCTGCCCTTTCGCGCCGACGGGAGGCAAAGATTTCCTCCACCGACGCGAGTTCGCGCCTGCCCATGCCGATCTCCAGCAGCGTGCCGACAAGGATACGCGCCATATGGTATAAAAAGCCGTCCGCCGTCAGCACAAAACGCACTTCCGCGCCGTCCGTCTCAATTTTCAGACTTTTAAGCGTGCGGACGGAGGATTTTTTGAATTGCTTATTCCCGCAGAACGCCTTAAAGTCATGGGTTCCGACCATCCGCTCCGCCGCAGCCCGCATCGCTGCAAGGTCGAGCTTCCGGGGAAGCTGCACACGAAAGCGCCGCCAAAACACATCGGGAAGCTCGCTGTTCCAAACCCGATAAACATAGGTCTTCTCCGTCGCGCACAGGCGCGCGTGAAAGCGGTCGGCGGCATAGTCCAGCGAGAGCGCGCCGATATCCTCCGGCAGGCGCCTGCGCAGCTGTGAAAGCGTCGCTTCCAGCGGTCGTTCCGGCGCGGAAAAGGAGACGACCTGCATCTCGGCATGGACGCCCGCGTCTGTCCGCCCGCTGCCGCTGACCTCAATCGGCTGCCCGAACAGCTCGGAAAGCGCGCGCTCCACGCTCCCCTGCACGGTGAGCGCGCCGTTTGGCAGCCGCTGCCAGCCGCGATAGCGCGTGCCGTCATAGGCAAGCGTCAGGCGATAAGTTCTTCCTCCCACTCGCTCAACTCCTCCATTGCCTCCGCCTTGGTGTCTGCGGAAAACAGAAACCTGCCGTCCGCGGAGAAAACCTCATAATGACCTCTGACCGATACAATACTCCAAAGCATACTCTGACTTCCTTTCGTCGTTTCTGCTTGAAGTATAGCACTTTCCCTGTCCAATAAATCGGACTATGTATAAATTTTTGATCCCATTCCCGCGCGCCCCTGCAGAGCGGGTAGAGGCGGTGCGTACAACGGCTGTAGGCTGGGGACATGTCCCCGCCGCGTGCAGGCACAATCGACTGCGTACAAGCTTGTTCATTCCTGCACGGGATTGCCGCGTCGCGTTGCTCCTCGCAATGACACAGGGGAGAACACAGAAACAGCCCCTGTAGGGCGGGGACATGTCCCCGCCGACCGCGTAAGCGGCAGACGGTACAGACAAACAGGTTTGTACGCACTCGGCAGTTCCTGCACCGGCGGGGGCATGCCCCCGCCCTACATCATTGCGAGGGTAACTGCGTGTAGAGAAAACGCCTTGACGGGAACTGCTTCGCGTCGAGGCGTTTTCTTCGTGTATCACTCCGTCACGACAAACGTATCGTAGAATACCGCCACCATCTTCGCGCACTGGGCGCGGGTGGCTTTTCCGTTCGGAAGCAGTCTCCCTCCGTCGCCGCTGACAATGCCGTTGGCAACCGACCATTGCATGGACTCAAGGGCGTAATCCGCAACGGAAGCAGCGTCCGAAAACGAATCGAGCTGCGCAAGCTTTGCGCAGTCACAGCCCTTGCTGCGGGCGTAGCGGTAGAGCATCGTCGTAAGCTGCTGCCGCGTGATATCCTCGTTCAGCCCGAAGCGCGTCTGCGTAATGCCGTTGACCACACCGTTAGCATACGCCCAGTTGACAGCGTCGGAATACCACTGTCCCGATGCCACATCGGTGAAAGGTGCCTTGCTCGTTACGGCAGGCGCGCCGTCCATGCGGTAAAGCACGGTGACAAGCATCGCGCGGGTCATATGGCTCTCCGGCGCAAATTCCGTCTCGCTCATCCCGCTGAACAGTCCGATCTGCACCGCGCGCGCCACCCATTCATAATACCATGCGCTTTCAGGAACATCCTTAAAGCTGATATTGGGCAGCGGATTCGGATCAGGCGTCGGCTGAGGATCCGGCTCCGACGGCGCATTGGGGTCTGACTCCCAGTGCGCGTAAAGCGTATAGGTGCCATAGGAGGGAGCAAGCGTCTGCGCGGTATATTCTGTGCCGCCGGAGAGCTTATCATACCAGCCGAGCAGCTTGTAGCCCGCGCGCTTTGCCGTCGGGAGCGTGCCCAGCGGCTCACCCGTCTTATAATACCGGTACGCGTATTCCGGCTCACCCGTCGCGCCGTTGTAGCTGATGCAGAGATACTTCTTTGTACCGAGGGTATAATCTCCGTTCAGGTAGAGATTCGCCTCATCCATACGGCGGCGCGCAAGACCCGAAACAAAGCTTCCGCCCGCATTGCACCAGCTTCCCATGGTATTGACGAACTCCATCTCGTCATAACCGCCATAGAGAATATACTGATAGATCATCTTCTCCGGGTTCATCCACTGCTGCCCGAGATTATAGGTAAAGCTGATAATCGCGTCATACTGCGTCTGCGTATGCTCCACGGTAGATTTTTCGAGCAGCTTATCTACGGTCTTTTCCATGTCCGCCAGCATGCCCCGCAGGAGATAGTCCGCCTCCTCCTCGGTAATGCCATTGGGATAGTCCGCAGGATTGCACGCCGAGCCGTAGCCGATGCTGTACTGGCTGTAGTCCCATGTCGCAAATTGGACAAAGCCCTCATGATCCTTGATAAACTGCACGCCCGCCTCACTTGTCTTCAATTCCGGCGGCTCCGGGAGGGGTTCGGGGGGCGGGTCGGGATTCGGTTCTGTCTGCGTCTCCCCGTTGGGATCCGTCACAGCGGTATCCGACCAATGCGCATAGACTGTGTTATTCTGCGTCACCGCATCCGAATTGCAAATATGCGTGCCGCCGCTGGACGCGGTGTACCAGCCTGCGAAATATTTCCCGCTGCGGCTTGCCGTCGGAAGGGCGGAATAAGTACCACCGTAGGGATAGCACAAGACGGTATTATCCTCCAGCGTGCCGCCGTTGGCGTTAAAAATCAGATAGCGGAAGTTTGCCTCGCAGTTGCCGGAATAGCTGCCGTAGAGGAACAGCTTAATCTCCCGCAGGCGGCGGTTCAGACGCTGCTGCGAAAATGCGCCGTCCGTGCCCTTGACCCACGCGCAAAATGCCGAGGCAAGCTGGGCGTCCGTGTAATTATCGGAGACGATTACCTTCCACCAGCTGTATGTATCGGTTAAAATGTCGCCGTACTGCATTACAATGTCCACCACGGCGTCAAACTGCTGCTGGTTGAGAGAAACGTCATTGCGGGATAAAAAGTTGTTGACGGTCTGCTCCGCGCCTGCCAGCTGCGACGTGCCGCCGTAGCTGCCGCCCATCATCTCGTTGATAAAGGCGATGCCCGCCTCGCTTGTCGTAAGCGGCTGCGGCGCACGCGTCTGTGCCTGCAATGCCTCGTCTGTCGGCGGCGCACTCTCCTGTGAGGTCAAATCTTCCTCCGTCTGCTGCGCGGCTGTTTCAAGCTTCGCTTGCTCGCCTTCTACGGCGAACACCGGCAGGATCAGCCCCGAGAGCAGACACACAATCAGCAGGAGGCTGCATAGAAATCGTTTCATAGTTTCACTCCTGTCGGGATAATGTCAAGTCCATTGTAACAGACGATTCGACTTTCGTCAAGGTCGCTTTGACTTATAACGAGCAGTTTTGGCAAAAATAATTACAAAAAAGTAACAAAATTACTTCAGTAGGGCGGGGACATGTCCCCAAAGGCTGCATAAGCGGCAGGCGGTACGGACAAACAGGTTGATACGCACTCGGTTGTTCCTGCATGAGATTGCCGCGTCGCTGCGCTCCTCGCAATGACAAGTGGGCAACCCCTCCATGTCATTGCGAGGGCGCTTGCGCCCGTGGCAATCTATGCAGTTTTCATCTACGCAATCAGGAGTTCTGACGGCGTCAGCCTGCAAAACACCGGTACTGCATTCAGAGATTCTTAAGAATAAATTCCCGGACATCGGCGTAGACTGTTGCGTGATTTTCCTCATTCAGGATCTCGTGTCTGCCGTCGTACAGGCGCAGGGTGACATCGGTCATGCCGCTGGCACGGAACTTTTGCGCGGTCTTTTCCACGCCCTTTGCCATATTGCCGACAGGGTCGTTTTTGCCTGCGATGAACAAGACAGGCAGGTTTTTCGGCATAGCGCACAGATTTCTTTTTTTCTGGATCATGGCGATGCCGCCGAGCATATCCTGCGACAGTCCGACGGTCGCCATGCCGCCGCAGAGCGGGTCGGCATTGTAGCGATCCACCACCTCACGCTTTGCGCAGATCCAGTCATTTTCACTTGTCGCGTCCTTGAATTTGGCGTTATACGCGCCGAAGATCAGCTTGTTCAGCAGCTTGCTGTGTCCTTTCCCGCCGACGCGGCACTTTTCCAGCGCGCAGAGCGCCCTGCCCGCGCACAAAACAGGTGCAGGCTGCCAGCCGGTGCCGCAGATGACCGCCGCGCGCAGTCCCGCGTCCGGATAACGGAACAGGAGGGTGCGCGTCAGGAAGGAGCCCATGCTGTGCCCGAACAGGATATACGGCAGATCGGGATATTCCGCGCGGGTGCGGCGCAGCAGCTCGTAGGTGTCGTCCGCCGCGTTTTCCCAACCGCCCTCGAAAAAGAGCGGCGTACCGTCGCCGATGGATTTTCCGTGCCCCATATGGTCCTCGCCGACGACTATCATGCCGTTGGCATTCAGAAAGCGGGCAAAATCGTCGTACCGCAGCATATGCTCCACAATTCCATGGACAATCTGCACCACCGCGACGGGTGTGCCCTGCGGCTGCCACTGATAGGCATGGATGCTCCCGCCGCCCTTGGAGGGATACTCAAATTCTTTCATAAATTTTTCCTCTATAGTCCGATTTATTGGACACTCCTTTTGCTATAATGCAAACAACAAATGAAAGGAGCCGTCAATATGAACAACATGATCGACTTAGTTCCCTATCTTCCCCGTGAGGTTGCGATGCCGAAAAAGCGGCGCCGCAGACGCTTCGGCAGCATTGCCGCCTTTATCGAAAGCGTTGTCACGCTCTGCATCGGCATTGGCTTTTTCCTTTTCCTCGCCGCATTTTTCAGCGTTATTTAACATTTTTGTGATAGAGCAGGCGCAAACCCTTGAGCATCAGGCTGCGGTCATAAATCATCTCGCGGCGGCACAGCGGGATCACGAATTTCGCGATGCCGCCTGTGGCGACAACCTTCACAGGCGTGCCAAGCTCCGCCTCCATGCGGTCGAGCAGCCCGTCGAGCATTCCCGCCGCGCCGAACATGATGCCGCTGCGCATGGAATCCCGGGTGTTTTTGCCGATAGCGTGCTGCGGGCGGTCCAAGCTGATGCCGGGGAGCTGCGCCGTGCGTCCCGTCAGCGCCTCCATGGAAATCTTTACGCCGGGGCAGATGCAGCCGCCGACAAACGCGCCCTCTTGGTCGATGGCGGTGATGGTTGTCGCAGTGCCCATGTCTACGAGCAGCAGCGGCGCGCCGTACTCCGCGATGGCGGCAACCGCCGCAACAATCAGGTCGCTGCCGATCTCCGCCGGATTCTCCATGCGGATGTTCAGCCCGGTCTTGATGCCGGGGCCGACGATGAGGCAGCTTTTGCCCGTCAGCTTGCGGATTGCCGTTTTAAGAGAATTCATCACCGGCGGCACAACGGACGAGACAATGCTCCCGTCGATCTTCTCCGGCGTAACCTCAAACAGGCTGAGCATGGTCTTCAGCTCCGCACAGTATTGATCCGAGGTCTTGATGAGGTCGGTCGCCATGCGCGCCTCAAAGAGAATTTCGTCGTTCTCAATGCAGCCGAGAACGATATTGGTATTGCCGATGTCTACTGCTAAAATCATTGGTCTTCCTCCGTATAAACTTCTTTGACGCAGCACTCCACTGCGCCCTCCTGGATTTCGACGATGCCGTAGGTTGGCATAAAGCTGCCGCAGGCGCCCGGATTGAGCAGCCAAAGCCCGTCCAGCTCTTCGCAGTAGGCGCAGTGCGTATGCCCGAACAGGGCAACCTGCGCCTCTTTTTCCTTCGCGGCATATTGCAGCCGCAGGAGCCCGCCCTTCACGCCGTAGCGGTGCCCGTGGACGGCGAGCAGCTTCACGCCCTCCCACCGCAAAAGCGCCTGTTCCGGCGCCCTGTTTTCAAAATAATCGCAGTTGCCGCGCACACGGCACAGCGGAAGGTAAGGGAACTCCCGCTCGATTGCGTCGGCGTCATCCGCATGGTCGCCGAGATGGACGACCGCGTCGGGTCTCTCCCGCCGCACCGCAAGCAGCATATGCTCCGTCTCCCGATGGGAATCGGACACGACCAAAAGCTTCATTGCGTCACCCTTTCACAAGTACTTGCATACAGTATATTATAGCAGATCGTCAAGAGGGAGGCAATCGCCATGAAGCAAGAATCACAGAAATTTCCGCAATTTTCCGCCGAGCAGGTGAAACAGGTGCTCGGTTCTCCCGAAGGCAAACAGCTCATCGCCCTGCTTGGCCGTGACGGCGGTAAGGGAATGCAGCAGGCTGCGGAGGAATACCGCAAAGGGAATCTCGAAGGCGCGCAGGAGGCACTGAAGCCGCTCATACAAACGGCTGAGGCGGAGGCGCTTCTGAAAAAGCTGAACGGAAGGTAGGTGATCGGCACGGAGGGTCTGGAGGAGAAGCTGCAACAGCTTCTGAACGATCCCGACAGCATGGCGCAGATCATGTCGCTTGCGCAGTCCTTTGGCGCGGCGCAGCAAACTGCGCAGGAGCAGCCGCAGCCCGCCGTGCCGCCCATCGACGACGGAGCAATGCGCGCGATCCTCGGCATGATGCAGCAGCTGCAACACACGGACAGCCGTCAAGAGGCGCTGCTGTCGGCGCTCAAGCCCTATCTTGCGCCGGAGCGCCGCGAAAAAATTGACCGCGCTGCACAGATTGCCCGCATCTCCCGCTTGGCAAGCAGTGCGCTGCAAAACGGTCTGTTCGGAAAACGGGGAGGTTAAGCCGTGTATCATCGTTATATGCCAAATGCGAACGGGCAGTACCGTCGGCAGACCGTGCAGGAGGCAAAGCCAACGCCTTGCCCGCCGGATCGAAATGCCGCACCGAAACGGGACGCGCCCACGGAACAACATGAGCCGAAGCAAGCGTCTTTGCAGGGATGCGCACCGCCGCCCGCGCAGAAGGATTGCCCGCCGAGGGAGCAGGCGCCCAAGTGTAAGCAAGCGCAGAGCAGTGCGCTCTCCGTGCTTTTCCCGGGCATGGACAGCGGCGATCTGCTGCTGCTGGCGCTTTTGCTGCTTTTGATCTCCGAGGGCACTGAGGACGCCGCGCCGACCATTCTTACGCTCGCCCTCGCTCTCATTCTATAATAAACCCGGAAAAACCCGCCGATACCGCAAACGGTATCGGCGGGTCGTTGTGATTATTTGAAGTCAGAGGCGTTCCCATGCAGTGTCAGCAGGTAGTAATACTAACCACCGATGAAAAAGAGACTTTTCACCGGTGGTGCAACGCCTTGCGGAGAGCCACTTCGAAAAATCTTGCATTATGTCGTTCCAGGTGATATACTAAAAGAAAGAAACGCGTCTTGTTTCTTACATTGTATGATAGGAGTGTGAGCTTATGTATTGCAGTCATTGCGGCTCTGCGCTTCCCGAGGGCAGCGTGTTTTGCCCTCATTGCGGCGTTAAGATCAACACGGCTGACCAGCCCGTCCCGGAGCTGCCCATAACGGGTGCCGCCATGCCCGCTGCTCCTTCCATTGCCGAGGAAGCATCTGTGCCCGCCGACGCTCCCGTTGCTGAAGAATTCCCCACACAGGGCGAAACTCCCTTTGCAGCGGAAGTCCCTGCGCCTTATGCTTCTCCCGCAACGGAAGGAAACCCGGGCTCCGATGCTTTCCCCGCTGCGGAGGGTACGCCTTTCGACGCAGGAATCGCGCCTGCTCCCCTTCCTCGTAAGCGCAGCCGCAAGCGCCTGGTCTTCTCTTTGATTGCGGCAGTGCTGGTTTTGGCGCTGCTCGCAGGCGGTATGGTCTATGCCTTTGTGCTGAACACACCCGAGGCAAGGCTTCTTCGCGCGTTGGAAAATACCGGTGAGGCGCTGGAGGATGTGTTTGCGCGCTGCAAGAACCTGAATGCCCTTGCCGCACGCGGTGGGGAGCTCTCGGCGTCCGGCAAGCTGAGCTATGCGCTTGAACTGTCCTCCGACAGCGGCTACCAGCCGTTTTCCTACAAGCTTTGCGCTGACACTGACCTGGAAAACAAGCAGCTTGGCGGCTCGTTGGACTTTACCGTCGACGATGCAATCCCACCGATTCAACTACAGTTCTATCTCGATGAGGAATCGTTCGTCCTCGGACTGCCGCAGCTTTTGGACGGTGTTTATTCCATTCCAATGAAGGATTTCGGCAAGAAGCTGCTCGCCTCCCCCCTTGCAAAGCTGGCAGAGATTGAGGACAGTGATGCGCTTTCCGAGCTTTCTTTCAATTTCTTTGCCGAAATCAGCTGGGATGACTTCCGCGAGCAATATCCGGAGGAAACCGCCGCGTTCCTTGATTCCATACAAATTGAGGAATCGGACGAGGTGATTCCGAAGGCAGAGGACGGTTTGGAGGTCTACTCACTTCGTGTGGATTGGCAGTGTGCCGATGCGTTACTGCACGCATACATGGAGTATTCCATCTGCGCACTCTACGGCACGGACGCCTTACTGACGCAAATGGATTTCGAGGAGATCGACAATGCCTTTGCTGCGCTTGATGATGCGGCATCCTATCTCTTGATTGGCATCAACGATGACAACTGTATCAGCGCCCTCTACCTGACGGATGAAGCGCAGACATATACTGCCACGCTTCTGCTGGAAGGCAGGCAGAATCTTTGGAACGATGTGACGCTGCTGGTAGATGGCAAAACAGTCGCAACCGCTTGTCTGCAAAGCACGGCAGACGGGTTCCAATTTGAGATTGAGGCAGAGGATACCACACTCACCATCGCATGTGACGATGCCGAAGGTCTGCTTACCTTCGCAGCTTCCGGTCGCTCTTCCGCCATGCAGGAATTCCGCTATGAATTGACAGACGGCGGTCTGCATATTTACACAGTCTCACCGGCTGAGGATTTCCGCTTCGACCTGCGGCTTCTCCCGCTGCAGCAGATTGACAAGCTCTCCGACGAGCCCACCGATCTGTTCTCTGTCAGCACGGCAAAGCTGCAAGGCATCGCCATGGAGTTCTACTACAATCTGCAATCGCTCATTCAGTAAAGCCATATGTCCCTGATTGAAAATGCCCTCTTCCCGAGAAGCAGTGTTTTCCGTTTCACTGCATCTCCGAAAGGGGGCATTCCTTTTTCCAAAAAAGGCAGATTGCTTTCTGTGTACAGACCGGTTTCCTTGCCATTTCTGCCGCGTGGGATTCACAGGGGTCCGAAGCCTTGCAGGACTTCATGGATGGCAAGGGCTTCCGCCGCAGGATCGGCTGCGGAAGCAATCGCGCCGCCAACGATGAGTACCTGCGCGCCCGCGCGGCAGTAGTCCGCCGCAGTCGCCCGGCAAATTCCGCCCGCGACGGACAGCTCTGCCTGCCGCACCACGGGGCGCAAACGGCGGACATCCTCCAGCGGTGTCCTTCCCCGCGCCTGCTGATCCACACCGGTATGCACGGCAATGCCGT
>JBJFGB010000048.1:0-19249 GCA_051892295.1 Faecousia sp. | reverse complement strand
TACTGTTCTTGAAGACAGGCGAATCAATGACCTCGCGGGCATAGACCGTGTTGACGGTCTTATTCGGCACCTCAATGCCGACGACGGAGATCTTATCGGGGATGGCGGAGATACGCACGCCCGCTGCGCCCAAAGAAAGCGCAATATCGTCGGCGAGATTGGTCAGCTTCGACAGCTTCACGCCCCGATCCAGCTCCAACTCGTACCGCGTAACAGAGGGACCGCGGATGACATTGACAATGTGCGGCTCAATGCCGAAGCTCTTGAGCGTATCGGCAAGGCGCGTCGTATTCTCCCGCATTTCCGCCGTCGCGTCGACCATGCCCTGCTTTCGCAACGTAAGAAGCGAAATCGGCGGATAGACATATTCCTCGGCAGGTGCAGACTCGGTCGCTTTCTCAATTTCCTGCGAAATCTCCGCTGCGGATGCCTCTGCCTCCCCCTTCTTCAATTTTTCCTGCTCCGGCTTCGGTACAGGCGGGGTCACGGAGACAGGCGCAGGCTTTTTCACCGGCTCCGGCTCCGGGTCATGCAGCTCAATTTCGTCAATTGTCACCTGCTTTGCGGCGGCATCAATGATTGGCTGCTCCTCCTGCGTTTGCTTTTGCAGCAAATACTCATCCGGCGACATAACCCGTGATGTGCGCTTTTTTTCCTTTTTCTGCGGCGCAAGGGGCGGGTCGTCAACGGGAATATCTATTTCTGGCGTCGTATGACGCTTTTCGTAGCGTTCAATACGTTTATTTGCGACGCGGTTTACCAGCCGCTCCGCAGGGTCCACCTCAGGCTCCTCCTCAGGGCTTTCCTTCCCCGGGATACGCGGACGGTTCTTAATCGCGGCAATCAGACCGGCAACCGTGATGCGCATACATGCCAAAATCTGCAGCACAAGGAGGAGAAGAAGCCCGATCAGTGCGCCGACCTTCATCAGCGCCGCTTCCAGCAGCTCCGCAAGCAGACCCGGAAGCAAGCCGCCGCTTGTCCAATTCTTACCGCCCTGATAGAGCGCACTGATTTTGAGCGGAACATCCGTGCCGCTGAAAATCTCGTAAATGATATGTATAATTGCTGAAAGCGTCAGAATCAGTGTCAGCGCGGTAAAGATGCGCATTTTCACCGGTTTTGTTCCGCTTTTGAAGAGGATCACCGCGATATAGAGCAGAACTGCGGGCAGGAGGTAGCGTCCCACCTGTCCGAGCAAGCCGCCGATCAGCGCGGCACAGGAAGAGATTAAAAAGGCATCGGTGTTGACATAGCACAACAAAGCAAAGAGCGCCAGCACAATGCAAATTACACCCGTCAGCTCGCGGCGATTTTGCGTTTGCTGCTTCTGCGCGGAAGACGCTTTGGAGGCGTGAGAAGCATTCTTTTTTTGGTTGGTCGGTTTTGAAGCCACCGCGTTTCCTCCTTTACGAATTAATCAAAGAAAGGATCAATGTGATCACTGCCGCATCCCAGCAGTAGTAGGAAAATACTTGCAGCTTATCACGGTTTAACAAATAGCGGAAGTACTGAATTGCAAAATACCCGGCAATGCCGGAAAAGAGCATCGCCAGCAGCACGGGCAGGATGATACCGGCTGTAAAGCTTCCGTAGCAGAAAGCACGAATCAAATAATAAAGAAATGCCGCCGCTTCATAGCAAAGCGTCAGAAGATAGGTCAAGCGAAGGGCGTAGCGCTGGGAAAGCCCGCGTGCCCGCGCAACAGCCATTGAACTCCCGACAGAGGAAAGCCCGGGGAAAACAGAGAGCATCCGCGCAAAACCGATAAGCAGCGTATCCGAGAGAAGCACCGTTTTTTCGTTTTTTCTCCCTACCCTTCTGCGGCAGCACAGAAAAATCACAAGTCCATTCAATGCAAAGAGCAGTGCGATAATCAGAAGGCGCGTGATCCGTTCCGCAGCGGCGGTAAAAAAGAACGAGCAAAGCATCGGCACAAGGGCAAAAAAACCGAGAAAGATGCTTCGGCGCAGCAAGGGATTCGTTCGCTGTCCGCGCCTGCGATGCTTCAGCCTTGACATAAGAAGCAGTTCCCGTCCGAAAGAAAGCGTCTCTGCGGAGAAGGAAAGAATCATTGCCGCCATTACGCCGAGAGAGATTGCGGCACGCACATAGTAACCGCCGCCCTGCGTCAGGGAGGAGAGATTGAATATTTCGCGCAGCACCACGCTGTGACCGCCGAACGAAATCGGCAAAAGCTCCGCCGCGCCGCCGAAGATGCCGTAAATAATCGCTTCCCAGATCTTCAAATTGCAGTCTCCTCTGTCTTTTTTGGACTTGCAAAGCCCGTATGGGTTATTATATCACATCATTTCGGAAATTTCTATCCCTTTTGTACATTTCTCCGCTTTGTATTTTTTGCGGACGCGATCATGCGGTGCAAAGTCTCCAGTGCATCATGCAGGCTGCCAAGTCGGTCAATCAGGCCGCTCTCAACCGCCTCTCTGCCGTAGACGATCGTGCCGACGTCCGTGGCAATCTGACCGGTTGCCATCATATACTCAGAAAATTTCTCGCGGCTGATTTTTGAATTCGCTGTCACAAAATCCGTAATCTGCTCCTGAATGCGCTGAAAATAGTGATATGTCGCAGGTGCGCCGACCACAACACCGCTCATTCGAACGGGATGGATCATCATACTCGCGGTCGGTGCAATCATACTCTTTTTGGCGGAAACCGCAAGCGGAATGCCGATGGAGTGCCCTCCGCCGAGGACAAGCGAAACCGTCGGCTTTTTCATACCCGCGATCAACTCCGAGATTGCAAGCCCAGCCTCAATGTCGCCGCCGACGGTGTTCAGAAGAAGCAGCAGACCGTCAATCTCCTCGCTTTCCTCAATCGTTGCCAAAAGCGGCAGCACATGCTCGTATTTCGTTGTTTTCACATTCTCCGGCGCAATCTGATGTCCCTCGATCTGACCGATGATGGTCAGCGTATAGACACAGCCTCGCTCGGTCTTTGTTAAGCCGGCACCGAGATCCTCCATCCGTTCGTTTGCGGCGTTTTTCTGCTCTTCCATTGTTTCCTCCTGTATCCGTCTCGTATGCAAACGAGATTGTTTCTTGATAGGATTCCCGTTTTCTTTTTTCTCAAACAAGAGGACTTGCAAATTCCGTCTTTTCTGATATAATAAAGAAAAAATGAAGGAGAAAAATGCAATGCAATACGAATACAAAACGCGCGGCGTTTGCGCGAGTAAGATTCTTTTTGAGATCAATGACAATATCGTGTCAAACATCCGCTTTATCGGCGGGTGCAGCGGTAACACACAGGGTGTCTCCCTGTTGGCAGAGGGAATGCCTGTCGATGAGGTGATCTCCCGCCTGAAGGGCGTCAAGTGCGGCATGAAGCCCACCTCCTGCCCCGACCAGCTCGCAACGGCTTTGATGCAGGCAAAGAATCAATAAGAAACCACCACTATGTTTCTCGGTTCTCTGTTTTGTAATCCATTCAGATCAGCTTCAAACGCAAATCGTCAAGGTATGCTGTCACACCTTGACGATTTTGTTTTTCTCGCGCGTAAGCACAAGCCAAAATAACCAAAGCATCCATGTAGGGCGGGGACATGTCCCCGCCGGTGCAGGAACTACCGAGTGCGTACAAAAAATGTGTCAAGGAACCCGTCCCCGTGACACAAAAGGAAAAAAGATTGCCACGTCGCTGCGCTCCTCGCAATGACAAAAAGGTAGCCTTCTATGTCATTGCGAGGCGCTTGCGCCGTGGCAATCTCGCGCAAGAACCGCAGTTTGCATACAAACCTGTTCATGCCTACCCTCTGCCGCTTACGCGGGCGGCGGGGACATGTCCCAGCCCTACAGGTGTGGTTCGTTTATCTTTAAAACGAGGAACAGAGCAACTCTTCCTATAACGTATTCGGCAGGCTGCGTTTTCCGCAGCCTGCCGATTTGGGTTATTTTGCGATGTTCTCAATATAACGCATGAGAATCGTTGCGACTTGTGCGCGGGTCGCGTTGCCTTGCGGCAGGAGCATACCCTCGGAGCCGAGGATCAAGCCCTCGCCGACAGCCCATGCAACCGCGTCGGTCGCATACGCGCTGATCTGCTTCTCATCGGGGAAGCCGCTCAGATCGCCGCGTTTCGAGGTATCAGCAATGCCGCGTTTTTCTGTGTAACGGTAAAGAATCGTCGCCAGCTGTTCGCGGGTAATCTTCCCAAGCGGATCGAATTTCCCGTCACCGATACCGTTGACAATGCCGTTCTCAGTTGCCCACGCCACAGCGTCGGTATACCACTCGTCTGCCGGAACATCGGAGAAGGTATTCTTTGCGCCCGTTGGCTTGCCCTCGTAGCGCCACAGTACCGTCACGAGCATCGCGCGGTTCATCTCACCCTCCGGATCAAACTTTCCGCCGGTGACGCCGTTCATCAAGTCATGGGTCACAACATAATCCACGCTCTCGTGATACCATTCCTTCACGTTGACATCGGAGAATTGTGCACTCGGGCAATCCTTGCCGCCGTCGCAGGGCTTCTCCTCAGGCTTTTCATCCTCGCTCGGATCCTCCGGGACGGAAGGTTCATCCGGGTCAGTCGGGTCAGCCGGCGTTTCCGCAGTTGCTTCGATAACCTCCGTCTTCGTTTCACCGCAGCGTTCGCAGGTAAAGGTTCTCACGCCATCCTCCGTCGCCGTCGGTTCAATCGTTACCACGCCTTTATCCCAAGCATGTCCAAGCGCATCCACATAGCTGTCAACAAAGTTGTCGCCGCACTTGCAAGTATGGGTCGTGTAGCCCTGCTCCGTGCAGGTCGGCTCCGTCACTTCCTCTGTGTAGCTGTGCGTATGCTCCTCCTCGGTGGGATAGAACGCGTTCATTGCCGCTACAAAGGTGTTGCCGTTGAACGAAATCATTCTCCCCTTCGCACCGGTCCCCTTGACATTGCACAGTGCAAGAACCGCATTCGGATCGCTCGACTCGCACTTAATAATGAGCGTATTGTCGGAGTTCACATAGTTGGTCAGGTCATAGTACAGCTCCGTTCTCGAACTGATCTCAGCAACTGCATTTGCCGTCCAACTGCCGTTATAGTAGGCAAAAATCTTTACGGTTGCATTCGTTTTCGAATCGAATGGCATCTTTGCGCTGATTTGAATGTGTGCATTCTGGGGAACGTTGAAGGCAAGACCCTGTCCGTTTCTAAGATAGACCTCGTTTTCCGGACCGATTGCTTCATACTTGTTCTCATAGCAATAGATATTCAGCTTGCTGAGCTGTCCTCTGTTGAGCTGAATCGCATCGCCGCTTTGATTATCATAGTAGAACGCTATCCCTGCCTGCTCTGCATTGGGATTATCTGTGTTCTGCGTAACACTTACCACATAGACATTGGCACCCTCGTATTGGATATACTTCCCGTTTTTATCAAGAAGATAATCCTTACCGTTTTCCGTGACGGTTTTGATTGTTCCGGCTGCGCCAAGGCAAACTACGGTTTGGTCATCAAAAACATCCGTCTCCTTCGCGGTTTCGCTGCCGGAAGCAATGTAGAGTGCGCCTTCGACGCCGCTTGCTGTATTCGCCCATTTCGTCGCATTGGCCATATCAAGAATGGTATCATTGATGTTCTCAAAGGTCGGATTCAGCTCATTGATCTCGCTATATGCGGTATAGGCGATGCCACTGAGCGCATTCAAAGTACCGAGCGGGTTGTAAATGCGAACCGCGTCGATATAAACGTTGTACTGTCCTTCCGCAGCGCTGTCTGCCTTGCGCATTTCAGATTGCTGCGCCGCCTCGAGGGAAACATTGCTCATGTCACTGCAGATCAGCTCCGTCTCGTCGTCCAAGCCAAGCACCTCGCGGATTTTGCTCTCCGTTACGACGGACTTGTAATTATGGTCAAAGACAGCGTTATAGAACGCGCGGATCTTGACGGTATAGATGTTGTAGTTCAATTCACGGCACATCACCACGGGAATCTGGTAATAGGAAACATCGCTGTTCAGATAGGTATCCATCAGGATAACCTTCACGGGCTTCGTATCCTTCGTGATATCAGTCTGCGAAGCGCATTGATAGATTTCGGCAACAATCACGCCGCTGTTCTTGCCGCACTCGCTGTAGATATCAAAGCCCGTACCGCTGAAGGTGAAGTACGCGTCAGCCTCATAAGCATTCTTGCTGACAGTGACGCTCTTTTCGTTGCCGTTGGAATAGTTTTCCGTTGTTCCATAAGCGGTATCGTAGCCATGCAGCGAGTTTTCAACAGACTGCGTTCTCACCGTTTCGGTTTCCGCTGTTTCATCATCGGGCGAAACTTCATCGTTCCAGCTCGTGTCTGCCCATGTAATGAAGTCTTCCTCATAGTAGACATTGTTCGCGGGAATGACGGTAACGCCGCCTGCAACGCTGCGAGCTGCCGCATTGTAGGTTCCCTTATCCAGCTTGACCGTATAGCTGAAATAGCTGGTATCGCTGAAGTTCGTTGTCGTCGGGCAGAAGGAGTACTTTCCGTTGCTTGTTGACATCGTGCCGTACTGAACGCTTCCTTGTAAGCCGGACACCTTTACCAAAGATGTCAAAGAGGCATCATTGGCAACAGCCACGTTCTTCGTCACGCCGTATGCTTTCTCGGCTGTCGGCAGACCGAAGTCAACGACGATATACTGATCTTCGACCGAATAGATCGTCACCTTTGTCGGCCGTGAGGTCAGGGTCGTGCTGTTGTTCTCCGCATAGGTGCTGCCGTCCGGCAGAGTCACCTTTGCTTCTACGACATAGTAGAACTCATAGACGGAGCCGTCGCCGAAACGTTCCGGCGTGGTATAAGTGAACGTACCGTCGTCATTCAGGCTCAGAGAGATGCCGAGGGCGTCGATCTGCTCTTGCGTCAGTTTATTGCCATTCTCATCCGTGATATAGACAGCCTTGTCGCTGACAGTATAATCACTCAGCGTCATACCGTCCTTCGTGAACAGATCGTTTGCCGTGACATCGATGGTCTGGGTATCGCCGCTCTTGACGATGTCCACATCATTGACTGTCGCCGGAGCAATACCAGCAACAGGCTGCTCGAAATACTGCGTCAGACTAAGCGTGCCGTCTTCTGTCACAAATTTATAGGCGAAAGAAGCAGTCTTATTGGTGTACAATACGCCGTAGTTATTCCCCGTATAACGCACGAGGAACTGAAGTGTCGAGTTGCCCGTAATACCGGAATAAGTGATCACACCGCTATCATGGGTCACGCCGCTCGTCGGAGTAACGAATCGAACAAAGGCAAAGCCTTCGGGGATCACGTCAGTCAGAGCACCGTCCTGAATTGTATCGGAAGCGTTCTGCTTTGCGATCTTCAGTGTAATCAGATAGAGCTGCTGCACATTGCCGTGTGCGTCGCTTGTCACATCCGCAGCATAAGCGCTGTCCTTCGTTACCTCCGTTGCGGTCTTTGTCAGGTCAACATTCGGGACCGTCACATCAACCGCCGTCACGCGGGAATAGACCGTCTCAAGGCTGCCATCCGGTGCTTTGACCGTCGCTTCGACAACATAATAGAAGGTATGCGTCCCGCCGGTCAGCGTGTAGAAGCTCACAGTTTGGTTGCTCGTGTCGAGCACGGCGTCAAACTTGCAGCCTAACTGTTCCACCGCGTCATAATAAGTCGCGTCTACGCCGTTGGCATCAGTCAGTCTGATCTTATAATCCACCACTGTATAGCCGCCGGCAGTCAGCTCCGCAAACAGGTCGTTCGACTTAATGTCAATGGAAAGATCCGTTCCGAGCATGGCTGTAGCATGGTCATTGACCGTCCAGGGGATGACCTCAACGACCGGTTTGGTGAAGGTTCCGACGACTTCCTTACCGGTCAGGATATCCGTGTAGGTATACTGTGCCGAGGTGTTGGTATAGACAGCGCCGTAGCCGCCGCCCTGATACACGACCTCATAGGTCAAATCCTTCTCTGTTGCTTTGTTGTCCGCCACAACACCGGACTTGGAAATGATTGTCGTACCGTCGGTGTTCTCCGTAACCGTCCAACCGGCAGACTTTAACACGCTCGCACTCTCATCAGTGAGCTTGAAATTCGCGGGGATCGTGTCAACCAGAGTACCGGTCAAATACTGATCCGGAACCGTGGTATAAGCGATCTGCTTGAATACATCGTTCAGTTGCTGCTTAACTTCGTCCGCGTCTCCGCTCTTAATTGCAAAATATGCATTCGAGTAAGCAACCGTATCTGCCCAGTAATCCGAGAGATACACGCCGCCGCGGATGGAATAATAATAGCTTCCGCCGGTGAGATCGGTGATAAACGCTTTCGGTGACGTACCCATCAGGTACTCAACAAGATCATAGTCATTTTGCGTGTAGGTGCTCTCGTTCAGAAGCGCGACAGAATAGATAAAGGAGTTGCAGTACGCATACGAATTCACTGCCGTGCGCAGGCTTTGCCCGGCTGCAAGTGCTTCATTGTATTCATACTCAGAAGTCGTCGTTCCGTCGTTATCATAAGAAACGGTCGATCCGTCGGTATATCGGAATGTCGGCTCACCATCGGTGAAGATCAGAATCAGCAGATCTCGATCCGTGCTCGCCGCGCGAGTCTTTGCGACGACCTCCGCCATCATAAAGCCGCCTTCCATATTGGTGCCGCCATTCGAACTGTCCTTCGTCAGCGCAGCATTGACAGCTTTAGTCACAGCAGACTTGGTTGCCATAAAGCAGTTATTGTACGTTATCCCGCTGTAGCCGCTCATCGAACCATTGTATTGGACAAATGCCGATCCGTCCCAGGCGCCGGCAAGGCTGTTATAGCGCACAACGGCTACTTTATTTCCGGAATCTGTGGTAAACGCAATATCAAGGAACTCATAAATCGCCTCTTTTGTGAGATCCGCATTGGTGGAATAGTTCGGGTGCATACTGTTGGAGTCGTCGAGGACAAGGATAATATCGGTGTTGCCGCCCTCGGTGTAGCCCTTGATCATGTCGGTGGAATTCACATCGAGCGTGATCTCGAAGGTCTGCTTGACGTTATTGTAGGAATCCTGACCGTTGTCATCGGTGAATGCCTTGGAGTCGGCAGCGGTGCCGCCGAGGGTCATTGCATTCGTGTCAGAGCTAACATACTTCGTCGTCTCCGCTGCCGTCTTGCTCATGCTGACCGCAGTCGTAAGGAAATACAGCTTGACGGTATCACCGCTCTTGACGGGGATTGGCTCGTTCACATCGGTAAACTCCATCGCGCCGTTGGCAGCCTTGTCAAAAGAGAGGTCCGCGTATGTGTAGCTTGAACCTTCGATGGTGACGGACGGTGTGAGGTCTACGTAATAATACTCACCTTCCAAATCAACAGACTTCTGCGTCATCCTGGTGTTGTTGACGTAGTATTCGACCACGATGGAGCTGTTGATCTTTCCGAAGGTCGCAGTCACAGTGATATGCTGATCCAAACCGCTGTAGGTGTAGGAATAAGAATCGGTAATACCGTCATAGGTCAAAGAGGATAATGCAACCGATGCACCGTTCACCTCTACGGATAGCAGCTCGTAATTCGTTGCGGGCGTAAAGGTAAAGCGGATGGTGCTGCCCGCGCTTTGCACAGAGCCGGAGACAACATCACTACCGGTGGTGGTATTGTACGCCTTCACCGTGCCGCTGCCTTCTTTACTGTAGGAGACCGTATACGCGCTCTGCGATGCCTTGTAAAGGACGGGCCAGACGGAATTGCCGGTAGTCTCCTTATAAGCGCGGAACTGGCAGTTGCTGTCGCCCATGAATTTCAAGTAACGACCTGTCTGCGCCTTGTTTTGGATCACGGCGACACCGTTGCTGTCGATGGTAATCTTCCAATAGGAGCTTTTCGTCGTTGTATCAGTCAGTGCGGTCGCCGCCAGATAGTCGTTGCCGCTGCCGTCACCCGTGCAGGTCAAATACAGATCCGTTGTCGCACCGCACATACGGATGGTATAGTAATCGGCATAGCTGCCTGTTCCCGCCTTGATCTCATAGAGGCACGCCTCGTTCAGACCGGTCATCAGATAGGGAGTTGAGTTGCTCAGCGTGATATTGATGTCACTGAGCCGAATAGCAGCGGATTTTCTGCCCACAATGTTGCCTTCCAGACCGTCATCACCAAAGAGCAGGTAGGTGCTCGCCGCATCGTGCAGGTTGTTGCTGGTAGATGCCTTGGGGGCCGTATTCTGCGCATAGGGCACGCCGGTGATCACATACAGGCCGTCCTCCGGGGTCTGAGCCTGTACCGCCGTGATACCGGTGTCCATTCTTCTGGGCAGGAAAGAGACACTATAATAGTTACTGCTGTTGTCTTCCGGGTTTGTTTCCGTAACCGTATACTCAAAGATATAGGCGCCGTAGGTCTCGCTCCACTTCCATTTATAATCGTCGGCAGTGGGCGCAGCGGACTCATCATAGATACGGTCGCTGCCCTTTTCCGCCGTCGCTAAACGATAGCCGTCGCTGGGCTTCATAACTAATGTGATTTTGTCTCCCGTGCTGACATAGGTTTTATCAGGCGTCCCCGCTGTATTCGTTGCGGCAATGACCTCACCGTTTTTGAGCATGGATACCTCGCCCTCACCGCAGCGGATATTTACCGTCAGCGGAAGCGTATCTACATGGTAGAGATAGGCAGGGTTATGCGTATAGGTAGTATAGGCGGAGAAAATCGGGTTACCCGAGCTGTGGTTCAATCTGACATGATAATTAGTGTATGCATTATTGACAAGCCCGGTCTTTTCGTTCTCCACATTCTCCCAGGGGAATACAAGACTCCATTCATCGGCTCCATCGGCGATCTCCGGATCGGCGGTGGTCGTATAGCTGTATTTGCTCATGCGCAAAATATTGGAAAGCTTGTTGCTTGCAACGATTGGACTCTTATAGAGGTAGCCGTCAACCCCGTCCTTGAGCTTCCACGCGCCGGATGTACCCTCCAGCACAAAGGTATAGATTTGTGCAACGGTCTCTCCCGGGATCGTCACGACCTGGGGACGCCCAGAGAGTGTCGTATCCAGTGTCACAACACCAAGATTGTTCTGATTGGGCGTGTTGGAAGCCGCATAAAGGGTATTGTCGGTACTATCGTAAGAGATAAGGAGGTAATAGTCTCCCGCCACCATTTGTGCTTCATCGCTCACAAGGGTAGCGGTGATATCTCCTGTCAACTGCGTCGTCGCTGCTGGGGCCGTAGTATAACCCGTGTAGGTCGCAGCCTTGACATAGAAGGCAAGGGTCTGATTCGCGATATTGGTGGTCGTAGTGGTATAGCAGCGCCAGTCAGGAGTAGTAGTATATACGCCGAGGTAACGACCGGTCGCTATGTGTTTCAGGTAACCGCTCCCCGAATCGATTTGGAATACATTATTGTCGTTTGTACCGACACGCACACCATTATTGGCACTCGTGCAGTAAAGCCATGTTTTCGTCGTACCGCTCTGGTATATGATCAGATTTCCGCCTAAATTCAGGACATTCCACAAGAGCGTACTGCCGGGCGTCGCGGAAAGCTTATCCGACGAAACGGTGACCGCCGTTGCAGACGGGGCAGCGCTTGTACCATTCGCGTTCGACATGGCGTAGACGGTGCCGTCGCTGAGTGTTTCCGTGATGACAACCTCGTCGGCGGGTTTGATGCTCCCGATGGGAGTCTTGACATAACTCGTGCTTGTACCCGCCGTGGCTTTGGCATAGACCGCATAGAGGGTTGTATCCGCAGAAGGCATGGTATAGGTTGAAGTAATCAGCGTCGATGGTACGGTATTCGTCGCCGTAGGAACCTCCGCCGTGCTCCAGCCGATAAAGGTATAGCCATCTTCAGAAGCAGCCTTCTTGAGGCTCACCGCCTCACCTGCCGTATAGGTTTCAGATGATGTTACACCGTTTTCGGAGTAAGTGACAGTGTAGGAAGCTGCAGCGCTGTTCAGAACATAAAACACCAAAGACTGATTGCTGTAGTTGGCAGCAGTCTCAGAGTTATACGAACGCCAGTCAGACCCAGCGACATACTCGCCGAGATAACGGCTTACATTTTGCACCTTCAGCAGCATACCGCTGTCGCCCATTACCCATTTGTTGTTGGACGTACCGGTGGATACGCGCACTGCGGTATTGGATGTAGTAGATGAAAGACACAGGTTGACCGTTTCGCTGCCATACTGCAGGAGCTGGACACCGTTGGTTGAGGTCGTGTCGCCGTTGACCGTCCACACAAGCTCGTCCAATGTACCGGATGCCGGCGTGATCGTCAGCGCGCCGGCAGACCCGGACACCGAGATGCTCACCTTCGACGGACCGCTGCCGGTGGACGTTGCATTCGGCAGCGCAACATTGTTTGAGTTTGCAATGATGATCGTCGCGCCATCAGGAATGCTTGCCCATGCCGTTTCCGTCCATGTGGCGGAGGCATCGATGGTCGCGCTCGCTGTCAGTCCGATTGCCGGAAGCATGGAAAGCACCATGCACAGGACGAGCAGTATAGATAAAAATCTTTTCCCGAATTTCATAGTTTTTCTCCCTTCGTTAGATTCCCGTTTCTCAAGACGAGAACAGGTTGTTGGAACTCTCATAATAGCAGCCGTTATAATAGTTTCCGCTATGTGTGCAGCTTGTCCATTTCTCGGCAAAGATTGCGAAGCCCAAGCCTTCCGGCGAATAGGAGCACTGCTCAATCTGCGACGGTGCCTTGTTTGGTACCGCGCAAGCGGCAATTGTGTTCTCCAAGGTGAACTCCTCCTTGAGTAACATCGGCTTTTCATATTTTCTTTTCATTCGTTCCATCACTCTCCTTTCCGCCTCTGCCAAAGGCAAAGGCTGTAATGCTTGCTTCGGATTGCTCCGTTTGTTAACCGTTAAAACCATGTCTCCGTCTGTATTCGGAAACGCTCCGCCCTACTCCATCAGCAGCGGCAGCAGCGCACGCACCGCGCTCTCCTCCGGAAGACATTTCAAGTGAAATACCGGCACACATTGCCCGATTGCCACCGCAAGGTCAAACAGCACCGGAAGGTCGCGCGAAAACTCCTGCGGCAGATAGGTCCCGGACAGCAGGCAGCGCGCGGCATCCATGTCGTTCAGGCGGGTTACCCGGTTCTCCTTCGCCTGAGAAAGCTTTACAATTGCCGCAACGGGCGCGGTCACATTTTTGCAATCAGGCGATGTGCCGGAAATTGGCAGACCGTAAGCCGTCACGGTGCCGTTTTCCAAGCCGATGGCGGCGCGGTCACCGTTCACAATCACGCTTCCGCAATGCTTCTGCCAAAGCGCAGCCTGCGTCGATTTTCCCGTTCCGCTCGGTGCAGTAAAGAGAATCGCTTTTCCCTCATGCAGTACATACGCGCAATGCAGCAGCATTTTTCCAAATTGCGGCAGATTGTGCGGAAAGCCGTAAGGAATAAATAGGTCTGCCACATCGCAGCCCCAAGGCAGCAAGTCCTCACAGACGGTAATGCGGTGTCGCCGATTCCCAAGCTCCTCAACCGCAACCGTTGCGTCGCCTGATATCACGTCAAAATAGGTGCGCAGCTGCCGTCCGTGCGCTTCCTGCACGCGGACCCGTTCGTTTTCAAAACATACGCCGCCTTCATACGCGGGCAAACGCGCTGCATAGCAAACCTCAAAGCTCAGCTCCGCGGTTTCAAAGCTCGCTTCAAATAAGCTCCACCGCTCCTCCACGCGCAAAGGTAGCTCAGAAATAACCTCTATATGTACATTTGCAATGCAAAATTGCCTTTTCAACGTCTTCCCCGCCTCTGATTAGAATCGGCATAAGCGCATTTTCTGCATTTATGGGTTATTATAACAATAAGCGCAATCAATTTCAAGTATAAATATCGAAATCAAAATATATTTTCTTGCATATTTCAATAAGCTGTTGTATGATGTAATCAAACGGTAGAGGTTTTATGCAGCCGCACGAATTGCCTGTAGGGTCGGGCGTTTTCTTGCGGAAGAAAAGGAAAAGGAGCGAGAAAGCGAATGCAATCCGGTTATCTGCAATATGTGCTGAACAAAGCGTACCGGAACAAGATTGCCGCTTCCGGCACGCTCGAGCTGACAGCTCGCTGTAATCTGTCTTGCAAAATGTGTTACATCCACAGAGCAGAAAATGACGCCGAGGCGCTCGCGCAGGAGCTGCCCACCGCCTTCTGGCTGGATATGATACGCCAAACACGCGAAGCAGGCACGCTGACTATGCTGATCACCGGCGGCGAGCCTCTGCTGCGAAAGGATTTTCGGGAAATCTATTTTGCTTGCAAGAAAGCAGGCTTTTTAGTCTCCATCAACACCAACGGCACGCTTCTGCGCGATGAGGATATCGCTTTTTTTGCGCAGTATCCCCCCGTACGGGTGAATGTCTCCCTCTACGGCGCTTCCGAAGAAACCTATGCCGCGCTTTGCGGGATTGGAAACATGTTCTCACGAACCGCAGAGAATATCCGTAAGCTCCGGGCGGCAGGCGTGAACGTGAAGATCAATTATACAGTCACGCCGTTTAATCGAGAGGATGCCGCAGCGATTTTCGCTTTCGGACATGAGGTCGGCGCACCGGTACAGCACACCACATACCTATTCCCGCCCGTACGCGTCTGTGACGGCTGCTGCGGAGAGGCGGTACGTCCCAACCCGCAGGAGGCGGCGGCATGGGAGCTGTTTTGTATGCGGGAGAAGCTCGGTGCAGAGGATTTTCGCCGTCACTGCGCCGCAATACGTGCAGGGACGGCAGGCATCACGGTCACGGACGAGGACGGCACGCGCGATCCTACGGAACGGATTTTTTGCCGCGCAGGAACCAGCGCCTATTGGATCACCTATGACGGCAGACTTCTCCCCTGCGGGATGCTGCAAGAGCCGTGTGCTTCACTGATGAACCTACCGTTTTCGGAAGCATGGCGCTCCATACAGGAGGCGACGGATCAAATTCTGATGCCCGCGCAATGTACCGCCTGTCAGCTTCGCCCGCACTGCGAGGTCTGCGCCGCCGTATGCTACGGAGAAAACGGTAAGTTCAGCGCCGTGCCGCAGTATTTGTGCGAGAAAACCAAAGCAATGCTCGCGCTGTATCAAGAAGCGGAGGAAGAAGTATGAGAAGAAATCCGAATTTTATTTTGCGTGAGGTCGCGGGGGAAAATATACTGGTGCCGCTGACCGGCGATTTGGAGCTGAACGGCATTCTCTCCCTAAACGGCTTCGGCTGCGAAATCTATAAAAGGATTGACGAGACACCCTCTTTGGAGGCGCTCGTCGCTGCGCTTTGCGAACTGTACGATGCGCCCCGCGAGGTCATTGCCGCCGATGTCGCGGAATTTATCGAACAGCTCAAAGCGGAAAAGCTCATCATTGAGTAACCGGAAGCTTTTGCTGTAAGCAATCGTGCATCCGTAGGGCAGGGACATGTCCTAAAAGACCGCGTCAGCGGCAGACAGTACAGAAGAACAAGTTTGTACGCAATCGGTAGTTCCTACATGAGATTGCCACGGCGCAAGCGCCTCGCAATGAAAAAAAAGCTCCCCTCCCTGTCATTGCGAGGAGCGCAGCGACGTGGCAATCTATTTTTTCATATACACATTTAATCGTTCCTACACCTTTCGGGACATGTCCCCGCCCTACAGATCGTACAGATTGTAAATGAAAACCCTGCCGAGATTTCCGGCAGGGTCTTTCATTTCTTATTGCATCAGTTCACAGACCAGATCCGTATAAGCAGTCGGATCCTCGAGCGGGAGATTTGCCATCACAAGTCCTTGGCAATACAGGAGCTCCGCGTACTTTTTCGCTTTTTCCGCATCGTCCTCCATGCGTGCCTTGAGCGCAAGCAGCGCAGGATGGGTCGGATTGACCTCCAAAATTCTGCCGCAATGATAGTCGGAATTCGGATCGAGCGTGCGGAAATATTTCTCCATTTCAAAGCTCATACCGCCGTCGGGCACCATTGTGACAGGGTGCTCGCCGAGGTCGGACGAAACGCGTACCTGCGCGACCTTCTCCCCAAGGGTATCCTTAATAAAGTCAATGCAGGGCTTAAACTCCTCAGCCTTTTCTTCTGCCGCTTTCTTCTCCTCGTCAGTGGCGAGATCAAGATCATCCGTCAGGATATTGCGGAATTCATGCTCCTCAAAGGTGTGGAGGGTCTGCGGGATAAACTCATCGACCTGCTCCGTCAAAAGCAGCACATCAAAGCCGCGATCACGCAGCATTTTGGTCTGCGGGAGCTTGGAAAGCTGATCTGCACTGCTGCCCGTTGCAAAATAGATGTGCTTCTGCGATTCGGGCATTGCCCCGCAGTATTCCTTGAGCGTAACGAGCTTGCCCTCCTTGTCCGAGCGGAACTCGACCAGATCCTGCAAAAGCTCCTTGTGCATCCCGTAATCGGAAACAAGACCGTATTTGAGCTGCCTGCCGAAGGCTGCGTAGAATTTCTCGTACTTCTCGCGCTCGTTTTCCAGCAGGCGCAGCAGCTCCGCCTTGATTTTCTTTTCAAGGTTGGCTGCGATGGTTTTCAGCTCACGCGTATGCTGCAAAAGCTCTCGGCTGATATTCAGGCTCAGATCCTGCGTGTCGACAACGCCCCGCACAAAGCGGAAATGCTCCGGCAGCAGATCGGCGCAATTCTCCATGATAAGCACACCCGAGGAATAAAGCTGCAAGCCGTGCTTATAGTCCTTTGTGTAGAAGTCGTAGGGTGCCTTACTCGGAATGTAGAGCAGTGCTTTGTAAGTCACAGCGCCTTCCACGCTGACATGAATGACGCCCGCAGGCGGCTCATAGTCAAAGAACTTTTCGCGGTAGAAGCTCTGATACTCCTCTTCCGTCACGTCTTTTTTATTCTTTTGCCAAAGCGGAACCATCGAGTTGAAGGTCTGGTCCTCTATGACAGTCTCATACTTCGGTTCCTTCTGCTCGTCCTGCTCCGCATTCTCCTCCTCCGGTTCCTCCACGGGGCGCTGCTCCTCAACCTCCATCTTGATCGGGTAACGGATGTAGTCGGAGTATTTCTTGACCAAGCTGCGCAGGCGATAGTCGGACAGATAATCACTGTAACGCTCGTCGTCCGTATCCGCTTTCAGATAGAGGGTAATCTCCGTGCCGGCGCTCTCCTTCTCGCAGGGCGTGATCGTGTAGCCGTCCGCGCCGGTGGATTCCCACTGCCATGCCTCCTCTGAGCCATACTTCTTGGAGACAACCGTCACCTTTTCCGCGACCATAAACGCCGAGTAGAAGCCGACACCGAACTGACCGATGATGTCAATGTCCTCCTGCTTTTCCATCTCGGTTTTAAATTGCAGAGAGCCGCTGTGGGCGATTGTGCCGAGGTTCTCCTCCATCTCCTCCTTGCTCATACCGATGCCGTTATCGGAGACGGTCAGCGTTCGCGCCTCTTTGTCGGCAGCAAGACGGATGACGAAATCGCTGCGGTTCAAACCGACCTTTTCATCCGTCAGCGCCTGATACGCCAGCTTGTCAATCGCGTCCGAGGCGTTGGAGATCAGCTCACGCAGGAAAATCTCCTTGTGGGTGTAAATGGAATTGATCATCAAATCCAGCAGTCGTTTGGATTCCGCCTTAAATTGTTTCTTTGCCATATTTCTCAGCTTCCTTCGTAAAATTGGCACTCGAAGTGCCTGAGTGCTAATTCATATTATAGCGTCATTTTTTTGTTTTGCAAGCCCTCGTTACAAATTATTTACACATTTCGCCCTTATCTCCTTTCTCTCTCCACACAAACGACGAACTCAAAAGGGGGTGGGTGTACACATTGTATAAATTTTTTGATTTATTTTGTACACTTTGACGGTTTTTCCCTTGAGGTTTTCGCTAAAAAACGGAAGTATTCCATCTTGCATCTTCCCATTTTCCACTGTAAACTTATGCGCGGTTGAAAGGAGGAAAACGCAATGGGAAAAAGCTCCGTAAAAAATCTGACGTTCGGCTCGCCGATGAAACTGATTCTCGGCTTTTTGCTCCCCCTGCTCGGCGGTCTACTGTTTCAGCAGCTATATAATATGGTCGATACCCTCGTGGTCGGACGCTACCTCGGGGTAAACGCACTGGCGGGCGTCGGCTCGACCGGTTCGATCAACTTTTTGGTGCTTGGCTTCTGCATCGGCATCTGCAACGGCTTTGTAATCCCCGTGGCGCAAAAATTCGGCGAGGGTGACGAGGACGGTCTGCGTAAGTATGTTGCCAACGGTTTTTTGCTCTCCGCAATATTCGCAGTTGCAATCACCGTCTGTGTCTGCCTCCTCTGCTCGACAATCCTGCATTGGATGGATACGCCGTCGGAAATTTTCGAGGAAGCATACAATTATATTTTTGTGATCTTTCTCGGAATTCCCGTGATAATCCTATATAATTTACTCTCCGGCATCATTCGTTCCCTCGGTGATTCCAAAACGCCGATCTATTTTCTGATTCTTTCGTCCCTGCTGAATGTTCTGTTTGACATTCTCTCCGTGCGTTTTTTGCATATGGGCGTCGCGGGTCCGGCATGGGCAACGGTACTCTCGCAGGCAATCTCCGGCATTCTCTGCCTAATCGTGATGTTTCGTCGTTATCCGGTTCTGCGGATTTCCTGCGACGATCTGAAGCCGCGCAAAACGTATCTGCTCCGTTTGTTCTCGATGGGTGTTCCGATGGGTTTACAATACTCCATCACAGCCATTGGTACCATCGTCGTGCAGGCAGCCGTCAACGGTCTGGCAGCGAACTATATCGCAGCGGTCACAGTCGGCAATAAGATCAATCAGCTTTTTGCCTGTACCTTTGACGCAATGGGTACGACGATGGCGGTTTACGGCGCGCAGAACTACGGCGCGATGAAGCTTGACCGTCTGCACAAGGGCGTTGCCTCCTGCGGGCTTCTCGCGGTTATCTACTCTCTGCTTGTTTTGCCGATCATGATCTTTTTCGGCACACAGCTCTCAATGCTGTTTATTGATTCTGCCGAGCCGCTTGCGACACGCTTAGAGATTGCAAAATACGCCAGAGAATTTTTGATCTGCAACGGTGCGTTTTATATCTCGCTTGCGTTTGTCAATATTCTCCGCTTTATGATCCAAGGTCTGTCCTTTACCAAACAGGCGATTTTTGCCGGAATTTTCGAAATGATTGCGCGCTGCATCTGCGGTTTCTGGCTTGCGGAGCTTTGGGGCTATACGGCGATCTGCTTTGCCAATCCTGCCGCTTGGATTCTTGCTGACCTGTTCCTCGTACCTGCTTATTTTCACAGTGTGAAAGTGTTGAAGCAGCGCCGCGCACAGAGGCAAGCAGAA
>JBJFGB010000047.1:9992-19283 GCA_051892295.1 Faecousia sp. | reverse complement strand
TGCGTCCGGAGAAAATCGGCGTGATTTCGGCGGAGTATCATCTGCTGCGGGCAAGCGTAATCGCAAAGGACGAGGGCGTGGAGACGGTCTGTTACCCGTCCCATACGCAAAACCGCGCGTTCTTCTGTCTCATGTTTGTGCGGGAGATCTTCGGGGTTTGGTATGCGCTGGTTTTGGGGTGAACTTTATTGACTAAGGGTGAAGGATGAATGACTATTATACATCGTCGGTCGTGCCTGCACGAGATTGCCACGGCGCAAGCGCCTCGCAATGACATAATCGGCTGCCCGTTTTGTCATTGCGAACCCAGTGCGCACACTGGGTGTGGCAATCTCAGGCTGTAGGTTTGTGCGCAGTCGGTTGTGCCTACACGAGATTGCCGCGTCGCTGCGCTCCTCGCAATGACATGGAAGGGGAGTTTGTACGCAGTCGGTAGTTCCTGCACCGGCGGGGACATGTCCCCGCCCTACAAGGGTGCTGCTGTTTTTTTGGGTGCCTGCACGAGATTGCCACGGCGCAAGCGCCTCGCAATGACATTGAGGGGAGTTTGTGCGCAGTCGGTAGTTCCTACACACGGCGGGGACATGTCCCCGGTCTACAGAGGCTGTTTCGTGTTTGGAAAGTTGTCTGTTTTTGCAAAAAGCAGAGCCGGGTTCTTCGGCTCTGCTTTTTCTTTATTTTTCGCCGCGAAGCTCGATGATGCGGTCGCGGAGGACGGCGGCGTATTCGTATTCCATCATCTTCGCGGCGGCGCGCATTTCCTTTTCCAAGCGCGCGATCTCGCGTTCTCTCTCCACCTTGGTCATCTTTACGCCGTCGGCACGCATTGCCTCACCTTCGGACTGGGTGATCTCAATCAGCTCGCGGACATCCTTGACAATCGTCTTCGGCACGATGCCGTGGGCTTTATTATAGGCGTCCTGAATGGAACGGCGGCGCTGTGTCTCGTCGATGGCGGCGCGCATGGCGGCGGTGATCTTATCGGCGTACATGATGACTCTGCCCTCGGCGTTGCGCGCGGCTCTGCCGATGGTCTGGATCAGGCTCGTCTCGCTGCGCAAAAAGCCCTCCTTATCCGCGTCCAAGATGGCGACGAGCGATACCTCGGGCAGGTCCAAGCCCTCCCGCAAGAGGTTGATGCCCACCAGCACGTCGAATTTCGCCATGCGCAGGTCACGCAGAATTTCCATGCGCTCCAGCGCCGCGATATCCGAGTGCATATAGCGCACGCGGATGCCCGCCTGCTGCAAATAATTCGTCAGGTCCTCCGCCATGCGTTTGGTCAGCGTTGTGACAAGGACGCGCTCCTTCTTTTCGACCACGCGGTTGCACTCGCCGATGAGGTCGTCAATCTGTCCCTCAATCGGGCGGACGAAGATTTCCGGGTCGAGCAGTCCCGTCGGGCGGATGACCTGCTCGGCAATCTGTCCCGCGCGGCTGCGCTCAAACTCGGCGGGTGTCGCGGAGACATAGACCGCCTGGTTGATTTTGGTCTGAAATTCGTCAAAGGTCAGGGGGCGGTTATCAAAGGCGCTGGGCAGGCGGAAGCCGTAATCCACAAGGCTCTCCTTGCGGCTGCGGTCGCCGGCGTACATCGCCCGCACCTGCGGAAGGGTGACGTGGCTCTCGTCCACAAAGAGCAGAAAATCGTCGGGGAAATAGTCCAGCAGGGTCATCGGTGGTGTGCCCGGCGCTCTGCCCGAGATCACGCGGGAATAGTTCTCAATCCCGCTGCAAAAGCCGATTTCTTGCAGCATCTCAATGTCATACATCGTCCGCTGGCGGATGCGCTGCGCCTCCAGGAGCTTGTCGTTCTCCTTGAACCACGCTTCGCGCTCCTCCATCTCCCGCTCAATCTCCACAATGGCGCGGTTCAGCTTTTCCTTCGACGCGACATAGTGCGAGGCGGGGTAGATGGCGACATGGTTGACCACACGTTCGGGGAGGCCCGTGACGGCGTTGATCTCGGAGATGCGGTCAATTTCGTCGCCGAAGAATTCCACCCGGATGGCGCGTCCCGACCAATAGACCGGGTAGATTTCCACCGTATCGCCGCGCACCCGGAAGGTATTGCGGGAGAAGTCGATGTCGTTGCGCTCATAACGGATCTCGACGAGCTTTTTCATCAGCTCCTCGCGGTTTTTCTCCATGCCTGTGCGCAGGGAGATGACCATGTTTTTATAGTCAATCGGGTCGCCCAAGCCGTAGATGCACGAGACGGAGGCGACGACAATCACATCCCGCCGCTCAAACAGGGAACTGGTGGCGCTGTGGCGCAGGCGCTCGATCTCGTCATTGACCGCAGAGTCCTTTTCGATATAGGTGTCCGTATGGGCGATATACGCCTCGGGCTGATAATAATCGTAATAGGAGATAAAGTACTCCACCGCGTTTTCCGGGAAGAATTCCCGAAATTCGCTGCAAAGCTGGGCGGCGAGGGTCTTATTATGCGCTAAGACGAGGGTCGGGCGGTTGATTTTTTCAATGACGGACGCCATGGTGAAGGTTTTGCCCGAACCGGTGACGCCAAGCAAAACCTGCTCCCGCAGACCGTTTTTAATGCCCTCGGTCAATTTCTCGATTGCCTCCGGCTGGTCACCGGTGGCGGAATAGGGCGCATGAAGCTTGAAATTCATAGTTGCCTCCGTGGAAGAAAATGTGATGGCTGCACGGGCGGGTATAAGGAAAGGTTTGTGCGGAATTCGGAGTGCCTGCACCGGCGCGCCCGGTGGTCGCGCCCTACGGTAAAAGTGCATTCCATTGTCGTAGGGCACGACGACTCGGCGTGCCGTCCGGACGATAAGAAAAACGGTCTTGTGCGCATCCGGTGGTTCCTGCACGAGATTGCCACGTCGCTGCGCTCCTCGCAATGACATGGTGGGAGAATTGGTACGCGGTCGGTGGTTCCTGCACCGGCGCGCCGGGGTCGTCGCGCCCTACGGCGAAAGTGCATTCCATTGTCGTAGGGCACGACGACTCGGCGTGCCGTCCGGACGATAAGAAAAACGGTCTTGTGCGCACCCGGTGGTTCCTTCACGAGATTGCCACGTCGCTGCGCTCCTCGCAATGACATGGTGGGGGGAATTTGTACGCAGGCGGTGGTGCCTGCAACGGGCGGCTGATAGCCGGCACTACGGTGTCAGATGTGCGTTACGGCGTTCATCAGGATGGCAGCGAAGGCGGGGCGGTTGACTTGCAGGACGACGAGGGCGTTTTTGATGCCGAATTTTTTGTCGCTGTAGAGGTCGGTTACCGTCTTGCCGAGGGTCAGGTCGGATTGTGTTTCGACAAAGACACCGGCTTCCTTGGCGGTGAAGAGCTCCGGGTGCGCCAAATAGGCAATCGGGCAGGCATCGTGGACGCACCAGCCCGCGCAGCCGGCTGCCATGTTCTTTTTCATGATGTCCTGCACGGCGGTGTGGAAGAAGCGCGTGACGGGGGTATTCTTCTCCCCTATCGCGTCAATCTCCTCGGGCAAAAGCAGCGCCTGCTCCGTGACCTCCAAGCCGCACATGACAATCTGAATGCCGCTGCGGAACACCGCCTGCGCCGCTTCCGGGTCGGCATAGATATTATACTCCGCGCCGGGGGTGCGGTTGCCCCGCGTGGCGGAGCCGCCCATCATTACGATGCGGTGCAGCTTCTCCTTCAGGTCCGGGTGCTTTCCCAAGGCGATGGCGATATTGGTCAGCGGCCCCAAGGTGACAAGCTCCAAGCTTCCCTCATACCGCTTCGCCGCCTCGTACAAGCCGTCCCACGCGGGGAGCCGTTCCGCTTCCCTGCGCGGTTCCGGCAGCTCCGCGCCGCCTAAGCCGTCCTTGCCGTGGAACTCCGCGCCGTCGTGATACTCCCGGAACAGCGGCTTTTCCGCGCCGCGATAGACGGGGTAGCTTGCGCCCATCAGGTCACAGAGCTTTAGGGCGTTCTCTGTTGTTTGGTCTATATATGCGTTGCCGGACACCGTGGAAATGCCGACGATCTCCGTCTCCTCCTGTGCGTGCGCCAGCAGGAGGGCTGCGGCGTCGTCCACACCGGGGTCACAGTCAATCCAAATCGGATATGTTTTCATGCTTATCCCTCCCCATAGGTCTTGACCGCCTCGACGAGCAGGTCTGCAAAGCCGTCACGGTCGATATCGAAGTTGACCAGCGCGTTCGCGGGCTTTCGGTCATGTCCGATTGTCGCGCCGCGGCAGTATTCGCCCTGCGTCTCAATCTCGACGCACAGGCGTTTGCTCGTGAGCAGGTCGGGGCGAATGAGGCTGACCACCGCGACGGGGTCATGGAGCGGCGCGCCTGCATAGCCAATCTCCCGGTGGAAGCCGTAGAAGAACTCCAGCCAATCGGCGACGACGCGGGCGACGGGATTGCCGACGGCGCGGATACGCTCGAAATCCTGCGGGAAAATCAGCGCCCGTTCGGTCACATCCAGTCCGCTCATAATGATTGGGATGCCGCTTTCAAAGACGATTTTTGCCGCCTCGGGGTCTACTAAGATATTGAATTCCGCTGCGGGTGTCCAGTTGCCGTGGGTGATGCCGCCGCCCATGAGGCTGATAACCTTGATTTTTTCCTTCAATTCCGGATGGGCAAGCAGGAGGGCGGCGATATTGGTCAGAGGCCCCGTCGGCACCAAGGCGACGGGCGTTTCGCTCTCGTTTAACACCTTCGCCATCAGCTCCACCGAACGCAGGGGGGACAGCGGCTGATTCGGCTCGGGCAGGATGGGCCCGTCCAAGCCGCTCTGCCCGTGTACGGAGGGCGCGTTCATCGGCTCCGCCAGCAAGGGCGCGGGTTTTCCCATTGCCACCGGCGCGTCGATGCCCAAAAGCGCGCAGACGCGTTGGGCGTTATAGGTGGTTTTCTCGATGGTCTGATTGCCGCAGACCGAGGTGACGGCGCGAATATCCAGCAGCGGGCTGGCTTTGGCGAGCATCCACGCAATCGCGTCGTCATGCCCGGGGTCGCCGTCGAGGATGACAGGCAGAAGGTTTTCCATGGCTTTTTTATCCTTTCTTCGAGTTTTTTCTTGCATTCCGGAAGGTTTTGCTATACAATCATGGCAAATATCTCTTAGGAGGAACCTATGAAAGAATTCTTGAAGAAACAAGGCGTTGTGCCCTCGTGGAAGACGTATTTTGTCACCGCAATGGGCGCAATGGCGCAGGGATTGTTCTGCACGCTGCTGGTGGGCACAATCCTGAACACCATCGGGCAGCAGTTCCACATTGGTTTTCTGACCAAGACCCTCGTGACCATCAAGCAGGGCGCGCAGACGATTGACTGCACGCTGGGCGGGTTGGTCTCCCTGACCGTCGGCGCGGGTATTTCCGTCGCCATCGGCGTATCGTTAAAAGCGCCGCCGCTGGTGCTGTTCTCCCTGATTCCGGTGGGCTTTGCGGCGAACGCGTTGGGCGGCGCAGGCGGCCCCCTCGCGGTTTATTTTGTCGCAATCGTCGCCTGCGAATGCGGAAAAATGGTCTCCAAGACCACGAAAATTGATATTTTGGTCACGCCCATTGTGACAGTCTTGGTCGGTATCGGGCTTTCCTACCTGATTGCCGCGCCCATCGGAAAAGCCGCTTCCGCAGTGGGAGACGCGGTAAAATGGGCAACGACCCAGCAGCCCTTCCTGATGGGCATTCTCGTCTCCGTGATCATCGGCGTTGCGCTGACGCTGCCCATCAGCTCCGCTGCAATCTGCGCGGCGCTGGGTCTGACCGGTTTGGCGGGCGGCGCTGCCGTGGCGGGCTGCTGCGCGCAGATGGTCGGTTTCGCCGTGATGAGCTTCCGCGAGAACCGTTGGGGCGGCTTGGTGGCGCAGGGCATCGGCACAAGTATGCTGCAAATGCCCAACATTGTCAAAAATCCCCGCATTTGGATTCCGCCTACGCTGGCTTCCGCCATCACGGGCCCGCTTGCCACCTGTCTTTTTAAGCTGGAGATGAACGGCACCGCCGTCTCCGCCGGTATGGGCACCTGCGGCTTTGTGGGGCAGATCGGCGTGTACTCCGGCTGGGTCAACGACATTGCAAACGGCGCAAAGGCGGCGATTACCGCGATGGATTGGGTCGGTTTGGTCTTGATCTGCTTCCTCCTCCCCGCCGTGCTGACGCCGCTGTTCGGGCTGCTGCTGCGGAAGATTGGCTGGATCAAAGAGGGAGATTTGAAGCTGGAGCTGTAAAACGAGGTAGTGAATAGTGAATGGTGAACAGGGAAGAGTGAATAGGTGATTGGTCGCTTCGCTCTTTGTTGTTTTCTGCTGTCTTGTTCGCGGTCGGTGGTGCCTGCATAGGCGCGTCAGGGATGCCGCGCGCTACAGGGTTGATCGATGCATGAGATTGCATCCGCAAGGGGTATGCCGCATCCGTAACGCTCGTTCCTCGCGAACGGCTGCGCTACCACGGCGCAAGCGCCTCGCAATGACAGGGAACGGAATCGGCGCACGACTCGCTATTCACTATTCACTCTTCACCATTCACGATTCACTGAAACACAAACCGCTTGATATTCAAAGGATCCTCGACGGGCATCGGGGATCCTTGTTTTTTTATTCCAATTCGTCGAGGTTTTTACTGAAGGCGGGGAGGCAATGCTCCATGAACCAGCGCAGCTCGGGAAGCTCCATTTGCTCTAAGGAAGCGCGGGTCTGGGCGGCGGCGGATTCGAACTCCGTATTGCCCGCCTTTACTTCCTCGATGCACTTGATATGCGCCGAGAGCTTATCCGCCGCCTTGACGATGGCAAACACCGTCTCGTCCGTCTCGTGGACGAGGGGGGCGTAGCTCTCCCGCAGCGCCTCCGGCAGCAGCGCGAGCAGCTTTTCACCGCTGACATGCTCAACCTGCTTATACGCCTGCTTGATCTCGGGATTAAAATACTTAATCGGCGTGGGCAAATCGCCCGTCAGAATCTCGGACGCGTCATGAAACAGCGCCGCCGTGGCGCAGCGCTCCGGGTCGGCGGGCAGTCCGAGGATATCCCGCCGGATCAATGCCAAGCCGTGCGCCAGCACCGCGACCATATGGCTATGCTCCTGTATGTTTTCGGAGAAGGTATTGCGCATCAAGCCCCAGCGGGTGATATAGCGCATACGCGAAATCAGCGCGTAAAAACGATATTCTTCCATCAGAAGCCTCCTTACCTGCGCGCCGCTGCGGGCGGCTTGGCTTTGGGCGGGTTCATCAGCCGGACGAGGAGGGTCTGATCCTCTCCCCGCAGCTGCGCCATCAGCTCGGCATACAGACGGTAGAACTCCACGGCGTCCGTCGGTGTTTTTCCGTCCACGGTCAGCCACGGGCACGGCTCAAGGCGCTTGCTGCCGTAGTGCTTGGAAAACGCACCGCCGACACCCAGCAGCTCCGCAAAGGGCAGGGTGCGGTAGAAATACTGCCCGTCCGCCTCGGCGTTACGCTGCAGCTCCTCCGTCGCCGCCTTGCGCAGATAGCGGCGCATTCCGAGGTGTCCGCACACCAGCTCCTCGCCCTCCTCCGTGCGTCTGCCGCCGTAGAGGGTGGCAAGCGCGCAGAAGGCTTGCAGGAGCAGATTCAGCAGCATCGTACCGAAGCAGCCCGCCCACGCGCCGAGAAACAGCAGCGCCAATGCCGAAAGCGCAGCGGCAATCAGCTTATCCCGCCGCCGCAGGAGATACCCCAGCCCGCGTTGCACCCAATTGCACAGCACGACAGGCAGCGGCAGCAAAAGCGGCAGCAGCACCCAGCGCACCCACGACGAGGGCAGGAGCAAATCAAAGCTCAAAAGGCTCACCGGCAGGGCAGCCAGCAACGAGAGCATCCGCAGCATACGCGGAGAACCGCTTTTTTTCTGAAAGCATCTGCGCAGCCAGCCGCCGTGGAGCTGCGCCGACGCAGCCGCAGTCGCTTGCCGGAAGCGCTGGGTGGTCGGGTCGCAGGTGGCGCCGTTTCGGAACACCGCTGCAAACAGGCGGCGCTCGGCAGGCTTACGCTCGTTGCCCATTTCCATCTTTTTCGTTAACAGCAGTCTGCCGTTTCGCGTTCTGCGGAGCGTCAGATAGCCGAGGTTGCCCCAATGGATGAGTGTTGCGGCGACATCCGTCGGCAATCCGTAAAGACGGGTCGGCAGCTCCCCCGCCGTCGCCTCCATGTCAATGGTTTGCTGCTTCTTCGGCAGCAGAAGTCTGCCCCGCAGGCGCAGGAGCCAATAGACAAGGGTCAGAACCGCCAAAAGATAGAACGCAATGCGGCTGACGGACTCCGTCGTACCGACAAGGTAGCGCAGGGAAAACGCGTTCGGCTGGAATTGGAGCTGCATCGTCAGCGTCTCATGGTCCTTAAAGGCAGTGACGGAGCTTGCATTGACCTGCTTGTCCTGCACACGAATGGTCAGATAATTGTCAATGACATCCCCGTAATACGCGCTCGTCCACACAGGACGGGCGGAAACCTCCGCGGGAAATGTGATATGTACCGTCAGGGCTTCCATCGGGAACTCCCAGCCGCGCGCGATTGGGGAGAAATCAAATTGCTGCCCAATGTCGGTGTTGGTCACCGCGCACGGGAGGGTATAGCTGCACAGGAAGGTCTGCTTGCCGGAAAAGCCCGCGCTGTTCGTAAATACGACGCATTCGACACCGTCCATGCTTTTGACCGTGTATGCGCCTCCGGAGGCGGTAATATCCTCCGCGCCCTCGCCCAATGGGAAGACAAAGCTCGTCACGCTGCCGGAAAAGCTGATCTGCGCCGTGGCGGCTACGGAGACCGTGCCGTCCTCCGCGACCGTGACCTCCTCGGTCAGCGCGGTAATCTGATCGCCCGCCGCGCCGGCACTCGCCGTCAGAAGCAGCAGACAGAAAATGAGCAACAGCACACGCCGCATCGTAGCCCTCCTCTCCGTTATATCGGAATTTCTTTTAGGATAGCATAAAACCGCGAAAAATGCAATAGCGCGGCGGGGTATGGAGGACGGGGAGGATTGGAAACGGGCGAATTTCGCGCGGGGATGGGGTGCATACGCAGTCGGTAGTGCCTACACGGGATTGCCACGTCGCTGCGCTCCTCGCAATGACATAACAGGCTACCCATTTTGTCATTGCGAACCCAGTGCGCACACTGGGTGTGGCAATCTCAGGCTGTAGGTTTGTACGCAGTCGGTCGTGCCTACACGGGATTGCCACGTCGCTGCGCTCCTCGCAATGACATAACAGGCTACCCATTTTGTCATTGCGAACCCAGTGCGCACACTGGGTGTGGCAATCTCAGGCTGTAGGTTTGTACGCAGTCGGTCGTGCCTACACGGGATTGCCACGTCGCTG
>JBJFGB010000047.1:0-9892 GCA_051892295.1 Faecousia sp. | reverse complement strand
CACTCCTCGCAATGACATCATTAGGGAGTCTGTGCGAAGTCGGTCGTGCCTGCACGGGATTGCCGCGTCGCTGCACTCCTCGCAATGACATCATTAGGGAGTCTGTGCGAAGTCGGTCGTGCCTGCACCGGCTTAGGACATGTCCCCGCCCTACAGGAAATATGACAGGCAATTCTATGGAAAGAAAAAATGTGTCAAGGAACCCGTCCCCTTGACACATTTTTGTTTCGGTATGGTTATTCGGTCGTGATATAATCGGGCATTTCCGCGCCCTCTTCGATCAGCGGCAGATACCAATCGTCATAGTAGTAGGGCAGATAATCCTCCTCCACATCGTCCCAGAGCGTTCCCCACGGGCGCAGGACGATGATATACTCGTAGCTGTCCTCGCCGTCCTGCACCGTTCCGGTGAACATGAGGCAATCATCATAACCGGCATCGGCGGGAGAGGCGTTCCAGTCGCCTTCCCCAATATCGCCGATTTCAAAGCTGCCGCCGATGGAGACCAAGCTGCCGTGCACGTCCGTGCTGCTTTCCGTGTCAATGCGGATGGAAACCGTGCCGAGCAGGTCGTCACGGGAGAAATCCTCGTCCCAGAGGACTATGGTGCCTACGCCGCTTTCATCAATGTCGATCTCGGCGCACAGATCCCACCAATAGCCTTCCAAATCGGCATAGTAGCCGGTGCAGTTATCCATCAGCCACCAGCCGTACCAGCCGCCGTCCCAATAGCTCTCCAGCTCGCTCTTCATCGCAGGAGCGTCCTTCGAGAAGGTCATCTCAATGCCGCCCTCTTCAAGGTAGACATAGGTGCCGTCATAGGTATAGGTCATCACTTCGCCGATGTCGTCCGTCATGGCCGTGCCTTCCCATGTGAATTCCTCTGTCTCTCCCATGGCGCTCAGCTCGCCGGTGCCGTCGGCACGGAACTCAATATAGGCGTCGCTCAGACCTGACGCGGTCAAATCGTCGCCGGATACGGTCGTGCCGCCTGCTGTGACTTCCACCAGATAGTATCTGCCGTCGGGCAGCTCGTCGGGATAATCCACCGGCTCCGTGGGGATGACGATTGGCGTCTCGGGCTTCTCGCCTGCGATAAAGATCATTTCTTTCTCGCCGTCCGTAACGGTGAGGGTGTCGCCGTCAAGGGTGAAGGTCAGCGCCTCGTTGCCGGAGTAGATCGTATCGTCCTCCCATTCGAATTCCTCCGTTTCACCCATCAGGTCGACGATGCCGGTGCCGTCCTCGTAGAATTCGATATAGGCGGTAATGCCCAAGCCGGAAAGCATCTCCGCGTCGAACGTCGTGCCTTCCATGGTCATGCTGTCAAGAATATAGCAGCCGCTGGGTCCGTCGGGCTCGGCGAGCTTCTCCCGCAGCGCGTCCAAATCGGGGGGATCGTCCTTCGAGAGCTTGAAGGTGAGGAGTGTGCCGTCCAGCTCCATGGTCAGCAGCTTATCCTCCAGCGTGAAGGAGACAGGCTCGGCAGCCTCTCCCTCGACGGGGCGGAGCTGATTGTTTCGCCATGTCAGGTCGGTCAGCTCGTCGAACAGGTACAGCACGGCAGTGCCGTCCTCGTTGAGCAGAAGGAACGCTTCGTCCTTCGAAAAGCCCAGCGTTTCAATGTCAAGCTCTTCGCCGTCCTCCGAGACGGTTTTGAGAATGTAGTAACCCGCTGCGTTTTGCTTTTCTTCTTTTTTACTGCAAGCCGCAGCCGTGAGCAGAAGGCTCAGGATCAGCAGAAAGCATAGCAGGAGTTTGGCGGTTTTTTTCATAGATGTTCTCCTTTATGTTGATGATGGTGCCTGCTTCGGGCGGCTGATAGCCGCCCCTACGGCTTCTATTTGGAGGTGCCTGCACCGGCGGGGACATGTCCCCGCCCTACAGATTTAATTCCGCGCGGAGCGCACCGACACTGTTCACTATTCACTGAATCTTGGATGCTTTATACGCTGCCGCTTCTGCCGCCGGTGGAGCTGCGGGAGCCGCCGGAGCTGCCGCCGGAGCTTGAATTATTCTTCGGACGCGCCGTGCGGGTGACGTTGCGGTAGAGGAACAGATCCCGCTCCTGCGTGAGGTGCATGCTGTTCGGGCGGACATAGCTCGTCGCGGCGTTCTGCATCCGGACGGATTTGAGCTGCCCCTTCAGCACCGACATCGGGATCAGGAAGGACAGCACCGCGCCCACGATCAACGAAAGGATGATCCACGGGAGAACCGGGATGCCGCCGCTCGCCGCGATTTCGCCGCAGGTCTCCGCAAAGGCGAGGCAGGAGGCGACATAGTCACGCTCCCGCAGCCCGGGCAGGAAGGCATCGTCAAGGCGGTCAAAGGCGTCGTCGTCAAAGGGCTTGGAATCCTTGCCGAAGGTGGTATAGGCGTAATTCACCCGGTCACCGTCGGGCGAGATCACAAGGAGAATGCCGCTGTCATCGTCGCCCATGCCGTAGCCGTTTTCCACAAAGCAGCGGTCGGCATATGCCTTGGTTTGGCTGCCCACCTCTTCCGCAGGGGCAATAATGATGGCGACGTCAAAGTCATTTTCTTCGCTCACCTCGTCCAAACGGGCGATGATCTTCGCCTTATCCTGCGGGGAGAGCAGCCCGACCTTGTCAATCAGGCGCAGGGGATGTGCCGTATCCGCCGCGAAAGCGGGCAGGACGAACAGCGCGCAAAGCAGCAGCGCAAGCAGCAGGGAAAACAGTCGTTTTTTCATCGTAATCCCCTCCCTTAGATAAAGCCGGTCAGACGCAGCAGCAGGAGAACGCCGAAGGTCAGCGCGCCCAAGATCGCCGCCCAAATCGCCCACCAGCGCCAGTACGCCGCCTTATCCATCGGCAGATCGCCGACGAATTTGCCCGTCTGGCCGTTCATGGCAAAGGTGTACTTCTGCCCGTTCCAGCTCGTGTTGAGGAGCCAGACGGGATAGAGCGCGTACTTCGCCTTGCCGTTGGACAGGCGGATATTCGTCGATTCCGGTATCACCGTGGCGTAGCCCTGGGTTGTGCCGGCAAACGCCTGCTCCGTGCTCTCGCGGATTCTCGCGTTGGCGCGGTCGATGCTCTGCTCCGCCGTGACATCATAGCGGTCGGCAAGATAGCCGGACAGATACGCCGTTTGGAAATCCACCGCGTCGCGGAAGTCGTAAGGCTCAATGGACTCCATCAGGTCATCCGCCATTTTACTCGAGCCATCCACCGGCACGCGGTCAAAGCCGATGCTGCCGGCGCGCAGGAGAGAGAAATGGCTCGTTTCGGTATAGTTGTAGTCCGAGTCGCTCCACACCCGCGTGCGCGTGGCGTGGTAGCGGATATTCGCGTCCACATCGGCATCAAAGAGCCAGAAGGGGACGTAAACACCCTTGATCTCGTCCAAGTGGTTCTCGTCGCGGAACAGCTTCGGCAGAAGCTTCTTGCCCCGCATATGGTTCCGCAGGCCTTGCTTTGCCGCCTCCTTGTCGAGCTTGAAGGGGATGACGACATCGGGCTTGAGATCACCCGCAAGTCTGCCCGTCAGGACGACAGGATTGCCGCAGAAGGGGCAATGGGTCGCCGCCGTGTTCGCGTCCGCGACAATCTCACCGCCGCAGGAGCCGCAGGTAAAGACGCCCATTGCGGAGGCGTCCTCCTCCGACCACTCGCCGCCCGCTTGGGTCTGCCAGTGCAGCTCCTCCTGCGGCTGCTGCCGCTCTTCCTTGAGCACGTCGTCGTAGCCCTTCAGCGTCTCAACATCAAAGGTCGTGTCACAGTAGGGGCATTTCATCTGCTGCAAGCCGCTGTCAAATTCAATCTTGCCGCCGCAGCAGGGGCATTTGTATTCCATGATCGTTGGCATATTGCACCTCATTTCATAAGGAAATGGTTGATATGGGGATGCGCGTTTTGATTGGGAGTGCCGGCAAAGGCGCGTCAAGGATGCCGCGCGCTGCGCTCCTGCAATGACATAATAGGCTGCCCTTTTTGTCATTGCGAGACCAGTGCGCACACTGGTCGTGGCAATCTCGGGTTGTAGGTTTGTACGCACTTGGTAGTTCCTGCACGAGATTGCCACGTCGCTGCGCTCCTCGCAATGACATGGAGGCGAGTTTGTACGCAGTTGGGAGTGCCTGCTCGGGATTGCCACGTCGCTGCGCTCCTCGCAATGACATGATAGGCTGCCCTTTTTTGTCATTGCGAGACCAGTGCGCACACTGGTCGTGGCAATCTCGGGTTGTAGGTTTGTACGCACTTGGTAGTTCCTGCACGAGATTGCCACGTCGCTGCGCTCCTCGCAATGACATGGAGGCGAGTTTGTACGCAGTTGGGAGTGCCTGCACTACGCCCACTATTCACGATTCACTGTTCACTATTCACTGATTACTGAATGTCTCTGTCGTCAAAGGGGTCGCCGCATTCGGGGCAGAATTTGGGCGGGTGCTTCGGGTCCTTCGGCTCCCAGCCGCATTTGTCGCAGCGGTAGAGCGGCTCGTCTGCGGGCTTCGGCTTGCCGCATTCCATGCAGAATTTGCCCTTATTGACCGTGCCGCAGGAGCAGGTCCAGCCGACGGCGGGCGCGGGCTTCGGCTTGCCGCACTCCAAGCAGAATTTTCCGCTGTTCACCGCGCCGCAGGAACAGGTCCATGTTTCGGCGGGGGCGGGCTTCGGCTTGCCGCAGTTCTGACAGAACTTCGCCGTATTCACCGTGCCGCAGGAGCACTTCCAGCCCTCTGCCGCAGGGGCTGCGGGGGCTGCCGGGGCGGCGGCTTGCTGTTGCTGCTGTCCCATCGCAAAGAGGTTCTGCGCGTTCATGCCGCCTGCCTGCTGCGCCATGCCCATGCCCATGAAACCCATCATTGCGCCGTTCTTGTTCTCCGCTGCCGACTTCATCGCATCCGCCTGCGCGCCGACCAGCGTGGCTGCCGCCATGGTCGGGTCGCGCATGATTGCGGTGCGCTGCGCCTGCTTGATCATCTCCGCGTCCTCTTCCGGCAGCGTGACCGAATTCATCGCAATGGAGACAATCTCCAAGCCGCGCAGACTGCGCCACTTCGCCGTGAGGCTTTCGTTCATCGCCTGCGACAGCTCCTCCACATGGCCGGGGATGGCGTTCGGGCGAATTTGCAGCTCGGAGAGCTTCGCGAGGGCGGGCTGCAGGGCGCTGATAAACTCGGTCTTGAGCTGGCCGTCGATCTCGGCGCGGCGGTACTCGCTGGATACATTGCCGCAGACATTCGTATAGAACAGCAGCGGGTCTGCAATCTTATAGGAATAGACGCCGTTGCAGCGGACGGAGACATCCACATCTAAATTGATGTTGCGGTCAACAACGCGGAACGGAACGGGCGTTGCCGTGCCGAACTTATTGTCGATGATCTCCTTGGTATTGAAATAATACACGCGCTGATCCTTGCCGGTGTCACCGCCGTAGGTGAAGCGCTTGCCGATGGTCTTAAAGGTCTCCTTGATGCTCGTGCCAAGCTTTCCGGTGAAGATGCTGGGTTCGGTCGAGGAGTCGTATGTAAACTGACCCGGCTCCGCGCAGACCTCGACAATCTTGCCCTGCTCGACGATGATCATGCACTGCCCGTCCGCGACCGCAATGCCCGAACCGTTGGAGATGATATTGTCATTGCCCTTGGTGTTGGAGGAGCGGCCCGTGATACGCTTTTGTCCCTTGACGACCAGCGTATCCTTGTCGATTGCCTCGCAATAGAAAAATTCCTTCCACTGATCGGCAAGCGTGCCGCCCAGCGCGCCGATACCGGCTTTGATCAGACCCATAGTAGTTCTCCTTTCAAATTATTGTGTCTTTTTAAAAAGCTCTCGTGTCTTTTTGGAATACGGATTTCGATTGACGGTGCGCGGTTCCGGTGCGGAAGCGCCTCTTGCCAGAAGAGAAAATACGAGCGTCTTGAGAAAGACCGCAAGCAGCCAAAGCCCAAGCGCCGCGAAAAACCATGCAAGCGACCAGCCCTTCCAAAAATGCAGCGCAAGCAGCAGCCACGCCGGAACCGTCCACGAAAGGCAGAACACCGCATTGATGCACAGGCTGAACATAAATCTGCCGAACCTCCGCATTTGCGATGCCTCCTTTGCCATTGAATCGTTTTTCAATCTATTATAGCATACTTTCCGGGCTTTGTACAGAATCACTTTTCCCATTTTCTTTTTCTTCTCCAAAAGCGATTTTCCGCGTTGCTTCACAGGAAAAGATATGCTATACTGTTCTTATCTTCATGATTCATTCCGCCCTTACGGCGGAGCAAAGGAGCAGCCTTATGTCTGATTACATAACCAATCTGCGTCGTTTTCTCGAACGGGGCGTCTCCCCCTATCACGCGGTGCGCGAGGCGGCGGAAACGCTGGCGGCGCAAGGCTTTACGCCCCTTTCCCTCGGCGGAGACTTTGCCGTCGAGCGCGGCGGACGGTATTTTATCGAGCACGGCACCTTTTTGGCAGCCTTTACCGTCGGAGACACCGCCGACTTCTTCCGCATCGCGGCGGCGCACACCGACTGGCCCTGCCTGCGCATCAAGCCTTCGGCGGAGCAGGTCGCAGGCGGCTGCTGCAAGCTCGCCGTCGAACCTTACGGGGGCGCAATCTACAACACATGGCTCGACCGTCCCCTGTCCCTTGCGGGCATCGCCCTTGTACGGACGGAGGATCCCATGCGTCCGGAGCGGCGTTTGGTCGCGTGGGACGAGCCGCTGCTGACCATTCCGAATCTCGCCATCCACATGAACCGCGAGGTCAACAAGGGCGTGCCGCTCAAGCCGAATGTCGATCTGCTGCCCATCTGCCGCACGGTGCAGTCGGGCTGGAGCAAGGACGGCTATCTGCTCGGCAGACTCGCGGAAAAGCTCGGCGCGGCAAAGGAGGACATTCTCTCCTTTGAGCTGTATGTCTACTGCGCGGAGCAGCCCCGGCTTGTCGGCTTCGAGCAGGATCTGCTCTCCTCGCCCCGTCTGGACAACCTCACCTCCGTCCACGCGGTTTTGGACGGTCTTTGCAAGGCAAGCGGTCACGGCATCAACGTGGCGGTGCTGTACGACAACGAGGAGATCGGCAGCAACACCCGCCACGGCGCGGACAGTCAGACGCTTACCCTGCTGCTGGAAAAGCTGGCGCTTGCCCTCGGCATGGATCGCGCCGCCTTCCTGAACGCCTGTGTTAACGGTATGCTGCTCTCCTGCGATGTAGCACACGCCCAGCATCCGAACCACGGCGAATTTGCCGATGCCTCCTGCGCGCCCGTGATGAACGGCGGCGTCGCCCTCAAGCGAAGCCCTCGGTATTCCTCGGACGCGGAGACCTGCGCGGTGATTGCGGGGCTTTGCGACAAGCACGATATCCCGCTGCAAATCTACATGAACCGCGCCGATCTGCCCGGGGGCAGCACCGTCGGCTCCATGGCTTCGGCACTGCTCGCCATGCCCGCCGCAGACATCGGCGTGCCGATCCTTGCGATGCATTCCGCCCGTGAATTGATGGGTGTGCGCGATCAGGAAGCCATCTGCCGCCTGTGCGAGGCGTTTTTTGACGATTAAATCGCATTGCGAAACCTCGCTGTAGGGCACGGACATGTCCCCGGCGCGTGCAGGAACTACCGACTGCCTACATACCCGTTCATTTGTACTGTCTGCCGCTTACGCGGTCATAGGGGACATGTCCCCGCCCTACAAGCGGCTGCAAATCAATGAGGAGGAGACATTGATGAAAACAACATTTTTCCGTTTTTCGGCTTTGGTACTTATTTTATCGCTGCTGCTGTCCTTCGGGGCGGCGGCGGCAAACGTCGGCGATTATGACATTCCCAATGACTGGAGTCATGACGCCCTCGTTTTCGCGGTGGAAAACGACATTCTGCGCGGTGACGAGCATCAGAAGCTCAACCCGCAGAAAAACATCACCCGCGCGGAAATGGCGGCGGTGCTGGTGCGTCTGCTCGGCGCAAGCGACCGGGGCAATCTGTCCGCCTTCCCCGATGTCGATCCCGACGCCTGGTACCATGACGAGCTGAGCGCCGCCTACGCTGCGGGGATTTTCGGCGGTTCCGACGGGAAGATGCTGCCCAACTCCCCCATCACGCGCGAGCAGGCGGTCGTTGTGCTTTGCCGCGCCTTCGGCATCGTTTCGTACAACCGCACCGCTTATACCGCCTTCTCCGACGGCAAAAAGGTCTCCGCCTACGCCCGCGACAGCGTAAGTGCGCTCCGGGAGCAGGGTCTGCTGAGCGGCTATGAGGACGGCTCCCTCCGTCCGCAGTCCCATATTACCCGCGCCGAGATCGCGCAGCTTCTTTATAATATCTTAGACTGCATTGCCGACGCACCCGACGAGCTCCCTGCAAGCGGCACGGTGCTTTATCGCGGCACGCAGCCCCTTCCTGACGAGCTGAAGCTGAACGGCACGCTGATTCTCGCCCAGTCCGCGCCTGCCGTGCTCGCGCCGACGGATTGGGAGGTTCGCGACGCTCTGGTTCTGCGCACGGGGACGGACACAAACGCCGATTTGACAAACGTCACCACGCGGGAGCTGGTCTGCGCGCCCCTCGGCGGCAAGGTCAGCGGTGGGGCGGACAAGGTCTTCCTCTGGGGCGTTGCGTCGTCCTACACCGGCAGCGCCAAACAGCTCACCGTCTTAGGCGGCAGCCATAGCTTTACCGGCAGCTCCGAAAATCTGACGGTACGCGCGGGCACTCTCACCCATCAAGGCGACAGCAAGACGGTCGCTTTAGACGAGAATACACGCCTCGTCTTAAACGGCGGCGCGGAGTCCGTCGTAATCGACGGCAGCGGCGTACGTTTGACGGTGAGCGGCAGGGTCGACGCGGTAACCGTCAACGGCAAGAACGCTGTGCTTGACGGCAGCGGCGCAGTCGGAACACTCACAATCCAAGCGGAGAATTGCAGCGCAAAGCTTCCCTGTGACACCGTAGACGATGTGTGGTATGAGACTTATCAGAAGGAGCACGACAACGCGCTGAAAACGGTGCAGACCATGCGCGTTGCCTGCACGGTGCAGCGCGCGACGGCGATTTATAAAAATCAGAATTTCACCGGCTATCTCCGCGACCTGCCCGTCGGCACGACGGTCTATAACGAATGGCACCCCGGCGACGCGTTCTACGTCTCACTGGAGGACGGCACGAAGGGCTGGGTGCCGCGCTGGGACTGCTACATCCCCGACGACACCGTAACGACGGACGGAACGCTTGATTACTCCAAGGCGACAAAGGAGGGCTTCGTCGATCTGCGCGGCTATGACAGCCAAACGGACTACCTCATCTGGGTCAGCCGCTACACGCAGAAGGTCATCGTTTTCCAAGGGAAAAAGGGCGATTGGGAGGTCATTCACACCTTCCCCTGTTCCTCCGGCGCAAACAACACCCCCACCCCGGAGGGCATTTACTCCATCAACTCCCGTACCTCCCGTTGGAATTTCAGCGAGTCCTATGTAAACGATGTCTCCATCTTCAGCGGCGGACACGCCTTCCACACGATTCTCTATAACTACAGCGGCGGCCTTTATGACGGTCGCGTCGGAATCCCGCTCTCCCACGGCTGCGTGCGTATGCTGCCCGATGATTGCCGCTACATATACAACCTCCCGATGGGGACGCGTGTGATTATTTATTGATCGCCGCATACAGCAACCCCCCGACCACGTTTTGGCGGTCGGGGGGTGCTGTATTGAGTGAACAGTGAAAAGTGAATAGTGAATAGTGAATAGGTTGCATTTCAGCAGTCATGTATAAACAAGGACAGCGCCCCTGTAGGCGGGGACATGTCCCCGCCGTCAGCGAAGCGGCAGACAGTAGGCATGAACAAGTTTGTTCGCACTTGGTCGTTCCTACACAAGATTGCCACGTCGCTGCGCTCCTCGCAATGACATAATAGGCTACCCTTCTTGTC
>JBJFGB010000046.1:0-4607 GCA_051892295.1 Faecousia sp. | reverse complement strand
GAGATCGTTTTTTCTGTGCTTCGCGCAGATCAAAAATCCCTTTTCATCGGTGATATGAACCTCTATGTTAATTTGCGCGTAGTCAGTTCGGCAAAAGCAGGTATGAGTCCAACGCGCAGCGCCAAATTCTGAGAGGCAATATGCGACAGCGCTGTGCCGTAGAATGGAAGCTTCCCTTGCTTGCAGATTTCGTTCGTCAATGCGGCGAGGGCTGCTTTTGCATAGCCTTTTCCCTCGGAAAAGGAGTTAATACCCATTTCCCACATCAAATTGCTGTTGGCAGTGGCGCCTGCGACGGCAAGCAGTGCGCCGTTTTCATCATAGCACGCGGCGCCGAGAACGTCCTCAATATAATCCTCAAAAAGGAACGCTTCGTCAATCCGTTCATCTGCTTCCAGCGCGGCGATTTCCGCTTTGCCGAGGATTTTTACCGTGTATTCCTCACAGGGCGTCGGAAAGCGCGGCACAAAGAAAAGATGCGCCTGATCAATTCCGTATCCGAATTCCGCAAGCTTCCGGTCAATGCTAATCAGACACCCTGCCTCAAAGCCCCACTGCGCGGAAAGATGCCTTGCCAGCGTTTCCTCGCACCATGATTGCAGCTCAGGCGCGGCAGTAATGACCAATTTCCCCCGATAGGACAGGATAGAAAGAAGCCCGCAATCGGCTCGCTTCCGCCCATTGGGATGAAAAGCATATTCCGTTACGAGTGTATCCGTGTTGAAAAAATCCTCCGTTTTGCAGTGATAGTCCAGCGCAAATTGCGTTGCGAGGATGTTATCATATTCCACTATATCACATCTCTTTCATGATATCTTCTGTCAGAAAGCTTAACGTTGAACAGAAGACAGTGCACGCAAACCGGTTTGTGCTTCGTCCATCGTTCTGCATGGCATTGAGGCTGTCGCGCTCTGCGGAAGTATCACAGCAGCAAGGCATTTTAACCTGCCTCGTCCGTATCCGGCGGGCAGATGGGTTGCTCCGACTTTCGCACCGAGCGCAGAAAACGGAAGGTCTCTTTTTCCCCTTTGTCGCGGAGCATCGTCAAAACGAACACCAGATCTCGTCTGGTCTGCGGGTGCATCATCTCGCTGTCGCGCCCCTCGGCGGCATGCAGAAAATAGTCCAGCGGGTCGCCGTCGCGGTAGTTCTTGCCATGGTAGGTCTTACACGCGGCAACGCGATCCGTGATCATCTCGATAAAATACTTCCGCGGCATTTTGACGGGGCGGTAGGTGCGTGTTTTGATATCAATGTCCGTCCAATACTCATAGTGGTGCTTGTTTCTGCCCTTATGATGCATCCAAGCGGCAGAGTAACCGACGACCTCGCGCTCTCGTGAGTTCGGGCTGCGGGTTCCCTGATAGTATTTTGCGCCGCTGATAAATTCACTCGGTGAGTACTTAGAAAGATCGTGAACCAGTCCGCGCCAGTAAAGCCCGACGCGGAAGCAGCCGCCGCGCACCTTCCAACGGTGCTTTGTGATGGTACAAAAGTGCTTCCATGCGTGCATGGTGTTTCTCTCCTATTCCGACAGTGCCTTTTCTAATTTTTGCAGTGCTTTTTTCTCGATACGGCTGACATAGCTTCTGCTGATGCCGCACAGATCGGCGATCTCGCGCTGTGTCAGCGGTTTGCGGTTGCCGATGCCGTAGCGGAGGGTAATAATGCGTTTCTCCCGCGGGGTCAGGCATTCTTCTATCTTCTCATAGAGCTTGGCATAGACCTCCTTGTCGGACATCTGCTCAAACAGGTCCTCGTCCGAACAGATCACGTCCATCAGAGAAAGCGCGGTGCCGTCCTTCCCTGTTTCAATATATTCCGACAGGGAGACATCCGATGCGCTTTTCCGCTGCCCACGGAAATACATCAATATTTCGTTTTCCACGCATCGTGCAGCATAGGTTGCAAGACGTGCGCCCTTCGACGCGTCAAAGGTGGATATTCCTTTGATGAGCCCGATGGTTCCGATGGAAATCAGATCCTCCTGATCGGCAGTCTGCGTATAATATTTTTTCATGATGTGCGCCACAAGGCGTAGGTTTCGTTCGATGAGTATGTTGCGGGCATTCAAATCTCCCTGCGCCGCCAGTTCCAGATAGTGCTGCTCCTCCTTTGCGCTCAAGGGCTTCGGAAACGAGCCGCTCCCGTTCGACAGGCGGAGGGAATAGAGAATGCTGCTGATGGTCAGCCATACGGCGGCGCCCAGCATCAAACCACCTCCGAAACAGCCTATTCAGAGGCGGCAAGTCCTTATGTCTAAAAGTTTTTACCTGTCACGGGAGACAAGCGCCTGCGCAAGCTCCGTTAAAAAGACCGGCTGCGCAAAGAGGTCGAGCGCGGCAATTGCTTTATCGGTTTCGTCCTTTATCATTTCCCGGCATTTTTCTATCCCATAAAGGCGAACGAAGGTATTCTTCTTTTCATCCACGCCAACCGCCTTGCCGAGCTTCTGCGCGTCGCCGACAACATCCAAAATATCATCCTCAATTTGGAATGCCAGTCCGAGGGACTCTGCGTAGGCGCTTGCCGCAGCCTGCTGCTTCTCGCTTCCGCCTGCCGCAATGACGCCGAGCTGACAGGCGGCGCTGATGAGCGCGCCGGTTTTTCTCGATTGGATGTCGTAGACCTCCTGCTCGGTGCATTCACGCTGCTCCGCATCCATGTCGAGCACCTGACCACCGACCATGCCCAATTCCCCCGCGCAGAAGGAAAGCACCCGTACAGCCTCCACAATCCGCTCCGCCGGGAGCTTTGCCTTGGCGAGCTGCGAAAACGCCGCCGTAAGCAGGGCGTCGCCCGCTAAAACCGCCGTTGCCTCTCCGTAAACCCGGTGGTTGGTCGGTTTGCCTCGGCGGAAATCGTCGTTGTCCATACAGGGCAGATCATCATGAATGAGGCTGTAGGTATGCACCATCTCGATTGCCGCGCCGAAGGGCAGCGCTTCCTCGGCATTTCCGCCGCAAAGCTCACAAAATGCCTGCGTCAGTACAGGGCGGAGTCGCTTTCCTCCGGCAAGGAGACTGTAGCGCATTGCTTCAAACAGCTCCTTTTGCGGCGCATCATCCTTAAAACATTCTTGCAGATACGCCTCAATACGCGCAGCGTAACGCTTCAGTTCACTCTCCATCTGCAAACTCCGTCTCCTGCGGTGTGCCGTCTGCGCCCTTAGTGAGCTGCACGACCTTCAATTCCGCCTCGTCAAGCAGCTTTGTGCAGGAACCTACCAGCGCAGTTCCCTCCTCAAAAAGCGACAGCGCCTGCTCCAGCGGCACATCGCCGCGTTCCATTTGTTTTACGATTTCCTCCAGCCTTCCCAAGGACTGTTCAAAGGTCTGCGATTCCCAGCTCATTCGATTACCTCCTTTACTTCCGTGACCGCCTTGCCGTCAGCAAGACTGACGGTAAGCGTTTCGCCGACAGACACGGCGTGAATGGTTTTGATTAGCTGTCCGTTTTCATTTAATGCCATGGAGTAGCCTCGCCCCAAAACCTTGAGCGGACTCATCGCGTCCAGCTTCGCAGCAAGGCGCACAAAGCGCTCCCGGTTGCGGTTAAGCAGAGAGGCGGACGCGGCGCAAAGTCTGCGGTGCGTATAGTCCAGCGCCATGCGGCGGTCATTCAGGTAATTGATCGGGCTTTTGAGGCTTCTTGTCTGCGCCAAAGAATTCACACGCTGGCGCTCCTGCTTGAGCCGCTTGCTCATCAGTGTAAGAAGCATTGCCTGCTTTGCAGCAAGCGCCTGCCGCAGCTCCATCTGATCCGGCACCGCAAGCTCTGCCGCGTTCGACGGCGTTGCCGCGCGCAGGTCGGCAACAAAATCCGAGATTGTCACATCCGGCTCATGCCCGACAGCGGAGATCACGGGAATTTCGGACTGCGCAATGGCATAGGCGACGCGCTCGTCGTTAAACGCCCAAAGATCCTCAATGGAACCGCCGCCGCGCCCTGTGATGATGAGGTCTGCGACGCGGTAACGGTTGGCATAGCGGATCGCGCCCGCAATTTCCGCCGGTGCCTCCTCACCCTGCACGCGCACACCCAGCAGCTTCACCTCCGTCAGCGGATATCGCTTGCGTAAAATGCGAAGCATGTCCCGCAGCGCGGCACCTGCCGAGGAGGTAATGATCGCGATCCGATGCGGGAAACGCGGCAGCGGCTTTTTCCGCGCGGCAGAGAACAAGCCCTCTGCCTGCAAGCGCGCTTTGAGCTGCTCAAACGCCACATGCAGATCGCCCACGCCGTCGGGCGTCAGATCGGTGCAGTAAAGCTGATAAGCGCCGTCGCGCGGGAAAACCGAGACGCGTCCGCAGGCGATGACCTTCATGCCATTCTCCGGGCGAAAGCGCAGACGAAAGGCGTTTCCTTTGAACATGACGCAGCGGATCGCGCCGTTTGCGTCCTTCAGGGAAAAATAATGATGCCCCGAGGGATAGAGCTTATAATTGCTGATTTCTCCGCGAATGAGAAGATTGGATAAGAATGCATCCTCCTCAAAGCGGAGCTTCAGATATTCGTTGATTTGTGATACTTCATAAATCGGCTGCTGCATGATGCGCCCTCCATGTCAAAACCGCCGTGCCGAGCGCGTTGTCGGTCGCGTACTG
>JBJFGB010000045.1:0-19681 GCA_051892295.1 Faecousia sp. | reverse complement strand
TCTTGCACAATCTGTAAACCATCTTACTACACCAAACAACATGTCCCCGCCGGTGCAGAAACCACCGGCTGCGTACAAACCTATATCCAAAGATTGCCACGGGCGCAAGCGCCCTCGCAATGACACAAAAAAGCCACCCTCCTTGTCATTGCGAGGAGCGCAGCGACGTGGCAATCTCGTGCAGGAACCACCGGCTGCATACAATCCCGTCCATCTGCCTCACTCTCCTTGCCTCTTCCGTCAAGCCTTTTTCCGATTCTCCCGAAAAAGGCTTGACTTTTTCATCTCCTATTCGTATAATAAGTTATACAAATTATACTTCAAAGGAGAATCCCTATGGCAAGCACATCCTTCCCCGAGGGAAAATACATGGCGCCTGTCAAGGTCGGGCCGAAGGGACAGATCGTCATCCCTGCCGAGGTGCGGGAGATGTTCGGCATTCGCCCGGGCGACACCCTGCTGCTTTTGGCAGACCTCGCAAGAGGCATTGCCCTCCCCGCCCCCGCGCAGGCGCAGGAGATTGTCGACGAGATCACGCGCAATATGATGCAGGGAGGAATGCCCGGATGAATGCAATCCAAACCCATGCCCTGACACGGTGCTTCAAAGAGAAAACCGCCGTGGACGGGCTGGAGCTGACCGTCCCGGAGGGTGAATTGTTCGCGCTTTTGGGTGTCAACGGCGCGGGCAAGACGACAACGCTCAAGCTGCTCTCCGGTCTCCTCGCGCCGACTTCCGGCGAGGCGGAGATTTTCGGTGTCTCCATCCGCTCCCAAAAGGTCAAGCACCTGCTCGCCGTCTCCCCGCAGGAGACGGCAGTCGCGCCGAATCTGACGGTGCGGGAAAACCTGGAGCTGATGGCAGGCATCGCGGACGTATCGCGCAAGGAGACCAAGGCGCGGGCGGAGCGGATGCTGGACGAAGCCCGTCTGCGCGAGGTGGCGGAGAAACGCGCCAAGACGCTCTCCGGCGGCTGGCAGCGGCGGCTGTCCATTGCCATGGCGTTGATCTCCGAGCCGAAGCTTCTGTTTTTGGACGAACCGACCCTCGGGCTGGATGTCCTCGCCCGGCGGGAGCTGTGGCGGGAAATCGAGGCGCTCAAGGGCAGGATCACCATCGTCCTGACAACGCATTATATGGAGGAGGCGGAGCAGCTTGCCGACCGTGTCGGTATCATGGCAAAAGGGAAGCTCCGCGTCTGCGGCACGCCTGCGGAGCTGCTTGCGCTTTCGGGCAAGACCCGCTTTGAGGACGCCTTTGTGGCGCTGGCAGGAGGTGCGGAGGCATGAGAAGAATGCTCTGTTTCGCACGCCGCAATCGGAAGGAGCTGCTGCGCGATCCAATCAGCCTGTTTTTCGGCATTCTGTTCCCGATCATTTTGCTGCTTCTTCTGACCGTGATCGACCGCAGCCTGCCTGCCGAGGCGCAGATGGATCTGTTTCACGCGGAAAAGCTCGCGCCGGGCATCGCGGTGTTCAGCCTGAGCTTTATCGCGCTGTTTGCCGCAATGCTGATTTCGAAGGATCGGGGCAGTTCCTTCCTCCTGCGGCTTTACACCTCGCCGCTCACAGGCAGAGATTTTATTCTCGGCTATCTCCTGCCGCTGCTGCCGATGGCGCTGGTGCAAATGCTTGCCTGCTTCGCGGCGGCAATGGCGCTCGGTCTGCATTTTACATTCCATATTTTCTTGGCAATTGCGGTCTGCCTGCCGATTGCGGCGGTGAATATCGCCATCGGAATGCTCTGCGGGACGCTGCTGAGCGAAAAGGCAGTCGGCGGTGTCTGCGGCGCTCTGCTGACGAATCTCTCTGCGTGGCTGTCGGGTATTTGGTTCTCCCTTGACCTGATTGGCGGCGCGTTCAAAACGGTCGCCTATCTCCTGCCCTTTGCCAATGCGGTAGACGCCGCCCGCGCTGCCCTCGCAGGCAATTACGGCGCAATTTGGACGAACCTCCGCATCGTCCTCCTCTGGGCACTCATCCTCCTCCTGACCGCCATCGCCGTCTTTGCAAAGAAAATGAAGCTCAAATAACCGCACACTCCCTCCGTAGTAGGCTGTTAAGCCTAAAACTTTACTCTCTGAAATGTGAGCTTTTGAACTCGGCAGCAGTACGCCGTAGGGCGCGACGACCTCGGCGCGCCGGTGCAGGAACTACCAAATACATACAAACTCGTTCGTCTGTACCGTCTGCCGCCTCGCGGACGGCACGCCGAGTCGTCGTGCCCTACGATTCGCCGACGAAGCTTCTTTATAAAGTTTTATATTTAACAGTATAGTAGGGGCAGATATCATCTGCCAGCGTGCAGGCACTTCCAATCGTGTCCCCCAAAAACGACCGCCTCTGCTTCTCTTGCAGCGGCGGTCGTTCCATTATTCCTTGGTCAGCATGGCAAGTGTCCGCAGCGCCTCCGGAACGCGGGCGGTATCGAGACAGGCATAGTTAAAAACCACGCTTCCCGTATTCGCCCGCCGCGTTTGGTAGTCGCTCAGAAAACGGACGGAAAGCCCATGCTCCGCCGCGGCACGCTCCAACGCGGCATCAGACTTGCTCGTTTGCAGATGCAGCAAAAAATGCGTTCCCGCATTCTCCTCAACCACACCGCAGCTCCCGTGTAAGGGGCTCTCCTCAATCTGCGAGAGAATCAAGGCGCGCTTTTCGCGGTAGCGCTTGCGCAGGCGGTTCAGGTGCCGCTCGTAGTCGCCCGAATCAATGAACCGCGCGAGGGTATACTGTTCAAAGGTCGGTACGGCGCAGGTATAAAAGCTCAGCCGCTCCCGCAGGCGCGCAAGCAGCTTCGTCGGCAGACACACATAGGCGATTCGCAGCGACGGCGCAATGGTCTGCGAAAAGGTGCTCAGATACAGCACGCGCTCTCGGGTGTCCAGCGAGAAAAGCGGCGGCACCGGCTTTCCCGTATGGCGCAGCTCGCTGTCATAATCGTCCTCAATAATATACCGTCCGGGCTGCGCATATGCCCACGCAAGCAATTCGCTCCGCCGACGAACCGGCATGACAATCCCCGTCGGAAAATGGTGTGCCGGCGAGATGTGCGCGATCTCGGCGCCGCTGTCCCGCAGAGCTTGCGCGCTCATACCCTCCCCGTCGAGCGGAATATGCTTGACCGCAACGTCATTGGCCTTGTAAATACCTGTAATCTTCGGATAGCCCGGATCCTCCACGGCATAGCGGTGTCCGCGCCCCAAAAGCTGGACGAGCAAGCCATAAAGATACTCGTTTCCCGCGCCGACAACGATCTGCTCCGGCGAGACACGCAAGCCGCGCACGCGGTATAAATGCCCCGCAATCGCCTCCCGCAGCTCTGCCGCGCCGCGAAAGTCCACGGGCTTCAAAATATCCTTGCCTTGCTCAGAGATGACCGCGCGCATCGTCTTTGCCCAGACGGAAAACGGGAACGGCACATCCTCCCCACCGCCGCCGCTCAGATCGAGCAAGGGTTTCTCCCGCCGCACCTCACAGCTCACGGGCGCGGACGCCTCCACAGGGGGCAGCGCAGCGCCGATGGCGCAGACAAAAACGCCGCTGCGCTCCTTTGACTCGGCATAGCCCTCGGCAATGAGCTGGGCGTAGGCGTTTTCCACCGTCACGGTGCTCACGCCCAAATTTGCCGCCAGCGTCCGTTTCGACGGCAGCCGCGTCCCCGCCGCCAGCCGCCCCGCGCGGATATCCTCCCGTATATGCTCGTACAGCTCGGCATACAGACTCTTGCCGTGTCCCTTTTCCAATGTATAGGTCAGCATGACATCCTCCATCTGGCATGGTCAAAGAATATCGTTTTGGTGCTTTTTATCATGCCAATATGCAGTATAATCAATTTACTCCAAAAAAGCAAGGATGAACGACAATGAAAGAACGATTTCAGGTGAAAAGCAATGGATGAACTGAGAACACAGGCGGCGCAGGCAGCCCGCGAGTTGATCGAAAAGGCAAAGCTCCGCAAGGGTCAGCTCGTCGTCGTCGGCTGCTCGACCAGTGAAATCTGCGGCAGCCGCATCGGTTCGGACTCCCGTCCGGAGGTCGCCGAGACCGTTTTTGACGCAATCTACACCACGCTCCGGGAGGCAGGCATCTACCTCGCGGCGCAGTGCTGCGAGCATCTCAACCGCGCAATCATCGTGGAGCGCGCGGCAGTCCCCTTTGCAGAGCCGGTCAATGTCGTCCCGCAACCGAAGGCAGGCGGCTCCTTTGCCACGGCTGCCTATCATGCCTTCTCCGACCCGATTGCCGTAGAGTCCATCCGCGCGGACGCTGGGCTGGACATCGGCGGCACACTGATCGGCATGCACCTAAAGCAGGTCGCAGTCCCGCTGCGTCTGAGCTTGGATCATATCGGCAACGCTATTCTCCTCGCCGCACGCACCCGCCCGAAGTTCATCGGCGGTGTCCGCGCAACGTACGACGAGACGCTGCTGTAATGAAGGATTTACCGATCTTCCCCTGCGCGGACGGGCTTGCCTCGCTAATCTTATGCGAGATTCCCTACCGCAGCGAGGCGTATATTCTCGTGCGTGCAGTCTACGGTTCCCTGAACGCTTTGGTGCGGCAGTGCGCGAATTTCTGCAAGGATGCCGGCGCAAAGCACATCTATGTCAGCGGCGAGGGCGACTTTTCCGCTTTCCCCATCTATACGCGGTTGCTCGACCGCAGCGTCGAAACCGCCCTTCTGCCGCCCACCGCAGCCCATGTGGAGCAAACGGACAGCGGCGAATGGGTAACACTCTACAACGAGCGCTTCCGCAGCGTCCCCTGTGCAAAGACCTATCGGGAGACACCGGAAAATGCCTGCTTCATCTATGGCGGCGATACGCGCATCGGCTTGGGGCTGTGCATCGAAGACGAGCTTGCCGCCGTAGCAAGCTTCGAACGCGGCAGAGGCGCAGACTGCGTCCTCGGCTTGGCAAAGCAGATCAAAGCGCCGCGCATCAAACTGCTCTGCGCAGAAGAAAACACCGCCGCCATGCGCCTCTACGACCGCCTCGGCTTCTCCGTAGACGGCGTCCGCCGCATCTGGTACCACGTTGGTATGCTCCACGCCGATTAGGGCGAGGACAGTCATAAGCCGACGCAGGAACTACCAAACGCGTACAAAATAAGAAAAACAGATTGCCACGTCGCTGCGCTCCTCGCAATGACAAATAGGGTACCCTTTTTGTGTCATTGCGAGGAGCGCAGCGACGTGGCAATCTCGTGCAGGCACTCCCCTCCCCGCGCAGAAGCTGCAGCATTGCGAAACAACGAAATGCTTCCTGTCGGCAAATCCTCCCAAAATTTCCCATTTTCCTCACCCCTTATTGTTGGACAGCTGCTTGTTGCCTTATTTTTCTTCTTTTCCGTGGAATTAACTTGCATTTCAGCGCATTTGTGCTATAATATCCACGAATTCTAACAAAGGAGCGTTTTACTATGCCTCTGGTAACTACAACCGAAATGTTCAAGAAGGCCTACGACGGCGGCTACGCCATCGGCGCTTTCAATGTCAACAACATGGAAATCGTGCAGGGCATCACCGAAGCCTGCGCAGAGACCCGTTCCCCCGTCATCCTTCAGGTGTCCAAAGGTGCGCGTGCCTATGCCAACCATACCTACCTGACCAAGCTGGTCGAGGCTGCGGTCATTGAGAATCCCGAAATCCCCATCGCGCTGCATCTGGATCACGGTCCCGATTTCGAGACCTGCAAGAGCTGCATCGACGGCGGCTTCACCTCGGTTATGATCGACGGTTCCAGCCTCCCCTTTGAAGAGAATGTCAAGCTGGCAAAGCGCGTCGTCGAATACGCCCATGACCATGGTGTCGTAGTCGAGGCAGAGCTTGGCACCCTCGCAGGCATCGAGGACGAAGTCAACGTCTCCGCTGAGGACTCCTCCTACACCCGTCCCGAAGAGGTTGAGGAATTCGTCACCCGCACCGGCTGCGACTCCCTCGCCATCGCCATCGGCACCAGCCACGGCGCATACAAGTTCAAGCCCGGCACCAAGCCCCAGCTCCGCTTCGACATCCTTGAGGAAGTTGCAAAGCGTCTGCCCGGCTTCCCCATCGTGCTGCACGGCTCCTCCTCCGTCCCGCAGGAATATGTTGAGATGATCAACACCTTCGGCGGCGCAATGCCCGGCGCCATCGGCGTGCCCGAGGATCAGCTCCGCGAGGCTGCCCGTATGGCGGTCTGCAAGATCAACATCGACTCCGACCTGCGTCTGGCAATGACCGGCACCATCCGCAAGTATTTCGCGGAGCATCCGGATCATTTCGACCCGCGCCAGTACCTCAAGCCCGCCCGTGCCAACATCAAGGAGCTTGTCAAGCATAAGCTCATCGACGTCCTCGGCTGCAACGGCAAGGCGTAATCACAAAGAACAAAACGGAGACTGCTTCACGCGGTCTCCGTTGTTGTTTTTATTCCTCTTCTTCGTTGATTTCCTGTAAGCAGGGATGACAAATACGCTTGTTGCGATAGCTGATTAAATCTTCCGCAGCGCCGCAGAACACGCAGGTCGGCTGGTACTTGCGCAGGACGATCCGATCCTCCTCCAAGGCGATCTCCAGCGGATCATGTTCCTCGATCTCCAATGTACGCCGCAGTTCGATAGGCAGCACCACGCGACCTAACTCATCGACTTTTCGAACAATTCCCGTTGACTTCATTTGTACTCCTCTCTGACATATAGCGTTTTTCTTTTATTGTATCATGTTTTTTCGTTCTGTCAAGTATAAAGCATAAAGAAATCCGCAATTGCATAGGCTGTCCGCGAGGAGGTGTTTTCCGAGATGATGGGCTTTGTATGGGTCGGGATGCTGGTGCTTTCCGTATTTGCCGCGCTGTTGGAGGGACGGCTTGGCGTGCTCACCTCGGCAGCGATGGAGGGTGCATCCGCCGCAGTGACGCTTTGCCTCTCGCTGGCAGGCGCGCTTTGCCTTTGGAGCGGCGTGGCAAAGGTCATGGAGCGCGCGGGACTGACGGAAAAGTTAGGCAGGCTGATGCGTCCCCTCTTTCGGCGGCTGTTCCCGCAGGCGGGAAATGACCCCGTCGCGCTCGGGTACTTAACGGGCAATGTCTCTGCCAATCTGCTGGGCTTGGGCAACGCCGCCACACCCTTGGGGGTCGCAGCGGTCAAACGGATGAAAGAGCTTTCGGGCGGCACGGAGGCCACGGACGAGATGTGTCTTCTCATTGTGATGAACACCGCCTCGATTCAGCTTCTTCCGACCACGGTTGCCTCCGTCCGCGCGTCCTTGGGTGCGTCCTCGCCCTTTGATATTCTGCCCGCCGTTTGGGTGACCTCGATTCTCTCTGTGACGTCGGGTATCGCCGCGGCAAAGCTCCTGCGGAGGGTCACGCGCCGTGCTTGATCTGCTCATTCCGCTGCTTATGATTGGTGTCTCGGTTTTCGCCTTGGCGAAGCGGCAGGACATCTATCCCGCGCTTTTGGAGGGCGGGCTGGACGGCTTAAAGCTGCTGCTCTCCATCGCGCCTGCCCTCGTCATGCTGTTGACGGCGGTCTATATGCTCCGCGCCTCGGGGGCAATCGACCTGCTGACGCAGCTGCTCGCGCCCGTGAGCCGTTTGGTGGGCATACCCGCAGAGACACTGCCGCTCGTACTCCTGCGTCCCTTTTCCGGCAGCGCGGCACTCGCCGTCGGTGCGGACTTAATGGCGGTGTACGGCGTTGATTCCCTCATTGGGCGCACCGCAGCCATCATGTTAGGAAGCACCGAGACAACCTTTTATACCATCTCGGTCTATTTCGGCGCGGCAGGCGTGAAAAAGACGCGCTACGCCATCCCCGCCGCCCTGATTGCCGACCTCACCGGCTTCGTCGCCGCCTCCCTCACGGCAAGACTTTTTTAGTCTTGGCTATGTTATAGCAATGACAAGGGAAATCTGCCCTATTTGTCATGGCGCAGAAAACCGCCAACCGCGTACATACCCGTATCATCTGCCGCTTTTTGCTCGTCGGAGGCATCCCTCGGTTCTACAATCGCACTTCAAACGCATTCTCTCCATATTGAATAAAAATTTCTTCTGCCGTTTGCTGACCTTGCACCAATAGCGCTTTGGCAATTTCAAAATTTCCAAGCTCCATTTCCTCGATTGCTTTTGTGACTGCGGAAAACAGCGCATAATAAGGTCCCCTATATTCTTCCATATCCAATCTCCTTTGTTTTTACGGAACATCCTTCCGCTTTTGTCTACTATAGCATATAATTTTCAATATGTCTATCATCGTAGACTAATCCGTTTTCTTTTTTCGTTAAACTTAGCGGAGAAAGGATGTGGCTGGCATGACAGAATTCGACCGCACTGCGGCAGGGCGTGTGATTCGCCGTCTGCGGAAGGAGCGCGGGCAATCGCAGGAGCTGTTAAGCGGACTTGCCGGGATCGCCCGCAGTCATCTTGCCATGATAGAAACCGGCGCGAAGCAGCCGAATTTTGAAACACTGTGGCGCATTGCCAACGCGCTGGAGCTGCCGCCGCACAGCCTTGTAGCTCTGATTGAAGACGAAGCAAAAAACAGGACGACGCCGTGAAGCGAAGTCCTGTTTTTCTCTTATATATCGTAAATGCCCAGCACCACAATGCCGACCACGACCAGTACGATCATGGCGTAATGCTTCCACGAGAGCTTCTCCTTCAGAAAAATTCTGCTCCAAACGACCGAAGCCACGCAATACGCCGAGATGATCGGCGCGGACATCATCACATGCTCCTCATCCGCCAGCGCATAGATGTAGAACAACTGACCGACCGTCTCGAACACGGCACCGACGTATTTCGGCGCTTCGGCTTTCACGGTGAATTTCTCCCTGCGGATCAGCAGATAGATCAGGCAGCAGATACCCGCCGCGAGGAAGGTCAGCTCATAAGCGACATTCGCGGAGTCCTCGTTCAGCGTTTCCAGCACGAGGCTGTCGGCAAAGGTTCCCGCCGCGTCGAGCAGGCAGTAGGCAATGGGCAAGCACAGCGCAAGCCAGCTCTTTGCATACTTCCGGTTCGCGTGCTCCTGCCGTTTGGCGCGCAGCGTCTCATCTTCCCGCGCCTCCACAATGCCGAGACCAATCACGCCCGCACAAACCAGTCCGACCGCTACAATGACAAAGACACGATCTTTCGCGCCCATATCCGCCAGCGCGCCGGTCAGCAGGCAGCACACCGCAACGAGTGCGCCGGAGGAGTTGCAGATCGGCGAGGAAATGGAAAGCTCAATATACCGCAGCCCGACATAGCCAAGCGTCATGGAGAGGATATAGAGCAGCGAAACGGGCAGATACTTCCAAATGACATACCAGGAAATGACAACATCTTGGAAAAAGACCATATACGCCGCGTGCAGTCCCATGACCACGCCGACGGCGACAACCATCTTCAAATGCGCCGTCTTATCCTTTTCCCCACAGCAGCCGATCTTTGAGAACAGATCCGAGCCGCTCCAACAGAGCAATGCAATGATCGCAAACCAAAACCAATTCATATGATTTCCCCCGTTTTCTCATGTAGTCTATTTGTTTTCCGGCAGCTGCGCCAGTCCCGCTTCGACCATTTTTTGCAGCGAGAGCAAAATGCCGAGCTTGGCATGATACCATGTCAGACCGCCTTGGAAATAGACCGCATAGGGCGGACGGATGGGACCGTCTGCGGAAAGCTCAATCGACGAGCCTTGCACGAACGCGCCCGCTGCCATAATGACCTCGTCCTCATACCCGGGCATTGCCCACGGCATCGGATCCGCGAAGCTGTCCACGGGCGCGGCGGACTGAATCCCCTTGCAGAAGGCGATCATCCCCTCCCGTGAGCCCAACTCCACCGCTTGGATGATGTCGTAGCGCGGCTCCGAGCCGTTCGGCACGACGCGGAAGCCGAGGCGTTCATAGAGGTTCGCCGCAAAGATCGCGCCCTTGAGCGCGCTTGCAACGACCGTCGGCGCGAGGAAGAAGCCCTGATAGAACGCGGGCATCAGGCCGAGATTCGCGCCGACCTCCTGCCCCAAGCCGGGTGCGGAGAGACGGTAGGCGCAGCGCTCGACGCATTCCCTTTTGCCGCAGATATAGCCGCCGATGGGTGCCAGTCCGCCGCCGGGGTTCTTGATGAGGCTGCCGACCACCATGTCCGCGCCGACATCACTCGGCTCGATGGTCTCGACGAATTCGCCGTAGCAGTTATCCACCATGCAGATCATATCCGGCTTGATGGATTTCAGAAACGCGATCAGCTCCCCGATCTGTTCCACCGAGAAGGTCGGGCGCGTCGCATAGCCCTTGCTGCGCTGAATGGTGGCAAGCTTCGTCTTTTCGTTGACGGCGGCGCGGATGGCGTCATAGTCAAAGCTGCCGTCCGGCTTCAGATCCGCCTGCCGGTAGGTCACACCGTATTCCTTCAGCGAGCATTTCGACTCGCGGATGCCGATCACTTCCTCGAGGGTGTCATACGGACTTCCGACGGGAGACAGCAGCTCATCCCCGGGCAGGAGATTTGCCGAAAGCGCCACCGTCAGCGCGTGCGTGCCGCAGGTGATCTGGGGACGGACAAGCGCCGCCTCGGTGTGGAAGGTGTCGGCATAGACCCGCTCCAAGTTGTCGCGTCCCACATCGTCATAGCCGTAGCCCGTCGTCGCTGCAAAGCACGCCGCACCCACGCGGTTTTTCTGCATTGCCGCAATAACCTTCGCCTGATTGTATTCCGCTGCCGCATCCACCTTGCGGAAACGCTCCTCCAACTCCTTCAGCACACGCTCGCCGTAGTCATAGACCGCCTCAGAAACGCCGAGTGCCGCATACATCTGTCTCATTCTTCTCTCTCCTTGTCCAAATTTTGAAAAATCCTTTGCGCTACATCATTCAGTACCTCGGGCTTCGTCACGAGAATGCCGTTTTCCTCGTCGCCGAGGATGAGCAGCGTGTCGCCCGGACGAATGCCGAAAACCTCGCGGGCATCCTTCGGGATGACAATCTGACCCCGTTCCCCGACCTTCGCCGTGCCGAAAATATGCCGCCCGCGCGACCTTCCCAGCAGATGCTTACCTCCTGCCATTGCGATTCACCTTCATACTTTTCATATTTGTGCGATTTATTGTAGCCCCGCATCCCCCATTTGTCAACCCCATTCCCCAAAACTCTCGTAGACCGCTTGTGGGAGCCACATCTGCATACATACCATCAAAAAAATAAGCGGTTGAAGCATCTGTGCCCCAACCGCTGTTTTTTACGCTTTGCGTTGTTTTTCTTCCGGCATTCCCGCGTGCTTTCTCGTATAGATCAGCCATTTCACGAATCCGTACACCGTGTTGACAAGCATCGCAATCTCGGTAATCAGCAGGATATACGCCCCTGCGGAGATGTCCATGAAGATATACAGGATCGTGGTGATGAACCATGCGAACCACTGCTCACTGTAGCGCAGGAGTAGCAAAACACCGTTCGCCATGCCTACCGCCGAGGCAAAGGATTCCAAGTAAGAATCCTCCGCGCCGGGGATGTGCTGCATCAGATAGCCCGCAACCAGACCAAACACGACGATTGCCAGCACGACCAGCGCCGCCTGCCACAGCTTCAGCCGCTTGACCTGTGTCAGATTCTCGTCCTCCCGGTCGGGGTGCTTTCTCCAGCGCAGATAGCTCACCACATCAATGGGCATCCAGAAGCAGACCACGGTAACCGCCAGCGTGTACCAGCCCAGTGCAAGCGAAATGACCAAATAGGTCAGCTCAATGAAGAAAAAGTCCACCACAAAGTTCAGCTTGCTCTGCTTCGAGATCAGCAGCTCACACAGCGGATTGGCAAGCACGGTGATAACGGAACAAACCGTGACAAGAATGCCTTCGGTGCTGTCGAGCATCATCTCCGGAAAAAAGATGACAAAGCCGAAGGTCAGCACGACAACGACCGCCAAATAAGTGATCTGATAGGGTGTGAAGGATTTCAAGAAGCTCTTGACCCTTGCTTTTCTCCCATTCATAACGCATTACCTTTCTGTTTCAAATTTCACGCAGATATTCCGCAAGACGCGGGAATGCCCGGAGACAGTTGTTAAAATAAACATCCGCAAGCTGTTCCGGGGAAAAGATTTTGCCAATGGTATAGTCATACTCGGTCAGCGCGGACAAATTGATCGGCGGGCAGAAATCCGTGCCGTAGAGAATTTGCTTGTACGTATCGGGATACTGCCGGATTGCCTTGGCAAAGGTATCAATGGCCCACTCGATGTCCGCGTCCTCCTTTGTCCCCGGCTCATACGCGCCGGAAAAATCCGTAAACAGATTCTTGTGGGCATGGACAAGGCGGATGCACTCGTCAAAGCGCGGATCGTCCATGTGGGCAATGATGAAATTGACCTCCGGGTAGCGCTCTGCCGCGTTGGCAACAAATTGCGCGTCCGAACCTTCCATGTCGTTGTCCGTGGGCAGCACCAGAGAGCAAAGCCCATTGTGAAAGGTCACGGAAAGGCGATGCCTGCGCGCAAATTCATATACGCACGAAAGCCGGTCGTCATCCGCTCTGCCCCTCTGATAGGTCAGGTAAATTTTCAGCCCCACAATGCGGTGATCCGCAAGCTTCCCCTCAATTTCCTCCAATTGCGGCGGAATCTCCCGGCTGAGGTCAATGCACGGGCAGAGGAAGAGCCTCGGGTCACTCCTGACGGTGTTGTACGAATCGTCCGCGACAATATGGGAAAACTGCGGCAAAAACTGCATCACAAGGGCATAGCCGTCGGTGCGCGCGAAATATTCGTCCCGAATCTCCGCGCTGACGATATGGGTATGACAGTCAATCTTCTTTTCCATGGACGCTTCCCTTTTTTCTGAAATCAAATTTCATACTTTTCATATTTGTGTGATACATTGTAGTCCTCCATCCCCCGTTTGTCAACCGTTTTTTCATAAAATGTTTCCCCGCCTTGTCATTAACGCACACTCTTCTGTAGGGCGGGGACATGTCCCCGCCGCGTGTAGGAACTGCCGCTTGCATACCAACTACCATCCCACGCAGCAATCCCCCTTTTCTGTCATTGCGAGGAGCGCAGCGACGTGGCAATCTCGTGCAGGCACTACCGATTGCGTACCAACTACCATCCCACGCAGCAATCCCCCTTTTCTGTCATTGCGAGGAGCACAGCGACGCGGCAATCTCGTGCAGGCACTGCCGATTGCATACCAACTACCATCCCACGCAGCAATTCCCCTTTTCTGTCATTGCGAGGAGCGCAGCGACGTGGCAATCTCGTGCAGGCACTACCGATTGCGTACCAACTACCATCCCACGCAGCAATCCCCCTTTTCTGTCATTGCGAGGAGCACAGCGACGCGGCAATCTCGTGCAGGCACTGCCGATTGCATACCAACTACCATCCCACGCAGCAATCCCCCTTTTCTGTCATTGCGAGGAGCGCAGCGACGTGGCAATCTCGTGCAGGCACTGCCGATTGCATACCAACTACCATCCCACGCAGCAATTCCCCTTTTCTGTCATTGCGAGGAGCGCAGCGACGTGGTAGCGCAGCCGTTTGCGAGGAACGAGCGCTACGGATGCGGCATACCCCTTGCGGGTGCAATCTCGTGCAGGCACTACCGATTGCGTCCCCCCCGATTCCTTCCTCCACCGCAAATTATACCGTTGGTTGAATTCTTTCTCTACAAATTCTACAACCAGTTGGTTGCCGCGCAGACAGTCCTGTGATAAGATGATTGCAGAAGCCGTGAAGGGAGGAAAACCCCATGAACCTCAACCTGTCCGAAACAATCCGTCGCTTTCGCAGGGAGCGCGGGCTGACACAGGAGCAGCTTGCCGAGGCGCTCGACGTCTCCGTCGGTGCAGTCTCCAAGTGGGAGCTCGGCAGCGCCGCGCCTGATGTAAGCCGTCTCGTGGAACTTGCGGAATTCTTTGAGACCTCAGTCGATGTTTTGCTTGGCTACGAGCTGCAAGGCGGCGGATTGGAAAGAAGCCTGGCGGAGATCAAGCGCTGCCGCATGATGAAAGCGCGCAAGGAGGGCGAAGCGGCTGCCGAGAAAGCGCTGCGGCAATATCCGAATAACTTCAACATTGTTTATCAAAGCGCCGTTTTCTTCGGCATGATCGGGATGGAGCAGGGAGAACGGACGTATTTACAGCGGGCGCTGTCGCTCTATCAACGTGCCGTTGCGCTGTTCCCACAGAATACCGACAGCGATATCAGTCTGCTCGGTCTGCAAAACGCCATTGCCCAGATTTATCACGGACTCGGAGACAGTGAGGCAGCGCTTCGTCAATTTCGGCAGTATAATGATGAACATCACAATGACGAAAGCATCGGTCTTATCCTTGCTTTGGACTTTCACAGACCGGACGAGGCGCTGCCTTATCTCTCCGATGTCCTCCTGCGGTGTCTGATCGACCTGTTTCAGCTCAGCATCGGCTTTGCAAACGCCCTGCAGGATAAGAACATGTCCGCCGCCGCGCTGGAGCTTGTCTCGTGGGTGCTTGCATTCCTCGAACAAGCCAAATATCAAGATCGTGTGACCTATTATGACAAGCTGGAAGCGACACTGCTGCTTGCCTGCGCGCAGCTTAGCAATACTCCTGAGGAGCGGCGCTCCTATCTTCGCCGCGCGGCAAAGGCTGCCGAGCGCTTCGACGCAGCTCCTGACTACACCCCGGAGGTCTTCCGCTTCTACTACGGTCATCAAAGCAACACTGCCTTTGACGACATTGGCATCAGTGCGTCGGAGATGATCCGCAGCGCCGCCGCGCAGGATGCCGCGCTATATTCTGAATGGGAGAGGATTCAAAATGAAAAAGAAGCAACTTAACCGCAAGCCCTTTCTGAAACGGTTTTATCACAAGAATAGGGGACGTTTCTGCCTCGCGCTGGCAGCGACGCTGCTGTATGTCGCCGTCAATCTCGCCATATCGCTTTTGATGCAGCAGCTCATCGACGTGATCTCAGGCAACCATACCATCGCGACGCTGCCGCAGCTTGCGGTTCTCGCAGGTGTTTCTATTGTCTTTTCCGTCCTGTTCTCGCTGATGTCCTATCTTTCTGAACCGCGGTTTTACGCCCGCGCCATGCGGCAGTATAAGGACTACGTCTTCGGCGAGCTGACCAAAAAAGGTATCTCCGCCTTTACGGGCGAGCAGACCTCCACTTATGTATCCGCGCTCTCGAATGATGCCACCGCCATCGAAAAAAACTATTTGGAGACGCTCTTCCCGCTCATCCAAAACATTCTGCTCTTTGTCGGCGCGTTTGCCATGATGCTGTGGTATAGTCCGCTTCTGACCCTTGCGGCATTTCTGCTTGCCCTTCTGCCTGTGATTGCCTCCATGCTGACCGGCAAAAAACTCGCCGTCGCCGAAAAAGCAGTCTCCGACCGCAATGAGAGCTTTATGGCGACCTTAAAGGATAGCCTCAATGGGTTCTCCGTCATTAAGAGCTTCAAGGCAGAGCAGGCGATCCTCCGCATGTTCGCAGAGAGCAACCGGTCTGCGGAAAACGCCAAGGAGCACCGCAGAAAGCTGAGCAAGCTGATCAACGGTATTGCCTATTTCGCGGGTCTGACCGCCCAGCTCGGCGTGTTCCTGATTGGCGCGTTTCTTGCCGTGCGCGGCATGGGTGTGACGGCAGGTATTGTCATCGTCTTTGTCCAGCTCATGAATTTTGTCATCCAGCCGATCGCGGAGGTGCCGGGGATTCTCGCCAATCGGAAATCGGCGCTGGCGTTGATCGACAAGGTTTCGGATGCTCTCAGCAACAACCGCCGCGACGAAGGGCGCGCCATCCCGAGCAAGCTCTCCGACGCAATCGAGTTGAAAAACGTCACCTTCTCTTATGAACCGGGCAAGGAGATCCTGCATGGCATCAGCGCGCGCTTCGAGGCAGGCAAAAGCTATGCCATCGTCGGCGGCTCCGGCAGCGGCAAATCGACCATGCTTAATTTGCTCATGGCAAGCCGCAGCGACTACGGCGGCGACATCCTCTACGACGGCACGGAGCTGCATGACATTCGCGCAGAATCTCTTTATGACCTTGTCTCCATCGTGCAGCAGAATGTCTTTATCTTCAACAGCTCCGTCCGGGATAATATCACGATGTTCCGCGAATTTGACAAAGCGGAGGTCGATGAAGCGATCCGTCTTTCCGGTCTGAGCGCCTTGATCGCCGCACGCGGAGAGGATTACCTCTGCGGCGAAAACGGCAGCGGTCTGTCCGGCGGTGAAAAGCAGCGCATCTCCATCGCAAGAAGCCTCCTGCGGAAAACCCCTGTCCTTCTGATGGACGAAGCGACCGCCGCTTTGGACGCGGAAACCGCCTATTACATCACAAGCTCCATTTTAAAGCTCGACGGTCTGACCCGCATCGTCGTAACCCACTCGCTGGATGAAACGCTTTTAAAGCGCTATGACCGTATTTTCACCCTGAAAAGCGGAAACATCATCGAAAGCGGCACCTTCGACGAACTGATGGCAAAAAAGGAATACTTCTATTCCCTCTACACCGTCTCGCAGGCATAAATGCCATCACAACTTGCACCCCCTGTAGGGCGGGGACATGTCCCCGCCGGTGCAGGAACTACCGACTTCGTACAAACCTATTCGTCTGTACTGTCCGCCGCTTACGCGGTCTTAGGGGACATGTCCCCGGTCTACAGAAGTGCGTGTGAACTTTGGTGTTGTGTGCACATAGAAAAAACAGATTGCCACGTCGCTGCGCTCCTCGCAATGACAAGCAGGATTGCCTTCTCTGTCATTGCGAGGCGCCTGCGCCGTGGCAATCTCTTGCACACGCCCTCAAAAAACACCGCACCCATGTAGTCAGGAGACGCGTCCCCGCCCGACAGAGCTGTGTGCAAACTTTGGTGTTATATGCACATAGGAGAAAAACAGATTGCCACGTCGCTGCGCTCCTCGCAATGACAAGTGGGGTTGCCTTCTCTGTCATTGCGAGGCGCTTGCGCCGTGGCAATCTCTTGCAAGAACTATTGGCTGCATACGTATCTATTTCGCTGTACTGTCTGCCGCTTACGCAAACGGCATGCCGATGCAGGATAGACCGACAACGTCCCATTTCCCCCATGATTGACCACCTTGCTCTCCTATCGAATTGCCCTCTTCCACTCTTTCAAAAACCGAAAAAAAGCGTTTCATTCAAATTATTCAAAGCTTTTCATAAAATAATCCTTGACAATTACGTTCCTATATGTTACTATTTTATGGCTGATGCAGAACCCGAACATGCGGGTGTAGTATAACGGCTAGTACAACAGCCTTCCAAGCTGTGGGCGTGGGTTCGATTCCCATCACTCGCTCCATACGCGCCAGTAGCTCATCCGGATAGAGCAACTGCCTTCTAAGCAGTAGGTGGGGGGTTCGAGTCCCTTCTGGCGTACCATTCGGGCAAAGCATCGGCAGCATGAAAAGGCGTGCGATCCGCCACAGGGTCGTTCGTTGTGAGAAAGTATACGGTGGGTGTAGCGTAGTTGGTTAACGCGTCAGATTGTGGCTCTGAAGACCGAGGGTTCGAGTCCCTTCACTCACCCCATTTTCTCTCTTGGCACGGACCATATTGGGATGTCGCCAAGTGGTAAGGCACCAGACTTTGACTCTGGCATTCGTAGGTTCGAGTCCTGCCATCCCAGCCATGTCGGAGCAAGGCGTGCTTTGCTCCGATTTTTTTAACATTCCAGCCAAAAGCAAAATATGACCCGCTAGCTCAGCAGGCAGAGCAATTGCCTTTTAAGCAATGGGTCTGGAGTTCGAATCTCCAGCGGGTCACCAAGAAAAAAGCACGCTTCGGCGTGCTTTTTTCAGTGATATCCGCTTTTGCGGGTGATATACCTTCGGTGTGATATCCGTCTTCGGCGGCGATATCGCTGCGGCGGTGGGTGATTTTTTAGCGAAAGCTATATAGAACAGCTTCATAACCACATCGCAGGGCGCGCACCAGCAAGGGGGTGCGCGCCCTCAGCGTGTCGAAAAAGCCGCAGACATGTCATTGTCATGAAACTCCATGTAGGGCGGGGACATGTCCCCGCCGGTGCAGGAACTACCAACTGCATACAAACTTTTCGTCTGCACCGTCCGCCGCTTACGCGGTCGGCACGCTGAGTCGGCACGCCCTACAACGAAAAACGCACCTCGCCTTAGGGTCCGACGACTCGGCGCGCGGTGCAGGAACCGCCGACTGCGTACAGACTTGTTCGTCCGCATCGTCCGCCGCATACGCGGTCGGCACGCTGAGTCGGCGCGGTCTACGGCGTACTGCTAATGATCTCAAAAACACGCATTGGATAAGCTGCCGCATGCGCATCTGTGCGCTTCCGTTACTGTTCCCTTTCAGTCGTCACGGGCAAAATTGATAGCGCAAAACTCATAATCTCCGAGGCTGTCGTCGGTGTTGATTACCTGCAGGTCAGCATTATAGAAGACAAACCGCCTCTCCGCTGCGAAATAGCTTTCCATCACGCCGAGCAATTCATTCCCGCGCAGGGCGATATTAAAGATGCGCGACGTGCCGTCGGGCAGGTAGAGCACCATATCTGCAACAATCGTGTTGTTCCACACGCCGTAAATCATAATGCCGTCTTTCCAACCATCTTCCGGACAAATGTACGTTCCCTCCGGGCATAAGGCTCTGACGCGGTCAATGGTTTCCGAGCAAGACAGCTCGCCGGTCGCAATATCGATCATCAGCAGCTCCGTCAGCGTCGCAAAATACAAGGTGCCGTCAGCATAAGCCGCGCTAAATGTTACAAACAAATAACTCGGGTGCTCCTCCGGCGTCAGCGGCACCACGCGCCAGCTTGCCTGCGACGGATCACTGACGGGATAGGTGCAGTACACGATATCGCCGGTATCCGTTTCAGCTCCGTGATAGACGGCATATACGACCAATGCCGTGTCATCAAAAACCCCAATATAGTGCGGATCGCTGCTCAAACGGGAAGCGTCATAGATCTCCGCAGGGACGGGCTCCGGCATCTCTACTGTCATTTTTGCTCCGCCGGCTCCGTCACTGACATAAAATTTGCTGCGGCTGCTGTAAGGGAAGTAGGACAAGCCATAGGGAATGGTCGTCGTATTGGAAGCTTCGTCGACCTCTACCCCCGGAGCAACCTCCATTGTTTCTGCGCACGATTCCGCAAAGCTCACGACATATCCGTTGCCGCTCCAACGTTTGGCGTCGATTCTGATAACAGAGCTTATATTCTCCAAGCTGTAAAAAAGGGTATCCTCTCGCAGTTCACCCTTTTCATAATCCCAAAACATACGGTACGCATCCATATGCTTCTGATCTCCGCGGGTCATCAGGAGGGGGATCTCCGTCTCTCCGGCATCCACGCCGAGAAGCTCCTGTTCCGGCTCCGCAGAGGACGTAGGGACTGCGGTGCTCTCCGTCTCGGGCTGCACTGCGGTGCTGGAAGAAGTCGCTTCGGACGGCTCAGACCGGCTCACGCTCTCCTCCGCTGCCGTTGGCGCGCAAGCCGAAAGCAAAAGCATCAGCGCCGCCATGCCGCAGAACAACCGGATCTTTTTTCCATGTTTCATAGTTTTTTCCTCACTTTCTTTTTTCGCAGTATCCACTGCCTTACACTGTATATAACTGATCCGGCAGCAGTTTTGTTACAAAGGATGCCAAAAATTTTTCATTTTTCCTGATGCCTGCTGCAATTGCTTGACTATTCGCGATATATGCTTTAAA
>JBJFGB010000044.1:0-19901 GCA_051892295.1 Faecousia sp. | reverse complement strand
AATGCGAAAGCAGCTTGTAACGAACTTCATTCGTGTTCAGTTTTCAGGGTATATCCCCTGTAGCGCGCGGCATCTCTGACGCGCCGAATCAAATCAGTTGGTGTTGATTGCGGTGAGGGTCCACCTGTTCCCATCCCGAACACAGAAGTTAAGCTCACTTGCGCCGACAATACTTTGCGGGCGACTGCACGGGAAGATAGGTAACGCCAACATTAAGAACCTACTCGAAAGGGTAGGTTCTTTCTTTATTCCTTGAATCAAGGACGGAGACATGCCTTGAGCCGTGTGTAGGAACGACCGATTGCGTACAAACCCGCTTCTCGTACCCGCGGGCGGCTGATAGCCGCCCCTACGAGAAGCATTGGAATTTACATCGTAGGGGCGGCTATCAGCCGCCCGCGGGTAGGAACGACCGACTGCGTACAAGCTTGTTCATTTGTACCGTCTGTCGCTTCGCGGAACGGCGGGGACAGCCGCCCGCGTGCAGGAACTACCGGCTGCATACAGAGTTGCTCCTCTGTGCCGTCTGCCGCTTACGCGGTCGGCGGCAAGATGGCCCCAGTCTACATTGCATATAAAAAACGAAGCGGTTGCCCGCTTCGCTTTTTATATTTTTATTTAAATCAGATTCAGTCCGGTTTCGGCGTCAAAGAGGTGCGCCAGTGCGGGATCAAAGGTGAACTTGACCGCGCTGCCGCTGCGGACGAGATCCAGGTTGATGCCTGCTGTCGGAATGACCGCCACGACATCCTTGTCGCCGACGCTCATATGCAGATGCATCTCGCTGCCCATCATTTCGGAGACATCAATCGTGGCGGCGAAGCCCTCCTCCGCAATGCGCAGGTTGACCGGGCGCACGCCCAGAACGATTTGCATCGGCTGCTGACCTGCTGCAGAAAGCGCCTTTTGCTGCTTCTCGCTCAGCACAATCTCCTTGCCCAGCAGCTCGACATAGTAGCCGCGCGCGTCACGCTTGAGGGTGGCGTTGAAGAAGTTCATCTGCGGCGTGCCAATGAAGCTTGCAACGAACAGGTTCTTCGGGTGGTTGAAGACCTCCTGCGGCGTGCCAATCTGCTGGATGAAGCCGTCGCGCATGATAACGATACGGTCACCCAAGGTCATAGCCTCGGTCTGGTCGTGGGTGACATAGAGGAAGGTGGTGTTGATGCGGGAGCGCAGCTTGATAATCTCCGCGCGCATCTGGTTACGCAGCTTTGCGTCGAGGTTGGAAAGCGGCTCGTCCATCAGAAGCACCTGCGGGTTACGCACGATGGCTCTGCCGATTGCAACACGCTGCCGCTGACCGCCGGAGAGCGCCTTCGGCTTGCGGTCCAGATACTCCGTGATGCCGAGAATTTCCGCTGCCTCGCGTACCTTTTTGTCAATCTCGTCCTTCGGCGCCTTCTTGAGCTTGAGGGAGAACGCCATGTTTTCATACACGGTCATGTGGGGATAGAGCGCGTAGTTTTGGAAAACCATCGCGATATCGCGATCCTTGGGCGCGACATTGTTGACCAGACGGTCGCCGATGTACAGCTCACCGTCGCTAATCTCTTCCAGACCTGCGACCATGCGCAGGGTGGTGGATTTGCCGCAGCCGGAGGGACCGACGAGGACGATGAATTCGCCGTCTGCGATCTCAAGGTTGAACTCCTGCACCGCAACGACGCCTTCGTCGGTGATTTGCAGATTGCTCTTCTTTTCCGGTTCGCCCTTCTTCGGCTTTTTCTTCTTCTCGGTGTTGGGGTAGATCTTCTTAATGTTTCTGAGCGTTACATTTGCCATGTGTTCGGCTTTACTCCGGGAGCCTCCGCTTGCCCGAAGCTCGCACCCGCCCGTTTCGGACGCGGCGCATTACGACAGGTCTCCACACTGCCGCACCGCAAGCCCTGCGGTTGTTATCCTCCTTTGTTCGGCGGTCTGCGGTTATTGTCAATCACAAAGACGGGATTGTCATTGGGGATTCTGTCCGACGCTCCGTTTTTTGCGACCTTCTGTTATGTGGAGTAACCGCGCCTACCGTAGTAATATTATCATAGCATGTAAAAAAACGAAAGGGAATTGACAGTTCCCACAGATTTTCGAACTCACATTTGGATAATTTGACGAATCGCCCCTGTAGGGCGGGGTCATAGCGTAAACCATGTGCAGGAACTTCCGCGTGTATCCTTGGATTGCCACGTCGCTGCGCTCCTCGCAATGACAAATGAGGCAACCCTTCCGTGTCATTGCGAGGAGCGCAGCGACGTGGCAATCTCGTGCAGGAACCACCGACTGCGTACCGATTTGTACGTCTGTACTGTCTGCCGCTTCGCGGACGGCTTGGACATGTCCCCGCCCTACAGCGTGTTTACCGTTCCTTTTTCCATGTCTTAACCTTCGGATTTTCCCGCAGCTCGCGGAAGAAATCCTGCAAGCAGGCGCGGGACGCCTCCTCCAGTACGCCCGCCGTCACTGCCGGGCGGTGGTTGTATGGCAGGGCGAAGAGATCCGTCAGCGTGCCGCAGGAGCCTGCCTTTTGGTCGGGCGCGCCGTAGACCACGCGGGGGATACGGGCGTTGATGATTGCGCCTGCGCACATGGGGCACGGCTCCAGCGTGACATAGAGGGTGCAGCGCCACAGCCGCCAGCCGCCCAGCGTGCGGCAAGCCTCGTCGATGGCCTCCAGTTCGGCGTGCGAAAGGGCGTTTTTTGCCGTCTCGCGCCGATTCCTGCCCCTGCCGACAATCCGCTCCCCGTCGGTAATGACACAGCCCACCGGCACCTCGCCCTCTGCCGCAGCCTCACGCGCCAGCTCCAGCGCCTGCGCCATATATTCCTCGTCCGTCATGCGCTCACCTCCTGTTTTTCTTATGATAGACGATTTCCCGCTCCGAGTCAATCCCTTTCCCGGTTCCTGCCGTTTTGCAGTAAAAGCGCTCGCTGACCGCGCTTGCGATGTATGCAGAGCCGTCTGTCTACCGCCGTTCCAATCCGTGCGCCATTGATAAGTTGTGAAAATGCACAAATTCCAACCAACAAAATTATCTAAAATGTGAAAACTTTTTTTTTGATGCAGAAAAGGATTGCAAAATAAAACGAAACAGGCTATACTGAATTCAGACGGGATTGGAATCGTTTCCAATTTCGCAAATCAATCGTATAACGATTAAATTTTATGGAGGAATGAAAATGAAGAAACTCATCGCTTTGCTTCTGTCCCTTGCGATGGTCGCTTGCCTGTTTGCCGGCTGCGCCGGTGACAGCGAGACGCCGTCCACGGAAGGTGCCGATACCCAGGCTACCACGACAGCAGCTCCCACCACCGAGGGTAACAACGAGCCCGCAGCGACCGGCTCCGTCTACTACCTGAACTTCAAGCCCGAAGCTGATCAGGCTTGGCAGGATCTCGCTGCTCTCTACACTGCACAGACCGGCGTGCCCGTCAAGGTCGTCACCGCCGCTTCCGGCAAGTACTCCGAGACTCTGACCGCCGAAATGTCCAAGGACTCCGCTCCCACCCTGTTCCAGTGCGGCAACATGGCCGGTCTTGAGACTTGGCAGGATTATTGCCTCCCCCTCGATGGCACTGCGTTCCTGAACGAGATGACCACTGAGGACTTCAACCTGAAGAAGGACGGCACCACCTACTGCGCAGGCTACTGCTACGAAGCTTACGGCATCATCGTCAACACCGCTCTGCTGGCTGAGGCCGGCTACACGGTTGCCGACATCACCGACTTCGCTTCCCTGAAGGCTGTCGCTGAGGACATCACCGCTCGCTCCGAGGAGCTGGGCTTCTCCGCCTTCTCCTCCGCCGGTCTGGACGGCTCCTCTTCCTGGAGATTCTCCGGCCACCTGGCAAACCTGCCTCTGTACTATCAGGGCGTTGATTCCAACGAAGTTTCCACCATCAGCGCTGATTATCTGGACAACTTCAAGAACATTTGGGATCTGTACATCAACAACTCCACCTGCGCTCCCGAAGAGATCGGTCCGAAGACCGGCGACGAGTCTGAGGCTGAATTCGGCACCGGCAAGGCTGTCTTCTTCCAGAATGGTTCTTGGGAGTACAGCAACCTCGTGACCAGCACGGATAAGGGCTTCCTGATGAATGCAGAAGACCTCACCATGATCCCCATCTACTGCGGCGTGGAAGGCGAAGAGAATGCTGCTCTGTGCTGCGGCACTGAGAACTGCTGGGCTGTCAACGCCAAGGCTTCCGCTGAGGATCAGAAGGCTACCCTCGACTTCCTGTACTGGGTCGTCACTTCCGACGAAGGCACTCAGATGATGGCCGAGCAGTTTGGCCCGATCCCCTTCAAGAATGCGAAGGCTTCCGAGAACGTCTTCTTCAACGCTGCGAACGCTCTGTTTGCGGAAGGCAAGTACAATGTCGCTTGGGCATTCAACTACACTCCGAACGTTGACGCTTGGAGACAGGGTGTTGTTGACGCTCTCATGTCTTACTCCACCGCCGGCGGTTCCTGGGACGATGTCGTCACCGCGTTCGTCGATGGTTGGGCAGCCGAGTGGGAGGCCCAGAACGGCTAATCCTCTGCCGAACTGAATATCGTACACCAACGGGGCGGGCGGATGCCCGCCCCAATTTCATTCAGCTAAGACCTTTGTGTCGGCGGAGGCATGCCTTTGCCCTACCGCTTTCTCTGTAGGGCAAAGGCATGCTCCCGCCGTCCTGCGCCATAAACCACAATTACGAAAAAGAAATGAAAAGGAGGCGATGACAGATGAAAAAGGAAATGGTGAGCACGAAGACTGCACCGGAAGAAAAGACTTCGTGTTCTTTCCGCTTTCACTCTGTTTATTCCATATGGCTGATCGTCCGCGGCATCCTTGGCGTTGTCGGCTTTGTGTTCGGCATTGCTGTGCTGTTCAATTTCTCAAAGCTTGAGAACAAGGCTGCCCTGACCATTATTGTTCCTACGTTGTTCGGACTTTTCTGTGCGATCGCGGCATTTATCACCTCCGGAAAGCTCAGAAAGAGATCCGGCTATATCGCCAATATCACCATGCTCGTCATGGACACCATTTTTGCCGGAATGCTCGGCGGCTGCCTGGGTGCAAAGTGGCTCGGGCTGTATCCGATGGATCAGCTCCGTGTCATGTACGCCGGTTATCTGACAGACGGCTACGGCGCTGCCGAATGGGCGGCAGCTCCTGCGATTAACTGGCTTGCTGCCGCGATTGCCGTGCTGGCATTCTTGGTGCTGGTTGCCGCACCGATCTTTGTCTATTATTATAAGCGCCGCGGACAGATGCTGACCTTCGGCACAAAGGTCGATCCCGCCGCACACAGCAGTAAGCTCCTGCGCAGACCGATGCAGTATGCGTTCCCGATTTTTGTGCTGCCGACGCTTGCAGCGTTCTTCATCGGCTTTATTTGGCCGTTCCTGCTTGGACTTTACCGCTCCTTCAGCCGTTTCTCCTCACCGATCGACTTCACGTGGAACGGCTTTGCCAACTATGTCAAGGCGTTTAATGATGAGGGCTTCCGCCATGCATTCGGCTTTACTGCCCTGTATGCGGTTGTATCCATCATCCTGATCAATGTTTTGGCCTTTGCGCTTGCTTATGCGCTGACGCAGAAGATGAAAGGCTCAAACATCTTCCGCACGGTCTTCTTTATGCCGAACCTCATTGGCGGCATCGTTCTTGCCTACATTTGGAAGCTGATTTTTGATGCTATCCTCGGCTCGAGCTATATGACCAATGCGAATATCGGTTTCTGGGCGCTGGTCGTTCTGGTTGCATGGCAGCAGATCGGTTATATCATGATCATTTACATCGCGGGTCTGCAAGCTGTCCCCGAGGATATGCTTGAGGCGGCAAAGATCGACGGCGCAAACCGTTGGCAGACCTTGTGGCGCGTCACGATTCCGAACGTCATGCCGTCCATCACAATCTGCATGTTCCTGACGTTGACGAACTCCTTCAAGCTCTTCGACCAGAACTTCGCGCTCACCGGCGGTTCTCCGAAGCTCCCCGGCACGCGCATTCTGCAAACGGAAATGCTTGCCCTGCACATCTTTAACACCAACAACATCAACAATAAGTGGATTGGCACGGCACAGGCAGAGGCAGTTATCTTCTTCATCCTCGTTGCCGCCCTTGCGCTGATCCAGCTCCGTGCAACCAAAACGAAGGAGGTGCAGCAGTAATGTCGTCCCTTACTACGCCGAACGGTGCCGTTAAAGTAAAAAAGAAAAGCAGTGTCGGCAGTACGATCCTGACGATCTTGTTTGCGATTGTCTGCGTTGGCTATATCCTGCCGATCATCCTCGTGTTGATTAACTCCTTTAAGTCGAACAGCGTCATCAATACTGATACCTTTGCCCTGCCCAACGGCGACAGCTTTGTTGGCTTGGACAACTACGTCAAGGGCGCGACCTTCGGTAATTACCCGTTTATTAAGTCCCTGTGCTACAGCCTGGTCATCACGCTGCTGTCCGTGTTCCTGATTCTGGTGTGCACTTCAATGACTGCTTGGTACATCTCCCGTGTGGGCAGCCGTTTTGCAAAGATCTTCTACTTTGCCTGTGTGTTCTCCATGATTGTGCCGTTCCAGATGGTCATGTACCCGTTGGTCTCGGTTGCGACCAACCTCAAGCTGAACACACCGTGGACGATCCCCATTATCTACCTCGGTTTCGGCGCGGGTCTCTCTGTATTCATGTTCACGGGCTTTGTCAAGAGTTTACCTTTGGAAATCGAGGAGGCAGCGGCAATCGACGGCTGCGGACCCATCCGTACCTTCTTCCTTGTCGTCCTGCCGATGCTCAAGCCGACGCTGATTTCTGTTGGTATCCTGCAAATTATGTGGGTTTGGAACGACTACCTCCTGCCTGCACTCGTGCTGGATATCAACAAGTATAAGACCATCCCCATCCACGTGCAGTATCTGCAGGGCAGCTACGGCACGGTCGATATGGGCGCGACGATGGCGGTCATGATGTTCAGCCTCCTGCCGATCATCATTGTCTACCTGTTCTGCCAGAAGCACATCATCAAGGGTGTCGCGGCAGGCGCGGTCAAGGGCTGATTTATGACAATCAAAGACCTTGCGAAGGCGACCGGTTACTCCGTCGGCACAATCTCGCGTGTCTTGAACGGGCAGCCGAATGTCAGTGAGCGCGCAAGGCAGACGATTCTTGCCTATGTCGAGAAAAGCGGGTTTCAGCTCAATGCCAACGCAAAGCAACTGCGCCAGTCCCATGGCGACGGCATATTAGCCGTCGTCACGGGCAGGCAGAACGAATTATTCGCCCACATGATCGAGCATATCCAGCATCTGCTCACGGAAACGCAATATCCGCTGACGGTGGATTATGTCGATGAGAGTGACGATGCCGTGCAGCACGCGCTGCGCTGCTGTAGGGAGAAAAAGCCGCTGGGCATTCTCTTTCTCGGCGGCGATACGCAGCTTTTTGCGCAGAGCTTCGGCGGCATCCGCGTGCCCGGCGTTCTGCTGACCTCGGATGCCTCCGGGTTAGGCTTCCGCAATCTCTCCTCCGTCACGACGGATGATATTGCCGCCGCGCAGTGCGCCGTGGAGTACCTGTTTGCGCAAGGGCACCGCAGGATCGGGATCATCAACGGCGACCTGATCTATTCCGGCTTAAGCTGGCTGCGTTATGAGGGCTGCCGCCGCGCCTTTGCCGCCCACGGTATGACGCTCTCCGAGGCGCAGTGTGCTACCGCGCGCTATTCCTTTGCAGACGGCTATGCCGCGGCGCAGAGACTGGTGGGCGCGCAGGAGCTGACGGCGATTTTTGCCATGTCGGACGTGATGGCAATCGGCGCGATGCGTGCGCTGCGGGACAGCGGCCTGCGCGTGCCGGAGGATATTTCCGTCATCGGCTTCGACGGACTGGCGCTTGGGGAGTATTATATCCCGAAGCTCACCACCATCCGGCAGGATGCCGAACAGCTTGCGCAGCGCGGCGTAGCGCTTCTGCTGCAAGCGCTCGAGGAGAAAGGCCCCGCACAGCACGAAAAGGTTCCCTTCGAGCTTGCCGTCCAAGACAGCGTTATGCACCTCCCTGCCCCCTTGTAGCTGCGGCTATCAGCCGCCCGTGTGCAGGAAGTCCCAATCGAGCCTGTAGCGCGCGGCATCCCTGACGCGCCTGTGCAGGGCTTCAGTGAATAGCGACTGTAGGGCGGGGACATGTCCCCGCCGTCCGCGAAGCGGCAGACAAGCCCCTACCCGACAGAGGCTTCAAAAAAACCACCACCAATACGAAATTTCCCGGAAGGATTGACATACACAAATGAGAGCAAGCGGCATTTTAATGCACATTTCCTCGCTGCCCTCGCCCTACGGCATCGGTACCTTGGGCAAGGCGGCGTATGAATTCGCGGATTTCCTCCATGCGGCAGGACAGCGTTATTGGCAGATTCTGCCCATCGGGCCCACCAGCTACGGCGACAGTCCCTATCAGTCGTTCAGCACCTGCGCGGGAAATCCCTACTTTATTGACCTGGATACCCTCATCGCGGACGGACTGCTTTTGCAGGAGGAGGTTGATGCGATTGACTGGAGCAGCCATGAAAAGCGCGTGGATTACGGCTTCCAGTTCAGCGTCCGCTTTGATTTGCTCTATCGTGCCTATGAGCGCGGCAGAGATCGTTACGCGGAGGATGTCCGCCGCTTCCGTAACGAAAACCCGTGGCTGGAGGACTACGCCCTGTTCATGGCGGTCAAACGCAGCCGCAGCATGGTGTCGTGGGAGCATTGGCCCGAAGAGATCCGCTTACGTTATCCGGGCGCAACGGATACCTACGCGACCGTCCTTGCAGAGGATGTGAATTTCTTCGTATTCCTGCAATTTCTCTTCTTCCGCCAGTGGGACGCGCTGCGGAATTATGTCCATGGGTTAGGCATTCAGATCATCGGTGACCTGCCCATTTATGTGCCCTATGACTCCTGCGACGTGTGGGCGAATCCCGAGCTGTTCCAGTTGAATCAAAACGGCACGCCCATCGGCGTCGCAGGCTGCCCGCCGGATTACTTCTCCGCAGACGGACAGCTTTGGGGCAACCCGCTCTACAATTGGGACAGAATGCGGCAGGACGGCTTTGCATGGTGGAAGCGCCGCATTGCCGCCGCTTCGAGATTGTTCGATGTCATCCGCATCGACCATTTCCGCGGGCTGGAGAGCTATTGGTTCGTCCCCTACGGAGATACCACGGCGCGGAACGGACATTGGGTCAAGGGCCCCGACCATGACTTCATCCACGCGCTTCACGAGGCGTTCCCGCAGCTCCGCCTGATCGCGGAGGACTTGGGCTTCCTGACGGAGGACGTGATTCGTTTGCAGCGGGATTCCGGCTATCCCGGCATGAAGGTGCTGGAGTTTGCCTTCGACCCGCGTGAGCCGACCAACTACCTCCCGCACCGCTATGAGCGCAACTGCATCTGCTACAGCGGCACCCATGACAACGAGACGCTGGTGCAATGGCTGGAGGGGCAGTCGGACGAGGTAATCTCCTACGTCATGGAATATCTCGGTGTAAACTCCCGGGAGGAATGCCGCATGGGCATCCTGCGTTGGGGCATGGCGAGCGTTGCGGATACCTTCATTGCGCAGCTACAGGATTATTTGGCATTGGGCGCAGAGGCAAGAATGAACCTGCCCGGCACCCTCAGCACCGATAACTGGAGCTGGCGCGTGGAAAAAGGTGCCTGCACCCCCGAACTCGCCGCCCAAATTCGCCGCCTGACCCAACTCTACGAACGCTGAAAGAAATAAAAAACCACGACGCAGGCTCACCCTGCGCCGTGTTTTTTATCGTAGGAGAGGACAGGTCCCCGCCGGTGCAGGAATCACCGGTTTTGCACAAATTTCCCCTCCATGTCATTCGAGGAGCGCGGCGACGCGGCAATCTCACGCACACGATCCCAATCAACCACCGCACCTGTAGCGCGTGGCATCCCTGACGCGCCTACGCAGGAACCGCCGATTGCGTACAAGTCTATTCGCCCCTACGATGCCGTTAAATCTAAAACTCTACAAGGTAGCTTCATTGGTGGAACGTAGGGCACGACGACTCGGCGTGCCGTCCGCGAAGCGGCAGACGGTACAGACGAACGAGTTTGTGCGCATTTGGTAGTTCCTGCACCGGCGCGCCGAGTCGTCGCGCCCTACGGCGTGCTGCTACAGATCTCAAGGACTCGCATTTCAGAAACGAAAGTTTTAGTTTTAATAGCCCCCTACCGTCTGCCGCTGACGCAGTCATTTGGGACATGAAAGTGATCCGTTATGCAAGCGTCCCCGTAAAAACGCGTACGGCATCGCCGGTAAGGTGAATCTGCGTCTCGTCCGACCCAACCGCAACATCAACGAATAGCGTGCCGCCCTCGCATTCCACGCGGACATGCTCGCCGCTGACCAGTCCCCGCAGCGTCAGTGCCGCCACCGTCGCGCCGGTGCCCGTTCCGCAGGCAAGGGTAAAATCCTCTACGCCGCGCTCAAAGGTCAGAAGCCGCACCGCATCTTCACCGAGCAGCTCGTATAAATTCACATTCGCCCCCCGCGGCAGCTCCGCAGCGTGGCGCAGGGAACGGGCAAATTCGCGCAGTTTCCCTCGATTTTCGCTCAAATCGGCGGAAATCACCAAATGCGGGATGCCCGGCTCACCCAATTCGAGGTAATCGCAGACATGACCGTCAATCACTTCCTGCAATTTGACAACGCTCGGCGAATTCAAACGAATACGGTATTGGATTTCGCTGACCCGCGTACCGACGACCATCCCGGCAGGCGTCTCAATGCGCTGAATCTCACCGGATAGACCCCGGTCATGGCAGTGGCGGCAGATGCAGCGCGCGCCGTTGCCGCACATCTCGGCGGTCGAACCGTCGTTGTTGTAAAAGCGCATTTTGCAGTCGCCGCCCTGTTCGGCTGCCTCAAGGATCATCAGCCCGTCCGCGCCGACGGAAAATTTTCTCCTGCAAAGCTGCTTTGCCAGCTTGGGGTAGTCCGTTTCGGAAATTGCGCGGTCAAAATTTTCGAGTAAAACGAAATCGTTCCCCGCGCCGCAATATTTGTAAAAGGTCAAGTAATTCCCTCCTTGCTGCGATCCGATTCTGGCGCTTGATTTTCCCCATCATATCACAGCTTCCCCCGCCCGTCAAGAACCCGCGTTTTTCCCGCCCAACCGATGAAAATCCGTGCGAAGCGCACCCCAGCCGCGGCGTACCCTTTGTCAAGGACATTTTTTTCGTGAAACCAAGGAGCAGGTTCGTTGACACAAAAGGACGATCCTATTTGTCATTGCGAGGAGCGCAGCGACGTGGCAATCTATGCAGTTTTAAGCTTGTACACAGCCGACCGTTCCTGCATGAGATTGCCACGCCTCGTCCCTCGGCTCGCAATGACAGGGAAGGGAGACCTTGCGACTTTTTCATACGCACGACGCGCTTGTTCCCCTTTCCCTCTTCCTCCGTCCTTACTTCGCAGCCTTTCTGCCTATTGACTCCTGCGCCAAAGGCGGGTATAATAGCATCATTTCTTATAACAAAACGGGCTGCGTTGGGGCGCCGAATCGGAAAGGGAAGTGATGCATTGAAGCTGTCAAAGGGATATAAAAAATTTTTGCTTCTCTGGTCGGGGGAGTTTGTCTCTGCAATCGGCGGCGGACTTTCCAGCTTTGGACTCAGTGTATATGTTTTTCAGCAGACCGGCAGCGCCGCAAGCACCGCGCTGGTGACACTGCTGGCGTTTCTCCCCGCGCTGGTGCTCGGCGTGCCTGCGGGTGTGCTGGCGGATCGTTTCGACCGCAGGCTGATGATGATGCTGGGCGACGGCTGTTCGGCAATCGGCTTGATCTATATTTTAATCTGTATGTGTATGGGAGAGGCTGCGCTGTGGCAGATCTGCGTGGGCGTTACGATCAGCTCGATGTTTTCCGCACTGCTGGATCCGGCGTATAAAGCCACGGTGACCGATCTTTTGACCAAAGAGGAGTACACAAAAGCAAGCGGACTGATCTCGTTGGCGGGCAGCTCGAGATATCTGATCGCCCCCGCGCTGGCGGGAGCGCTGCTTGCCGTGGCGGATATCCGGCTGCTGCTGATCATCGACATATCCACCTTCTTCGTTACGGTGACAGTGACCGGGATTGTGAGAAAAGGGCTGCAAAGCAACCGAACCGCAGAACCGCATTCCTTTTTTGCGGATGTCAGAGAAGGCTGGAATATCATCAAGAGACAAAGCGCAATCATCACCCTGATCGTGATGACCTTCTTTATGACCTTTGCCTTGGGCAGCGTCCAAATTCTCTCGGAGCCGATGATCCTGAGCTTTGCAAGCAGCACCACGCTGGGCATCGCGGAGACGGTCTGCGCCACCGGAATGCTCGTGTCCAGCCTGCTGGTGGGTGTTTTCGGAATCAAAAAGCATTTCGTGCGGACGTTATGCCTGTCCCTGTTTTTGGCGGGGACTTGTATGCTCCTGTTCGGGTTGAAAGAGAGCATTTTGATGATCTGCGTGTTCGGCTTCCTGTTTTTTGCCATGCTGCCCTTTGCAAACGGAAGCTTTGATTATCTGCTCCGTACCAATATCCCGCCTGCGCTGCAGGGGCGCGCATGGGGCTTGATTGGACTGTTCACGCAGATCGGCTATGTCGCGGCGTACGGCATCTCGGGGCTGCTGGCGGACGGTGCCGCAGATGTTTTGAACATCAGCGTCGGACGCGGCGCAGCGATTGTCATTATCGCCTCCGGCATTTTGATGATGCTTGCCACCACTGTGCTTTACTTTATGAAAAATGTCCGAAAATTGGAAAACGGATAAACATCCTATGAAATACATCTCCGCGCGACAATTGGAATCCTCGCGGGGACTCCTCAGTCCCTCAGCATTTCCTCTTAGCCCTTAGTCTCTACAGAGATTGCCACGGCGCAAGCGCCTCGCAATGACACAGAAAGCTACCCTATTTGTCATTGCGAGGCGCTTGCGCCGTGGCAATCTTTTTCTCTTCCTTGTATGCACTATGTGTTCCCACACCCGGCTTGCAAATATTTCTGCTTGAAAAAATCATCCCATGCGCTGCAATTTCAGCAGAGTATCCCGAAATTCGTCCGGCAGGGGACAGGTGACGGTAACCTCCTTGCCGGTGCGCGGGTGGAGGAAGGTCAGCCCCTGCGCGTGCAGACATTGCGTGGTCAGCCCCAGCTCCGCTCTGCCGGTGCCGTAGACGGGATCGCCGACAATCGGGTGATTGAGATACGCCATATGGACGCGAATCTGGTGCGTTCTGCCCGTCTCCAATCGGCAGCGCAGATGGGTGTACTGCCCGTAGCGCGCAAGGACCTCCCAATGGGTCACCGCCTCGCGCCCGTTTTGCTGCACAACCGCCATTTTCTTGCGGTCGGTGGGGTGCCGCCCGATGGGAGCGCTTACGGTGCCGCTGTCCTCCCTGAAGCCGCCGTGTACCAAGCACTCGTAGGTGCGGCGCAGGGTGTGATCCTTGAGCTGTTCGGCAAGCGCCTGATGGGCAAAATCGTTTTTCGCCACAATGAGAAGCCCCGTCGTGTCCTTGTCGATGCGGTGGACAATACCGGGACGCTTTTCGCCGTTGATGCCCGAGAGGGAGTCACCGCAGTGATGCAGCAGGGCGTTGACCAGCGTCCCGTCCGAATGCCCCGCCGCAGGGTGAACGACCATATTTTTCGGCTTGTTAATGACGAGCACATCCGCGTCTTCAAAAACAATGTCAAGCGGAAGTTCCTGCGGGGTGATCTCAACCTCGCGCACCTCCGGCACCGTGACGCAATAGACCGCGCCCGCCTCCGTCTTGGCGTTCTTCTTCACCGGCGCACCGCACAGGGTTACAAGCCCCTGCTCCAAAAGCCGCTGCACCGCGCTCCGCGTCAGCCCGGAAGCCTCCCGCGCCAAAAAAACATCGACCCGTTCGCCTGCATTCTGTGCAGTCAGTTCCATGTAATCACTCCGCTTCGGCAGGTTTGTCTGTCTTCGGCTTTTTCTCGCGGTCAAAAAAGATCACATAGATCATCAGCGCGATACAGCCGCAGGTAATGAAGCAGTCGGCGACATTGAAGGTCGGGAACTCGATAAAATCAAATTTGATCATATCTGTGACAGCACCTTTTGCAAGGCGGTCGATGATGTTGCCGATGCCGCCGCCGGCGATCGCCGCAAGGCAGAGCCATTCAAATTTTTTCGTGACCCATTTTTTCCAAATCATGATGGCAATCAGTACGAGGAACAGTACCATCACAAGGATAAATAGCCACATCTGCCCCTTAAAGAGACCCCACATACCGCCCGTGTTGCCCTCGGGAAGCAAAGCAATATGAAAAATGCCGAGGATACTTTTTGACGGGAGTTTGCCTGCTGCATCTGCAGCGATTGCCAGCGCCTTCGTCCATTGATCCAGCGCAACAATCCCCCCCGCAAAAAGAACGAGAAGAAGATAAAACATGATATCACCCGTTTCGAATTGATTTCATTATTCATTGTAGGCATGGGACATGTCCAAGCCGACCGCGCAGCGGCAGACGGTACAAACCGGTAAATTTGTATGCATCTGGTAGTTCCTGCACCGGCGCGCCGGGGTCGTCGCGCCCTACGGCGAGGGTACAGCCAACGACCGTAGGGCACGACCACTGGGCGTGCCGACCGCGCAGCGGCAGACGATACAAATGAGCAAATTTGTATGCAGTCGGTAGCGTCCACACAGGACTGCCACGTCGCTGCGCTCCTCGCAATGACACGGAAAGGCTACCCTAATTTGTCATTGCGAGACCAGTGCGCACACTGGTCGTGGCAATCTCGTGCAGGCATTCATACCACACATAAGAGCTGCATGTCTACAAAGTCGCAAATTTCTTACTCTGCGCCACGGCGAGGGCGTCGCAGCGGTTGTTTTTGGCGTTCTCGGCGTGTCCCTTGACCCAGTGCCAATGCACGTCATGATATTCCAGCAGCGGCAGAAGCTGCTCCCAGAGATCGACGTTCAAAGCGGGCTTCTTATCCGCCTTGACCCAGCCCTTAGCCTTCCAGCCGTAGACCCAGCGCTTCATGACTGCGTCGCAGACGTATTTGGAGTCCGTGTAAAGCTCCACGCGGCACGGCTCCTTGAGCTTGCCGAGGGCACAGATCACGCCTGTCAGCTCCATGCGGTTGTTGGTGGTGTGCGTTTCGCCGCCGGAAAGCTCCTTCTCCACGCCGTTCCATTCCAAGATGGCGCCCCAGCCGCCGGGGCCCGGGTTGCCGGAGCACGCGCCGTCGGTATAGATCGTGACTGTTTTCATTCGTCCATTTTCAGAACCGCCATGAACGCCTCCGACGGGACGGAAACCGTGCCGAAGGTGCGCATACGCTTCTTGCCCTCCTTTTGCTTTTCCAGGAGCTTCTTCTTGCGCGTGATGTCGCCGCCGTAGCACTTGGCGAGCACGTCCTTGCGCAGCGCCTTAATCGTCTCCCGGGCAATGATCTTGCCGCCCACCGCCGCCTGCACGGGAATCTCAAACATCTGGCGCGGAATATTCTCCTTCAGCTTTTCGCAGATTTTTCTGGCGCGGGCGTAGGCGTTGTCCGCGAACAGGATGAAGGAGAGGGCGTCCACAATCTCACCATTCAGAAGAATATCCAGCTTGACCAAACGCGACGGACGGTAGCCGTCCAATTCATAGTCCAGCGAGCCATAGCCGCGGGTGCGGGACTTGAGGGCGTCAAAAAAGTCATAGATGATCTCGTTGAGGGGCATGAAATAGCGCAGCTCCACGCGGCTCTTGTCGAGATAGGTCATGTCCCGGTATTCGCCCCGCCGCTGCTGGCACAGCTCCATGATGTTGCCGACATACTCCGGCGGCGTGATGATGCTCGCCTTGACGAAGGGCTCCTCGCTGAGCTGAATTTCGGCGGGATCGGGGTAGTTCAGCGGGGTGTAGATTTCCACGACCTCGCCGTTGGTCTTGGTCACGCGGTAGACGACGTTGGGCGCGGTGGTGATGAGGTCGAGATTATATTCCCGCTCCAAGCGCTCCATGATGATCTCCATGTGCAGCAGCCCCAAGAAGCCGCAGCGGAAGCCGAAGCCGAGGGCAATGGAATTCTCCTGCGTGTAGGACATGGAGGCGTCGTTAAGCTTTAGCTTTTCCAGCGCGTCGCGCAGGTCGCCGTATTTGCTGCCGTCTGCGGGGTAGACGCCGGAATAGACCATCGGCTGCACGGATTGATAGCCCGGCAGCGGCTCCGCGCACGGGCGCGCGGCTTCGGTGATGGTGTCGCCCACCCGGGTGTCCGCAACGGTCTTGATCGAGGCAGTCAGATAGCCGACCTCGCCCGCGCCGAGGCTGTCGGTGGGGGTCATGCCCGTGGGGTGGAGGGTGCCGACCTCGACGATCTTGTATTCCGCGCCCGTCGCTATCATGCGGATGTCCATGCCGGGGCGCAGAACGCCGTTTTTCACGCGGAGATAGACAATAACGCCGCGGTAGGAGTCATATTGGCTGTCGAAGATCAACGCCTGCACGGGCGCCTCGCGGTCGCCGGTGGGCGCGGGAATGCCGTGGACAATCTCCTCCAGGACGGCGTGGATGTTGATGCCGTTTTTCGCGGAGATTTCGGGCGCGTCCATCGCGGGCAGCCCGATGACCTCCTCAATCTCCTGCTTGACCTCCTGCGGACGGGCGGCGGGCAGGTCAATCTTGTTGATGACCGGCACGACCTCCAACCCCGCGTCCACCGCGAGGTAGGTGTTGGCGAGGGTCTGAGCTTCGATGCCCTGGGACGCGTCCACCACCAGCACCGCGCCTTCGCACGCGGCGAGCGAGCGGGAGACCTCGTAGTTGAAGTCCACATGTCCCGGGGTGTCGATGAGGTTGAGGGTATACGTCACGCCGTCGTCGGCGGTATAGTTGAGCTTGACGGCGCGGGCTTTGATCGTGATGCCGCGCTCGCGTTCTAAGTCCATGGAATCTAAAATTTGATTTTCCATCTCGCGCTTGTCAATCGTGTGGCACTCTTCCAGCAGACGGTCGGCAAGGGTGGACTTTCCGTGGTCAATGTGGGCGATGATGGAGAAATTGCGGATGTGCTGCAAGTCGGTCATGGGCTTCACCTTACTTCATAAACTTGTCAATTGCGTCGCAGAGGTCATAAATGGCGGTGTCGTCGCCTTCTTCGACGGCGTCCACGATGCAATGTGTGATATGCTCTTTTAAAATCTCTTTTCCGGCGTTGTCAATGGCGGCGCGGACGGCGGCGAGCTGGATGAGCACCTCGGAGCAGTCGCAGTCCTCCTCGACCATGCGCTTGACCTTGTCCAAATGTCCGATGGCGCGGGCGAGACGGTTGGCAACCGCTTTTTTGTTGGCGTGGACGTGGGGGTGCGAATGCTCATGTTCGTGGTCATGCCCGTGCAGGGACAGACCGTTTTCCTTCGGCTGGTGCATAGAGAACGGCTCCTTTGCGAATCATATACTTAATATTATACCATAGACTTTCCCCCTTGAAAAGAGGCAAAACGCAAAATCGCTGCACGCCCGACCGTGTCATTGCGAGGAGCGCAGCGACGCGGCAATCTAATTCGACTAAGGACTAAGAGCTAAGGGTGAATGACTGAGGTGTGCTTCGCACAATTCAAAATTCGCGCGGAGCGCTCATAAGTCATTCACCATTCACCCTTAGTCCTTAGCCCATTCTTCACGCCGGTCACAAATAATTCACAAAATATTTCATTTCGGCTATTGACAAACCAAAATTCGGGTTGTATAGTTAGCTTAGCACTCGGGAAGATGGAGTGCTAAGAGATCAAACGCAGGGAGGTCAAAGGGATGGAGCTGTCCGAGCGAAAACAGAAGATCTTAAAAGCAATCGTCGATCTTTACATCCGCAGCGCCGAGCCGGTGGGGTCAAAGACCATTGCCGCGCTGCCGGACATGGACTTCTCCTCCGCGACGATCCGCAACGAGATGGCGGAGCTGACGAGCATGGGCTTTTTGGAGCAGCCGCACACCTCGGCGGGGCGCGTGCCCAGCCCTGCGGGATATCGGTTTTACATCGACCGCCTGATGCAGGACTACCGCCTGTCGGTAGACGAGACGCAGTCCATCAATCAGGCGATGGAGCTTCGGATGCAGGAATTCGACCGGGCGATGAGTCAGGTCGGCAAGCTTGTCTCCCAGCTCACGAATCTCCCCGCCTACGCCATGACCGCCCATACCCAGAGCGTGATGGTGCGGCGCTTTGAGATCCTCCCCGCCGACCGGGGCAGCTTCATCCTGGTCGTGATGATGACGGATGAGACGGTGCGCAATAAGCTCATCAAGCTGCCGCTGAGCGTGACGGAGCAGGACTTAAAGCTCCTGTCCGCCGTGCTGAACGCGAGTCTGACGGAGCTTCCCGTGGAGCGGTTCACGCCGGAGACCTTGGATCGCGTGAGCAGAAGCGCGGGCGCGGCGGCGGGACTGGTGCCGATCATCGTGGATTTCACGACGCACCTGTTGGAGGATTGCCGCCGGGGCGAGGTTTATGTGACGGGTCAGAACCGTCTGCTGGGTCAGCCCGAGTACCAAGACCTTGCAAAGGCGCAGGAGGTGCTGGGCGCGCTGGATGAGGAGACAATCTCCAATCTGCCCGCCAAGCTGGACAACAATAGCCCGGTGCAAATTCTGGTCGGGCCGGAGAATGTCGCGCAGGAGTTGAAGGATACCTCTGTTGTGATGACGCGCTTCGACATCGGCGACGGGATGCAGGGCATGATCGGCGTGGTCGGACCGCAGCGTATGGATTACGCCCAAATCACCGCGAGATTAAGCTACTTTGCCGAGGGGCTGGGACGGATGTTCGGAAAGTCCGAGCTGCCCGAGGCGAAGAAGGAGGAATAAGGATTGTCTAAGACGAAAGAAGAAAAGCAGCCCGAAACGGCGGAACAGACGGAACCGACCGTAGAGGAAACCGCAGAACATACCGAATCTGCCGCGCAGACGGACAAACAGGAAAACACGCCTGAGAAGTCCGAGAAGGCGGAAAAGGCAGAGAAAAAGAAAAAAGCCGAGCCGACCGAGCTGGAAAAGGCGAAGGAGGCGCAGGCAAAGGAGCATGAACAGTATCTGCGTTTGGCGGCGGAATATGATAACTTCCGCAAGCGCACCCAGCGGGAGAAGGACAGCATCTATCAGGACGCGGTCGCGGACACCGCGAAGAAGTTCCTCTCCGTGTACGATAACTTAGAGCGCGCCCTCAAGAATGAGACGGCGGACGAGGCATATAAAAAGGGCGTCGAGATGACGATGAACGAGCTAATCAAAATTCTGAACGGCATCGGCATTACGGCATTCGGCGCAGCCGGCGAACCCTTCGACCCGCAGCGGCATAACGCCGTGATGCACATCGAGGACGAGAGCCTCGGCGAAAACGTCATCGCGGAGGTCTTCCAAACCGGCTTCATCATGGGCGAGAAGGTCATAAGATTCGCGATGGTCAAAGTCGCCAACTAACGGCAAACACTTCGATTTTGTCATTGCGAGGGCGCTACGCGCCCGTGGCAATCTCGTGCAGGAAGCACCGGCTGCGTACAAACCTACAGCCGGAGATTGCCACGCCTCGTTCCTCGGCTCGCAATGACAGGAATTGACAGCAAACAGCCAAAACAAACATTTGTAAAATATTCACTTTGATATAGGAGGATTTCATCATGGGAAAAATCATTGGTATTGATCTTGGTACAACCAACTCTTGCGTCGCCGTTATGGAAGGCGGCGAGCCTGTTGTCATTGCGAATGCCGAGGGCAATCGCACCACGCCGTCCGTCGTTGCGTTCTCCAAGACCGGCGAGCGCATGGTCGGACAGGTCGCAAAGCGTCAGGCGGTCACGAATGCCGACCGCACCGTCGCGTCCATCAAGCGCCATATGGGCACCGATTACAAGGT
>JBJFGB010000043.1:15937-20030 GCA_051892295.1 Faecousia sp. | reverse complement strand
GGCAGTGATTGCAGCGGAGGCGCCGGTATTCAGGCCGATCTGAAAACGATGACCATGAACGGTGTTTATGCCATGAGTGCGATTACCGCACTGACGGCGCAGAACACCACCGGCGTGACAGGGATTATGGAGGTAACTCCGGCGTTCCTAAAGCAGCAAATCGACATGATCTTTACCGACATCCGGCCGGACGCGGTGAAGATCGGCATGGTTTCCGGCGCAAAGCTGATTGAAACCATCGCAGAACGGCTCCGTTACTATCAGGCGGACAACATCGTGGTAGACCCGGTGATGGTCGCCACCTCCGGTGCCTGCCTGCTGGAAGCCGACGCGCTCGACACGCTGCAGCGGGAGCTTCTTCCTTTGGCTGCGGTCATCACGCCGAACATTCCCGAGGGAGAGATTCTCTCCGGCATGCCCATTCAAACCGAGGAGGACATGACAAAAGCCGCCAAACAGATTGGCGACACCTACGGCTGCGCGGTTTTGCTCAAGGGCGGTCACAATGTCAACGACGCAAACGACCTGCTCTATGCAAAGGGAGAACTGCAATGGTTCCGCGGCAGACGCATCGACAACCCGAACACCCACGGCACCGGCTGCACCCTCTCCTCCGCCATCGCCTCCAATCTCGCAAAGGGCTTTGATTTGGAAGCCTCCGTACAGAGAGCCAAGGACTATATCTCCGGCGCACTTTCCGCCATGCTCGATTTGGGGCAGGGCGCCGGGCCCATGAACCACGCCTTTGCCCTGCAAGGGGAATTTGCAAAGGAGGCAAACTGAAATGAAAGAAAAACGCACCTCCGTATTTGAAAACGGTCTGATCTGGTTCGGCGCGGGCGTGTCGATTGCGGAGATTGTGACCGGTACTTATTTCGCCCCCCTCGGCTTTACCAAGGGTCTGCTTGCGATTCTCCTCGGGCATGTCATCGGCTGCGTTATGCTGTTCCTCGCCGGTCTGATTGGCGGCAAGGTTCGCAAGAGCGCAATGGAAACGGCAAAAATGAGCTTTGGCGGCAAGGGCGGTCTGCTCTTCTCCATTCTCAATGTCATCCAGCTTGTCGGCTGGACCGCCATCATGATCTATGACGGCGCACTTGCCGCAAACGGCATTTGGGACATCGGCAATTGGATCTGGTGCATCGTCATCGGCGCGCTAATCATTCTCTGGGTGCTGATCGGCATTCAAAACCTCGGCAAGGTGAACACCGTCGCAATGGCAGCGCTCTTTATTCTCACGATTGTCTTGAGCTTTGTGATCTTCGGAAAGGGCACCATGCAGAGCGTCGTGGGCGATGACATGACCTTCGGCGCGGCGGTGGAGCTGTCCGTCGCAATGCCCCTTTCTTGGCTGCCCCTCATCAGCGATTATACAAGAGACGCGGAAAAGCCCTTCAAGGCGACCGCCGTCAGCGCCGTGGTCTACGGCATTGTGAGCTGCTGGATGTATGTGATCGGCATGGGCGCGGCGATTTTCACCGCCGAATCGGATATCGCGCAGATTATGCTGAAAGCGGGTCTCGGCGTTGCGGGTCTTCTGATTGTCGTCTTCTCCACCGTCACAACCACCTTCTTGGACGCCTACTCCGCAGGCATTTCCAGCGAATCCATCTGGTCGAAGATCAACGGCAAGTGGATTGCCGTCGGGGTGACCGTGATTGGCATTGTGGGTGCCGTCACCCTGCCCCTGTACGATATCACCGATTTCCTCTACTTGATCGGTTCGGTGTTCGCCCCGATGATTGCGATTCAAATTGCGGACTTCTTCCTTTTAAAGAAAGACCCCTGCAAGCGGGCATTTGACATCAAAAATCTGATTATCTGGCTGGTGGGCTTTGTCGCCTACCGTCTGCTCATGCGCGTGGACATCGTCGTCGGCAACACCCTGCCCGATATGCTCATCACGATCCTGCTCTGCGTCGCGGTACACATGGTCACGAAGAAGCTCTCTCGGAGCGCAAGGTCATGAGACGGTGCGTCATCGTCGGCGGCGCGGAGATTCGGGACTATCCCACCATCCGGCAATACCTCCGTAGCGGCGACTTTTTCCTTTTCTGTGACAGCGGCTTGCGGCACATGGAGGGGCTGAACGCCGCGCCCGATTTGATCGTCGGAGATTTTGATTCCCACGCGAATCCGCATCTGCCCGTGGAGACCATCGTCCTCCCCTGCGAAAAGGACGATACGGACACGGTCTTCGCAATGAAAACAGCAGTGGAGCGTGGTTTCTGCGATTTCCTGCTGGTCGGTGTGATCGGCGGGCGCTTAGACCATACGCTGGCAAACGTGTCCGCCCTGCTCTGGCTCCATCATCAGGGAAAATCCGCCCTGGCGGTGGACGATTATTCGGAGCTGGAGATTGTTTCAAAAGCAGCGGTGCAGATCCCGCCGCGCTACCCCTTCTTTTCCCTGCTGAACATCAGCGGCACGGCGGAGGGAATCACGATCAAAAACGCCAAATACCCCTTGGAAAACGCCGCGATCCAATGTGATTACCAGTACGGCGTCAGCAATGAAGTCCTCCCCGGAAAAATCGCGGAGGTCTCCGTCGCCAAGGGAGAGCTGCTTCTCATCAAAGACAGAATATAAAAAACAAATCAGTATTCGGCATCCCGGATACTGATTTGTTTTATGTAGAAATCGGCAGCATCTCACCGTAGACCGCGACGGCGGTAAAACGCACCCTCAACGTAGGGCGCGACGACCCCGGCGCGCCGGTGCAGGAACTACCGACTGCGTACAAACCTGTTTTCCCGTACCGTCTGCCGCTTCGCGGACGGCACGCCGAGTCGTCGTGCCCTACGACGGTAAAACGCACCCTCAACGTAGGGCGCGACGACCCCGGCGCGCCGGTGCAGGAACTACCGACTGCGTACAAACCTGTTTTCCCGTACCATCTGCCGCTTCGCGGACGGCACGCCCGGTGGTCGTGCCCTACGACGATAAAACGCACCCTCAGCGTAGGCTCGGAAACCGTTATCCCAAAGCGACATCCAAAACCATCATTAAAGTAAAGCCGAGGGCAAAGAAGATTGTGCCGATGTGGGAATGCTCCCCCTCGGACATCTCGGGAACCAGCTCCTCCACGACAACATACAGCATCGCGCCCGCCGCGAAGCCGAGCACATAGGGCAGAATCGGCACCACGAGGCTTGCCAGCGCAATGGTCAGTCCCGCGCCGATGGGCTCAATCACGCCGGAGAGGACGCCGTAACCGAACGCCTTGCCCCGCCGCATTCCGTTGCTCTTGAGCGGCATGGAAATAATTGCGCCCTCGGGAAGATTCTGTATGGCAATGCCGAGCGACAGCGCCACTGCCGCCGCAGCGGAAATGCTCGCATCTCCACGGAGCCAGCCCGCCGCAACCACGCCAACCGCCATACCCTCGGGCAGATTGTGCAGCGCCACGGCAAGCACCATCATGGAGCTTTTGCCCAAATTGCAGGCGCTTCCCTCGGGGCAGTCGCTGTTGATATGCAGATGCGGCACGACATGGTCAAGCACCAGCAGGAACAAAAAGCCGATCCATACGCCAATCAACGCAGGCAGAAACGCCAGCTTTCCCATCTGCTCCGACTGCTCCATGGCAGGAATAATCAGGCTCCAAATGGAAGCTGCGACCATCACGCCTGCGGCAAATCCGGTCAAACCGCGCTGTACCCCAAGGTGCATCTGCCCCTTGAGGAAAAAGACGCACGCCGCGCCGAGCACCGTTCCGAGAAAGGGAAGAAAAATAACACTGAGAACCTGTGTCACAGAATTTTGCACTCCTTTCGCCAAAAAAACAATTTCTTCGGCACTACTATAGCACAATCCCTCCCAAAATGCAACGCCGCAACCACCCTGTAGAGCAGGGAACCCCCCTCCCCGCGAAGGTCTCATCCAACGTCTGTAGGGCTGGGACATGTCCACGCACTACCGGGGCTGTTTCGTTTATCGCGGTGCGTTTTTCGCATGTGGATTGCGAGGAGCGAAGCGACGTGGCAATCTAATAAAAAAAGTTTCGTATTCGCCGGAATATAGACGAAATGCTAAATGATTCTGCGAGATTGCCACGACCCCTTCGGGGTCTCGCAATGACAAAACTGTAGTT
>JBJFGB010000043.1:0-15837 GCA_051892295.1 Faecousia sp. | reverse complement strand
ATTCTGCGAGATTGCCACGACCCCTTCGGGGTCTCGCAATGACAAAACTGTAGTTTCTTGACAGTCTGCGACCTCCGAGATATTCTCGGAGGTCGGTGTATTTGGAAGAATTACGCCTCGCAATATGCCTTTGCGGTTTTTGCGGCAAGGCGGGCGTTGTTGAAGACGAGCTGAATGTTGGCATCCAAGCTGTTGCCGCCGGTCAGATCCTTGACCTTTGCCAGCAGGAAGGGGGTGGTCTCCTTGCCGTGGATGCCCTGCTCCTGTGCCTCGCGAATGGCTTCGTCGATTGCGCCGTTGATGACGGCAGCATCCATGGAGTATTCCTCGGGGATGGGGTTGGTCACGAGCATGCCGCCCCGCAGACCCAGCTCATGCTGCGTCTTGAACGCCTTCGCCAGTTCCTCGGGGGTGTCGATCTCATAGTCCACGCTGAAGCCGGAGTGACGGGTGTAGAACGCGGGCAGCTCCTTGGTGCCGTAGCCGATGACGGGGACACCATGGGTCTCGAGATATTCCAGCGTCAGACCGAGGTCGAGAATGGACTTCGCGCCGGCGCAGACGACCATGACGGGAGTGGAGGCAAGCTCTTCGAGGTCAGCGGAGATATCCATCGTCGTCTCCGCGCCGCGATGCACGCCGCCGATGCCGCCGGTGGCAAAGACCTTGATGCCTGCCATGTGGGCAATGATCATCGTGGTGGTAACGGTGGTCGCGCCGTCCTCGCCCCGGGCGCACAGCACCGCGAGGTCGCGGCGGGACGCCTTGGCAATGGCGGTACCCTTCTTGCCGAAGTATTCGATTTCCTCCTCGGTCAGACCCGCCTTGAGTCTGCCGCCGATGATGGCGATGGTCGCGGGAACCGCGCCATTCTCGCGGATGATCTTCTCAACTGCCAGCGCAGTCTCAACGTTCTGCGGATAGGGCATGCCGTGGGAGATGATGGTCGATTCGAGTGCGACGACGGGCTTTCCGGCAGCAAGTGCCTCAGCGACCTCGGGCTTGATGTCCAAATACTTGTTCAGCATGATGAATTCCTCCAAAAATTAATTTTATTGATTTGAAATGCGCTCTCTGACGGCAGATGCCGAAAGCGCAGGATTGATGGTTTCAAAGCTCTCGACGGCAATCGCCGCTGCCGCCGCCGCTGCGGAGGCGGTGACCTCCAAATCGGTTCCCTCCAAATACGCCCACGCCAGCGCCGCCATAAACGCGTCTCCCGCGCCGGTGGCGTTGCGCATGGTCGCCTTGCAGCAGGGCACAAGCCGCAGCTCCTTTCGGTCCGCGGCAAGCACACCGTCGGTGCCGAGGGAGATAAACACGCGGTGTAAGCCCGTGTCCAAAAGGGTCTGTGCCGCAAGACGCAGGCTCTCCTCGTCCGTGATCTTGATGCCCGAGAGCAGCTCCGCCTCGATCCGGTTGGGCTTGAGCGTATGGAGCTTTCCGAGGATCGGCTTGAGCTTTACCGCCTTTGCCGTGGAGACGGGATCGGCAAAAATCGGCGCCGTGCAATGCTCCGCAAGATAGCGCAGGGACTCCGCCGGAATGTTCGTGTCCGTCACGATGAGCTGGGCGTTATTCAACAGGGAGAGATTCGCCGCAAGATAACTCGGGGTGATCCGGTCGCAGATCTCCATGTCGGAGAGCGCCAGCGCCATGTCGCCGTCGCAGTCGTTCAGGAACAGATAGGTCGGTGTCGCGCCCCCGGGAACGGAAAGCGCATGGCTGATGTCGATGCCCAGCTCCCCGCAGGAGGCGGCGATACGTTGGGCGTAGAGATCGTCACCGAACGCCGTCAGAAAACGGACGTCCACGCCCAGCAGGCTCATGTTATGGGCAATATTGCGCCCGACGCCGCCAAGACTCATGCGCACCTTGCCGGGATTGGAATCCTTCGCGACCAGCGGCGCAAAGGAGCGTCCGCCGATGTCCATATTCACGCCGCCGACCACGACAGCGTAGGTTCCCGAGCGGAGTACATAGCCCTTCCCCGCGATATAGCCTTTTTTCATCAGATTGGAGATATGCACCGCGACGGAGGAACGCGTGATACCCGCTTTCTCCGCCAGTTGCTCCTGCGAGATCATGGGATCTGCCTCGATCCACTGCAAAATCTGCCGTTCCCGCTGCGTCATAGCCGTTCCCTCCCGCTCTTTTGTGGCTCCATCATACCACAGCGCAGCGCGTTTGTCAACAGAAAATCTAAATAAATATTTAGAAAATAATCAAATGTTTATTTCCAAGGTGTCGGAAACGCTTCCGGCGTACCAAGGGGGCAGAGCTGTTTTTCCAGCCACAAAACGTCGTACCACCCGCCGTGCTTGTAGCCGACATTGGAAAACCGCGCCGCGTCACGGTAGCCGAGGGCATGATGAAACGCCACGGAGGGCGCATTGGCAGAGGTAATAACAGCGAAGACCTTGCGCACGCCCATATTTCGCAAAATCTCCTCAATCCGCCCGTAGAGCTGCCGTCCGATTCCCCTTCTGCGGGCGCATGGGGCAAGATAACAGGAGATCTCGGCATTCCACGCATACGCCGCCCGTTCAAAGGCACGGCCTGCGTAGGCATAACCCAAAACGGCACCCTTCTCCTCATACACCAGCCACGGATAGACCGCGATATGTTCCCGCAGACGTAAGGTGAATTCCTCCCGGCTCGGCGTTTCATACTCAAAGCTCACCGCCGTATTGCGGACGAATTCGTCATAGATTGACAGCATGGCGGGCACATCTGCCTCGGTTGCAGCTCGAATCGACATACTTCTCAACTCCTTGTGTTTCATTTTACCACGAAACGCAAAAATGTATAGCAAAATTTCCCCAAACGCTTGCAAAACGGCTGCATTCTGCTATACTCATATCCGAGAAAGGAGGCTGTGTCTTGAAAACAAAGACCAAATTTCATCCCTTCGGGCTGCGCGTGATGAAAACCGCCCTTGCCGTCACGCTCTCTGTCATGCTGGTGCGGCAGTTTGTGACGGATTCCCTCTCGGTGTTCTACGCCGCTTTCGGCGCGCTCATCGCAATGGATACGACTTTCTCCAAATCGCTGATGCAGGGTCTGACCCAGCTTGTCGGCGTTCTTGCGGGCACGGTGTTCGGCTATGTGTCCGTCCTGCTGTTCCCCGGCGCTACCCCCGCGTGGCTGGCGGGTCTCGGCGTGCTGCTGCTCATCGTCCTGTGCATTTCGATGAAGCTGCCCTTTACCGCATCCCTCTCGTGCATCATCTTTCTCTCCGCCTGCTTAACGCCGACGGATGATATTCTGCGGGATTCCCTGTTCCGCCTGCGGGACACCTCGGTGGGCGTGGGCATCGCCCTGCTGGTCAATGTCACCATTCGCCCCTATAATAACAAAAAACGCATTCTGTCCCTGCTGACACAATTGCGTGAGCTGCTGCCGAAGGCGCTGGAGAAAATCGTCGTGCAGGAGCAATTCCCCGACCTGCAGCCCTGCGTGGAGCTGCTGCGCCGCATTGACCGCGAGCTGACGCTGTACCATTCCCAGCGCTTTTTCCACCGAAAGAAGGATGAGGAGGCGCCCTTGCGGGGCTGCTACCGTCTGGCGGAGCGTATGCTGCAGGAGTTAGAGGCAATCTGCGGTATGGACTCCCTCGGCGATTTGGCAATGGAAAATGCCGCCGTCATGCAGGAGCTTGGCATGGAGCTTCCCGAAGCCGGCATTCCCGCAAGGAAATGCACCCGGCACGACACCATCGTCATGAACTACCACTTAGAAAAGCTCCTCACCGCCTACCAATACCTCGGCGAACTGATGCAGCTGCAATAATCGTTTCGTACAACGGCTGTAGGGCTGGGACATGTCCCAGCCGTCCGCGAAGCGGCAGACGGTACGGGCAAACAAATCTGTACGCAGTTAGTAGTTCCTACACAAGATTGCCACGGCGCAAGCGCCTCGCAATGACAGAAAAGGCACCCCCTTTTGTCATTGCGAGGAGCGCAGCGACGTGGCAATCTCAAGCTGTAAATTTGTACGCACTCGGTAGCTCCTGCACGCGGCGGGACATGTCCCCGGCCTACGGAGATGCTCTGCACGGAGCGCTCTCTTGTGAAAAAGAGCAGCATATTTTAATCCCCTCCCGCATATAGCTCTGTGGGAGGGGATTATTTTGAGTCTGACGGAGCTTGCCCTGCGCCGCGCAGCTGCGGAAAATTTGAAGGAGTTTCAGTCCCGGGAGGGGCTTTTCCCATCGGGACGGGAGGATATTTTGACCATGCAGCGCCTTGCGCCCTACCTTTTGGGCTATGAACGCTACATGGTGCAACCGAATGACACATATTATAAAATCGCGCGGCAGTACGGTACAACCGTCCGCGCCATTTTGACCGCCAACCCGGCGCAGGACCCGCGGCGTCTGCGGGTGGGGCAGTACCTGATCGTGCCCTTTGGCTTTCCCGTCGTGCCCACCGATCTGCCCTTTACCTCGGAGCTGTTGGATGTCTGCGTTCGTGGCTTGACCGCGCGCTATCCCTTCATCTCCCGCCGCACCATCGCCACGACCGCTTACGGAAGACCCGTGACGCTGCTCAAGCTGGGCAATGGGCAGCGTTCCTTACTTTATAACGCGTCACACCACGCAAACGAGTGGATCACCACGCCTGTCCTAATGCACTTTTTAGAGGAATACGCCGAGGCAATCGCCACCGGCGGCACGATTTTCGAGCTGGACGCAGCGACACTGTTCCGCAGCACGCAGCTTTATCTTGTCCCGATGGTCAACCCCGACGGTGTTGACCTCGTCACAGGTGCCATTGAACCGGGCACCGAGGCATACGAAGCTGCGGAGCTGATTGCCGCCTTTTTCCCGTCAATCCCGTTCCCGGACGGCTGGAAAGCCAATCTGCGCGGGGTAGATTTGAATCTGAACTATCCCGCAGGCTGGGAGCAGGCCATGGAGAATAAATTTGCCCTTGGCTTTACGCGCCCCGCGCCGCGTGATTTTGTCGGCTTCACGCCCCTCGATCAGCCGGAGACGGCGGCAATGGCAAGCCTGACCAAGCAGGTCAACCCGCGTCTGACGCTCTCTTATCATACGCAAGGCGAGGTCATTTATTGGAAATTCCTCGATTACAACCCACCCGACGCGCAGGCAATCGGCGAAGAATTTGCCCGCGTCAGCGGCTACGCATTGGAGGATACCCCCTTCGCATCGGGCTTCGCGGGCTATAAGGATTGGTTTATTCAGGATTTCAACCGCCCGGGCTATACCATCGAGGTCGGTCTCGGCGTCAGCCCGCTGCCGCTCTCGCAGTTTCCGACGATCTACGAAAAGAACCTCGGCATCCTCGCCCTCGGTCTGACGCTGTAGCTTTTCCATCATTGCAAAAACCGCTGTAGGGCGGGGACATGTCCCCTAAGACCGCGAAGCGGCAGACAGCACAAACAAGCAAATCTGTACGCAGTTAGTAGTTCCTACACAAGATTGCACCCGCAAGGAGTATGCCGCATCCGTAACGCTCGTTCCTCGCGAACGGCTGCGCTACCACGGCGCAAGCGCCTCGCAATGACAGCAAAGGTACCCCCCTTTGTCATTGCGAGGAGCGCAGCGACGTGGCAATCTCAAGCTGTAAGTTTGTACGCACTCGGTAGTTCCTGCACCGGCGGGGACATGTCCCCGCCCTACATCCGTTCTCAGTTATTCTTGCGGCGGAGGGTCGGCAGCTCCTTTTGGACGCTGCGTATCAGCAGGCGGAGCGTCTGCGTCACCGCATGTTTCGTCTCCTCGTCAAAATGCCGCACGGCTCTGAGCACCGCCTTCAGCGCCGCGAACCGCCGCTCGTTCAGCTCCTGTAGGGTCTGTGCATTGGTTTCCTCCAGCGCCCCGTACACCGTGTCAATGACGCATTTCCGCTGCGCATAGTCAATCTCCGAAAGCCACGCGCTCACCGTCGCGTCAATGAAGCGGCTGCTGCTCGTCGTCTCCTCCATACATAGGAAACCGCGCGGCTGAACCTCCCAAGAGCAAACATCGTGCTGCTGAATGCCGTTTGTGCGGGTGCTGTGTACCACGGTGATCTTCTCCCCATGCTCGAGCAGCATTCCGACGATGCTCGACTGCGGCACAAAGGTATGCACGCGCGGGAGAATCTGCCGGTAGCCCTCACTATGCAGCACGCTTGCCTCAAAGCCGGGACCGTCGTAGTTATAGACCGCATCGATTCGCTCCCGCACCGACGGCTCGCACATCGCTGCGGCATAGACCGCGAGATTGCCGCCCTTGGAGTGACCTCCTAAGATCAGCCTGCCCTTCTTCTTTGCGGCACGCGCGAGATAGTCCGCCGCCTTCCGCTGCGAGGGAACGGGGCAGAGAAACGCCATATTAAAATTCTCCTTCCAGCCGACGAGGGTCGTGTCCGTCCCGCGAAACGCGAGATAGGACAGTTTCTCCGTCAGGCGGACGGTGACGGCGGAGAACTGCGTTTGGCTCTCCGCGTCAAATCGGTTTTCGTAGGCGGACAGAGCCAGTGATCGGAACCGTTCGCTCCGCGCCAGTGCGCGCAGGAGCGCTGTGTCTTCCGTCTCCTCGGTCTGCTGCTCGGCAAGCGTCTGCGCCACCTCGCCGAGGGGAGCTTCCCCGCATTGCAGCAGCGCGGCGTTTTCAAAATCGGCATAGGCAAAACGGGCAAGGATCATCCCGTCCACCTCATTGAAGCCGACCGCCTCCAAGGGCAGATCGCCGCGCCATGCAAGATAGTCAAACAGGTTCGCCATACGCGCCTCCTTTGGATGCATACAACTTCCGCGCCCTGCAAGGTACGCCCCAAAAGGCGGCATACCGCAGGGCGCGGTCGTTATTTACGGAGATCAATCTCTGCGGCGTCCGACAATCATCAAAAGCCGCAGGAAATTCGCGATAGCGACCGTCAGCGCGGCGACATAGGTCAGCGCGGCAGCGGAGAGAACCTTCTTCACGCCCTGCTGTTCCTCAATCGTCAGCATATTGCAGCTTTCGATCGTCTGCTTGGCGCGGCGGCTGGCGTTATACTCCGTGGGCAGGGTGACGAGCTGGAACACCACACACAGTCCGAAGCACAGCACGCCGAACAGGGCGACATAGTAGAAAAAGTCACTGTACGCCGCAAGGCTGCGGATGGACATCAAAAGCAGACCAATTACAATCAGCGGAATGGACAGCTTCGAGCCGATGTTCGTCACATTGACGATGGCGGCGCGAATCTTGATTGGGGCATAATCCGTCGCATACTGCACCGCGTGTCCCGCCTCGTGGGCGGCAACGCCGACGGCGGCAGGGGTTGCAGCGCTATACACACTGTCGGACAGGCGGATTACATTGTCCCGCGGATCGTAGTGATCGGTCAGGTTGCCCGAGACGCGCTCGATGCGCACGCCCGTCACGCCGTTTGCCGCCAGCACGGCACGCGCCGCGTCCGCACCGGTCATGCCGCGGGAATTGCGCACTTGACTGTAGCGCTTAAAGGTGCTGTTTACCCGGGCACTTGCCCAGAGCGAAAAGAGCATTGCGGGCAGGACGAGCAGGATATAATAGATATCAACGCCGTAAAAGTACATACTCTCGCCTCCGGCTTACATTGGCTGCGGCTCCATCGCCTCATGCAGCTCTCTTGTGATTGCCCCGCGGAAGACGCGGTCGGCATGGGTGTGGACGGTAGTCAGCGCGGCGGCGGAGTGCTTCATCTCCACCTTGCCCATCATAAAGATATCGTTGTCGAGGATGAATTTGATCTCCTTGTCCTCCACATTGTTGCGCTTGACCATGCCGGGGCCGCAGTGCAGCTTCAGGCGGCAGCCGCCGGGCAGATTCATCTCCGCCTCCTGCATCACGCGCAGAACCTGCCGCTCCTGCACATCCTCGTCGCCGAGAATGCCGAGGTAGCCCGGCTCGATGAGATCGGCAAAGGGCGTGTCCTCCAAATCCAGCGCCTTGCGGGAGAAGGCGTTGATGTAGCGCAGTCCGATTCGCTCAAAGAACGCGGGATGATAGACCTTGATAAACTGCGCAAGCACCTCGTCCAGCTTCGCGGCGAAGTCCTCCCAGCAGGTATAGGCAGGAGTGGCAAGCGCAATGAAGCTGTTCGTCAGATTGACCTTCCAGCGTCCGTCGGCAGAGAGGAACTGATAATTGATGACATCCGCCTGCTCCTCAAACTTCATATTGCCCGGCTGCCCGATCACCTTGGGCGGCAGCTTCTCAATATTGCGGGAGTAGCGCGGGTATTCATCACGGATCAGCTCCTGAAACTCCGCAGGCTCCTTTGCGCTGATGGACAAAATCGTCGGGAAGCGGAGCTGGCAGATGACCTCCAAAAGCTGCGGCTTGCCGTAACGGACACGTTCACATTCCAGAAACATAGAAAAAACTCCTTTCCGTTTCCTTTTTGTTCGATTATATCACAGTCTCCCATGCATTTGCAAGCGGATTCATAAAACCGTTACAACTGCTTTTTCTCTTTTCAAACGCCGCACGCTGTGCTATACTATATAAAACAGGAAAGCGAAGGAGGCGGCGGCTTTGTCCGTATTATATTGGCTGGAATCCATCCGCAACCCGTTTTTGGACGCTCTGATGCAGTTTTTCACCTATTTTGGAGAGGAGCTTTTGTTCATCGTCCTCGCGCTGACGGTATTTTGGTGCGTGGATAAGCGCGAGGGTTATTATCTGCTCTTTGTCGGCTTTTTCGGCACGATTCTCAACCAGTTTCTCAAGCTCCTGTACCGTATCCCGCGCCCATGGGTCAAGGATCCGACCTTTCAACCCGTTGACAGTGCCCTCAGCGGCGCGACGGGCTATTCCTTCCCCTCGGGACATACGCAGAATGTCACAGGTACCCTCGGCGGCATTGCCCGCTGGAGCAAACGCACCGGTGTGCGCGTGCTGTGCGTCGTCGTGCTGCTTTTGACGGCGTTTTCGCGGATGTATCTCGGCGTGCATACCCCGCTCGATGTCGGTGTCTCGCTGGCAATTGGCGTTGTTTTGGTCTTTGTCTTTTATCCCATCGTCCGCAAGGCAGCCGAGAATCCGAACTATATGGCGGTACTGCTCGGCATCATGGTTGCGCTCTCCTTTGCCTTTGTGCTTTACGCGAATCTTTGGGCACCTCCCGCGCAGGACGCGGAGGCGCTGAACAATCTCCGTGAGGGGCAGAAAAACAGCTATTCTCTGTTCGGCGCGCTGCTCGGCTTTTGCGTAGCCTACCCGCTCGAGCGCTGCTTTATCCGCTTTGAAGAGAAGTCCGTCTGGTGGGTGCAGGTCATCAAGGTCGTCGGCGGTCTTGCCGGTCTGCTCGTCATCAAGGAGGGCTTGAAGCTCGTCTTCTCCGCCGTCGGCTTCACATGGCTCGGAACGAACGCCATCCGCTATTTTGCCGTCGTACTCTTCGCCGCCTTGGTTTGGCCCCTTGTTTTCCCGCCGCTGAACCGCCTTGCCTCGGGGAGGAAAGCCAAATGAGCGCGTGGGGTATCGTCGGGCTGTGCCTGCTCGGGCTTGCCGTGCTGATCTTCGTGATCTCTTATATCTGTATGCGCCTTGCCTGCCGCTGCTATCACAGTGTGACCGCCGATTTGGGCAAGACCCTCGACCGCCCGGACTATCAGGAATTCAAGGAACAAATCCTCAAGGGCCGCGACTGGATTGAAGCGCAGCAGCCCGAGACCGTCGAGATTTCTTCGTTTGACTGTCTGCGTCTGCGCGCGGAGCTGATTGTCCATCCCCGCGCGCGCGGAACGCTGATGCTCTTTCACGGCTGGTACGGCTCGACCGTGACGGATTTCGGCTATGCCATACAGGAATACTACGACAGGAACCTGAATCTTCTGCTGGTACATCAGCGGGCGCAGGGCAAGAGCGATGGACGCTATATGACCTTCGGCATCCGCGAACGGCACGACGTCCACGCATGGACGAAATGGCACGCGGCGCGCTTTGGGCAGGAGCTTCCCATTGTGCTTGCCGGACTTTCCATGGGCGCGACAACCGTCTTGATGTCGTGCGGCGAGCCGTTTGCGGAAAACGTGCGCGGCGTGATTGCGGACTGCGGCTTTACCACACCGCAGGATATCATCACCTCGGTCGTGCGCTCCATGCACCTGCCCGCAAAGCTGATTGTCCCGCTCATCGGCATGCAGACAAAGCTGTTCGCAGGCTTCGGTCTGCGGGAGTATTCCACCGTCGAGGCCATGCGCCATATGACGCTCCCCATCTTCTTCGCCCACGGCGAGGCGGATACCTTTGTCCCGTGCAGCATGTCCGTCGAGGCATATGAGGCGTGCAAGAGCAAGGACAAGACCCTCCTGCTCGTCCCGAACGCGACACACGGCAAAAGCTTCCCCCGCGCCCCCGAAAAATACCGCGCCTGCCTAAACGACCTATTCGACCGCGCATTGTCATAAGACGCTCTGCAAGACGAGTGCAAGAACTACCAAATGCGTACAAGCTCCCGCTGCACGCGGGCGGATTCTATCCGCCCCTACGGCGCAATCTCCAATTCTTCTCGTAGGGGCGGCTATCAGCCGCCCGAATTTGAAATCCGTGCGAAGCACACCTCAGCCATTCACTCTTAGTTCTTAGTCCTTAGCCCAAAAAACAAATTCGGAGGCAATCATGCAAGAAGTCAAAGTCAAAAAACTATCCCCTAACGCCCGTCTGCCCGTCTACGGCACGGCGTTTTCCGCAGGTGCCGACCTGTGCGCCTGCTTAGACGAACCCGTCACCCTTCAGCCGGGCGAGACAAAACTCATCTCCATCGGCATCTCCATGGAGATTCCGGAGGGCTATGCCGGTTTGGTCTTTGCCCGCAGCGGACTTGCGACCAAGCGCAATTTAGCGCCCGCGAACAAGGTCGGCGTAATCGACTCGGACTATCGCGGCGAGTTTTTTGTCCCGCTGCACAACCACGGCGCCGTCCCGCAGACCATCGAGCACGGCGAGCGCATCGCGCAGATGATTCTAACACCGTATCTGACCGCAAAATTCATCGAGGCGGAAACCCTCTCGGACACCCTGCGCGGCGAGGGCGGCTTCGGCTCGACGGGGGTAAAATAATGGGCTTTCTTCCGATCAACCGCAAGGAGATGCAGGCGCTCGGCTGGCAGCAGCCCGATTTCGTCTATGTCATCGGCGATGCCTATGTGGATCATCCCTCCTTCGGGCATGCCATCATCAGCCGCGTGCTGGAAAACGCGGGCTATAAGGTTGCGATTCTCTCCCAGCCCGACTGGAAAGATCCCGACTCCGTCAACGAATTCGGCACGCCCCGCCTCGGCTTCCTGGTCAGCGGCGGCAATATGGACTCGATGGTCAACCACTACTCCGTCAGCAAGCGCCGCCGTAAAACCGATGCCTACACCCCCGGCGGCGTGACGGGCAAGCGTCCCGACTATGCCGCCGTGGTCTATTGCAACCTCATCCGGCAGACGCATCCCCATGCCGCGATTATCCTCGGCGGCATCGAAGCAAGCCTCCGCCGCCTTGCGCATTACGATTACTGGTCGGACAAGCTCAAGCGCTCCATCCTGCTCGATGCGCAGGCAGACCTTGTCCTCTACGGCATGGGCGAGAAAGCCATCGTCGAGGTCGCAGACGCGCTAAACAGCGGACTTTCCGTGCACGACCTGACCTTCATCGACGGCACGGTCTACCGCACCACCGCCCCAGACCTTGAGGGTGCCCTCCTCCTGCCCTCGTTTGACGCGCTGAAGGAGAGCAAGCGCCGCTATGCCGAGAGCTTCTATCTCCAATATCAAAATACCGACCCTTATACCGCCAAGCGCCTGATTGAGCCTTACGGGCGGGACTTTGTCGTGCAGAATCCGCCGCAAAAGCCCCTGACCACCGAGGAGATGGACGCGGTCTATGCCCTGCCCTATATGGACGCGCCCCACCCCTCCTACAAAGACGGCGTTCCCGCAATCAAAGAAGTGCAGTTCAGCTTAGTCTCAAACCGCGGCTGCTTCGGCGGCTGCTCCTTCTGCGCCCTGACCTTCCATCAAGGGCGCATCGTCCAGACGCGCAGCCACGAGTCCCTGCTTGCAGAGGCAAAACGCATGACCGAGCACCCCGATTTCAAGGGCTATATCCACGATGTCGGCGGTCCCACCGCCAATTTCCGCGCCCCCGCCTGCGAAAAGCAGAAAACCCACGGCGTCTGCCCGAACCGGCAGTGCCTCTTTCCCACCCCCTGCCGCAATCTGATCGCGGAGCATACGGATTATGTAAACCTCCTGCGGGCGCTGCGCAGTCTGCCGAAGGTCAAAAAGGTCTTCATCCGCAGCGGCATCCGCTTTGACTATCTGCTGGCGGACAGCGACCCGACCTTTTTGCGGGAGCTGGTCGAATACCATGTCTCGGGACAGCTCAAGGTCGCGCCGGAGCATATCTCCGACGAGGTCTTAAAGTATATGGGAAAGCCCCGCCACGCGGTCTATCAGAGCTTCTGCCATAAATACGAAAATCTGAATGAGCGCTTAGGAAAAAAGCAATATCTCGTCCCCTATCTGATGAGCTCGCACCCCGGCTCGACGCTGAAGGAGGCGGTCGCGCTGGCGGAATATGTCCGTGACCTCGGCTATATGCCGGAGCAGGTGCAGGATTTTTACCCTACGCCGTCAACCCTCTCGACCGTCATGTACTACACGGGCTTAGACCCGCGCACAATGCAGCCGGTCTATGTGCCGACCGACCCCCACGAAAAGGCGATGCAACGCGCCCTGATTCAGTACCGCGACCCAAAGAATTACGCCCTCGTCCATGAGGCATTGGAAAAAGCGGGACGCACCGACCTGATTGGCTTTGACAAGCACTGCCTCATCCGCCCCCGCAAGGGCGAAACGGTGCAGACACAGCCCCAAAAGCAAGAAAAAAAGCAGCCCTCTAAGCCGCAAAAACCCCAAAAGCAACAAAAACCAACGCAAAAGCAGCAAAAGCCAACGAAAAGACAGCAAAAACCCCAACAAGGCAGCGCACCCCTCACCGCCGCCCAGCTTGCCAAAGCGGAGCGGTATCTGAAAAGCAGAAAGAAGCGGTAACATGAGCAATTACGATTTGCAGCTCCTGCAGGCGCAGCGCGGCTTCCTGCGCTATGACTTGGACGAGATCGCGGCGCGCTTTCGATTGGACAAAGATGAAGCCTTTCTGTATCTCCCGTTCTTGGGTCGCCTGCACAGGATCAGCCGCATAAGCGCCCTCGTCGAGGTGCAGGAAAACGGCACATGGCAGAGCGCAGGCTTTCACACGGGAATGACCTTCTTTGATCTTCTGACCAATCCAGAAGGCATTCCCATTCTCTCAGGGCAGTGGTGCGCCCATGCAAGCCTGAACAGCGTGCGGGGCGGGACGCTCAAAGGCGAGCTTGCACTTTCCCCGGAGCTTGCCGCCCCCTTCGCAGGCAAGTGCGCAAAGCTGCGGCAGGTCTGCGAAGCTCTCGGCGCAACCCCTGCGGAAAAGGGCGACTACGCCTGCGTTCTGCCGCTGTTCCCGTGGTTCTCCGTCCTGCTCCGCTTCTACGAGGCGGACGAGGACTTCCCCGCCCAGCTCATGCTCCTGTGGGACAAATACACCACGCGCTATCTCCGCTACGAAACCACCTTCTACACCGCCCACGCCGTCTTTGAGCGTCTGCAAGCACTGCTTTCCCTAGACAAAAAATAAAAAACGGAGGAAGAAACAGAATGAAAGGCTATGTGATCAGTGTCTCCCTGTGTACCGGCTGCTATCGTCATATCCAAATCGCCGCTTCGGCATCACTCTACCGGCTCCATCAAGCAATTCTTGACGCTTTTGACTTCGAAGATGACCATATGCATGCCTTTTTCATGGATAATCATCTTTGGTCCCCAAAATGTATGTATTCCTCCGACGCATCGGAGCCGGGGGAACGGCTGACGCGGAGCTATAAGCTGTCGCAGCTCCATCTGCAAAAGGGCGATAAATTCCGATATGTATTTGATTTCGGTGACTCGTGGGAGTTTCAGTGCAGGCTCCTTCGGGAAACGGAGGAAGCGACCAAGACACCCATCGTGCTCCGCAGCGTCGGAGAAAGCCCGGAGCAATACCCCGATTGGGACGAGGACACTTGGGATGAGGACGCTTCGGATGAGGAAATCCCCAAAGAAGAAGCGGATGACGACTCTCTTTGGATTACCGAAGAGGAGGCAAATGAGCTTTATCGTCTGATCCCTTTGAAAAAAAACGTCATTCTGACCTTAAAAAACTATTTCCGTGCAAGCGCAAGGCTGTACGGTATCATCAGCATGGAAAAGCTAATGGAGATCTATAACAGTCAGAATCCCCCGATTGAGGAAACACTGTTTTTAGCCGTCGCCAATATCTTTAATATGCAGCAGGATATCTTCTACATCATCGCACCGGAAGGACGGGGCGCTACAGACCCGCGGCAAATAGAGCTCGTGCATATAGTGTTCTTATGCGATGACACAGGGAAGCAGTATCGGAACATGCGCCGACTGCAAAAGGGAAAAGAATTCTGCATTCTTCCCAAGGAGGAGTTCCTGCGCTACGCGGAGGAGGAATACTATCCGCCCACACCCGCCAGCAAAAAAATAAAGAAGTATTTTGGAAAGTATCTGCCGCCGCAAGATGCAGAGAAATTCTGCAGGTTGGTACAAGGAATGATCAGCATGGACTGCGGCATATCGGATGTTTTGGACGCGCTGTATGACGATGCGCCTCTTTTCAGGCGATACCTTGATATCATGGAGTTCTCCGCGATGTATCAGGAGCTAAACAACACAACCCGCATGATGGCAAACCGCGGCTACACCCCTAAGGAAATGGCAGCCAAACTTTCAAAACCCAAGCAGGAACCGGCAGAGATCCCGTTAGACGATCAACTCTCCATATCCCCCAAAGCCGAATCTCCAAGCAAAGTCCCATCCTTCCAGCCCCCCGCCTCCCGCAACGCCCCCTGCCCCTGCGGCAGCGGTCTGAAATATAAGCACTGCTGTGGGAAAAAGAAATGATCCAACAAACGCGTCCCTACTATTCTGTTACAGCTAAAACTCTGCTTTCCAAGATACGCGCTTTTTGAGATCACAGCGGTTCGCCGTAGGGCGCGCACCCGCAAGGGGGCATGCCGCATCCGTAAAGCTCGTTCCTCGCCAACGGCTGCGCCAACGACCCCGGCGCGCCGGTTTAGGAACTACCGACTGCGTACAAATCAATAGCCTCAGATTGCCACGACCGGTGTGCGCACCGGTCGTGGCAATGACAAATGGAAGGGAGTTTCGGAGCGCAATTCATCTGACGCGAGCAAAACCGCAATTCTGCAAATTTCTTCCTCCAACGGGATTCGCATAAATCCCCATAGTTTGCAGACAATAGCACTGTGATCTTTTAGCAAATTCGGGAGGAAGTACAATTTTGAAACAAAACGAGAACAACCACCACATAAAAAAGGGTATACAAACCAAGCCCTGTCCTTTTCCCAAATTTTCTATCCCTACATTTTAGCAGTTGTTACTTACAATTCAAATTGTTGTCCGATATAAATTTCGAGACGGTGTTTCTGTTCACCTTAAAGATCTTCGCAATGGTAGTTTTTGAAACACCTTGCCGAAGCAGTTCGGAAATCGTTTCCTCCTTACCGCTGAGTTTAACCTTACTTGATTTGCGCCCTTTAGGACGCCCCAGTATAACCCCTTCCGAACGCTTTCTCGCAAGAGCCTCTTTCGTTCTTTGACTTATTAAATTGCGCTCAATTTCAGCAGACAACCCAAAGGCAAAAGCAAGTACTTTGCTTTGAATATCCTCCCCAAGTCTGTAATTGTCCTTAATCGTCCAGACACGACACTCTTTATTCATACAGATATTGAGGATTT
>JBJFGB010000042.1:0-4852 GCA_051892295.1 Faecousia sp. | reverse complement strand
ATGCCGCATCCGTAACGCTCCTTCGTCGCGAACGGCTGCGCTAACGACCTCGGCGCGCCGGTGCAGGAACTACCGAACGCGTTCAGGAAATCGGCAAGAGATTGCGAACCCGGTGTGCGCACCGGCTTCGCAATGACAGGCGGAACCATCTTATCGTGTCATTGCCATGCCTTGTAGGGCGGGGACATGTCCCTGCCGGTGTAGGAACTACCGACTGTATACAAACCTGTTCGCCCGTACTGTCTGCCGCATACGCGGTCGGCTGGGACATGTCCCAGCCCTACATTGGCTGTCTCGTTTATCATGGCGCGTTCTCGCGTATGCCTACCGCACGGTTAGCGGCAACCGCTCCTCCGCGCAGGTCGAGTTCCGCAATGCCTGCAACAGCGCCGGAACACTGCTCGAAGGCAAAAAGTACACCTATGACACATCGGGAAATATCACGATGATTTCCCGGAGTACAGGCAGCAGTGCGGATGTCTTAGACTTCATCTACGACGAATCCGGTACTCCCTTCGCATTAAAGTACTCCACGAACGGCGGCAGCAGCTTTACAACCTATTATGATGTGGTGCATCTGCAGGGAGATGTGGTCAAGCGCGTCAACGCCGGCGGCACAGCCTATGCGACCTATATCTACAACGCATGGGGCGAAGTCCTGACAGCCACCGGCAGCATGGCAAGTATGAACCCCCTCCGCTACCGTGGCTACTATTACGACATAGCGGTCACCGGAGGAACTGCAGCTGCGGCTGCAGGCGATAGGAGCGCTTGCCGAGAATGCAACTAATTCTGCTATTACAGGAGCCTCCTATAAACCGGAAAGGATATGCTTTGGTGAGCTGCGATTGCAGAAAAGCTTTGTCTAACGCAACCGCAGATGTTGGTCACTTTACAGAAAAGTATATTAGAACGATTGTCTCTGAAGCTTTTAAATAAAATGATAAAATATAGCCGGTGATAATATGAAATTTAAACCTATACCGTATATTCGTTTCTTTGGCAGATGGTTTTTGATCGCGATTGGCGTTGGTATGTTTTTCGCGGGTGTATGGTTTGCAATAGGACTTCGTCCGGAAGAACGCTGCTTCGAAACATACGGGATTGCGGTGTTTTGCCTACTATATAGTGTCATCATATTTCCATATTGTTTGCATCAGGTTTGGGAAAAGTTTTTTGCAACGATTTTCATTTCTAATAGCAAGATCACTTGGCGCTGCCCGTTTTATAAAACAAAATCTCTTTTTACCCCGCAGTGCTATATTGGCGTGGAGAAGGAAGTGTCTTATTGGAAATTTGAGTATAACTACATCTATTTTTCACTTCATCCTTATCCCCGCGAATTTGCAAACATGATTCACAAAATACCGTGCTCGGAGACTTTTTTAAAATATCGGTATGATCCGAAGCTGGCAGAGTATATCCTGAAAACCCTGCCAAAAGAGCAGACCAAGCAATTAGTTTACTTTCATGATACATACCTGCGTAATCAAAAGAAATGCCACAAGTAATTGCACAGGGGATGGTTCATGCGAAAATAAGGTTCCATTTTGCAAATATATATAAGAAGACGAAGAAAAACCGAGTCGGAAACCCTGCTTGAAATCATTCCGGCAAAATCGGACTGCACCGGGATGATCACGATGGATACAGACATAAACGGCGTGTCTTTCCAAATAACAAAATTGAGCCGGTTTCATAATCGGATGGTGATGAAAATGTCTGCATGGTATGACTGGTCATATAACACAAAAGAATACTTACATAACAAGGAATTACAATGGCGAAGATTTCCGCAAGAGAGAGCGGATCATGTGCATTGTGAAATCTGCTGGGCTAAAATTGGTAATCTGTCAAATGAATTGCATGAGGGTTATTATGAGCCTGCCAGTAACAGCTGGATATGCCATGATTGCTTTGTGCTTTTGAGAAATCTTTTTCATTGGAACGCATTGGAGACAAAATAAGGAGACAAACGTACATGGTACAGGATACGGTACGATGTGTGAATCATCCTTTTCACAAATGAATAGGCAAGTGCTATAAGCAATTGAGAACTGCGTAAGCCTGCTTGCGATGATTTAAATCCCTGTGCCGTTGTTGGGCGGGTGCGCGGCACAGGCGTTTTTTCATCTCATTCCCGCTATACCCTCTGCAGGGTCTGCGAAAAAGTCCCGGAAAGAAGCAGCTGCCGCAAAAATAATCAGAAGAAACGGCTGCGCCCGGTTGAGGGAGCAGCCGTTTTGCGATAGAGTCTTGTGTGAGAAATCATGAATACCACAAATGATGGTGTGGGTTGTTATGGCGGAATTAGAAATTGATTTTTAACGGAATGATGTTTATCGAGGCGTGCAGCAGTTGAAATCGTAGTCGATATAGTGGGCGATGAAGCGGGCGCGGAATTTTCTGCGGTTGCAGATGGCGTCATCCTTGCCGGAGACGTCCAGCGACTCGGGGAGGACAAACTTGATGCAGCGCACGGTCACATCCCGACAGGTGGAGTGCTCATGGGCGGGGACGACGACGGCCTTGAAGCCGCGTTTGAATTCGTGCCCCTTATCGTCCACCTCGTTCAGGAGGACGGCGAGCGCGACCCGCTTGCGCGGGCAGATGTTTTTGAGCGTGACATCGAGCTGCAGAATCCGACCGAGGGATTCCAAATGCAGGTCGCCTGCGTCAAATTCTACGGCGTCCTCGCAGCCCTCGATGGTGACCTCCACCGGTGTGGGGCAGGGCTCCGGGAATTCATTGTCGCCGCAGTCCACTTCGATCTTCGGGTCGTCGAAGTCTGCCGTATTGCCCTCGTGGTCGGTGTAGTCGATGTCTTCGTTGACCGTCAGTAAGCCGCTGCATTGTCCCTCGTGGCGGACGGTGAATTGCAGCGTCGCACCCTCGTTTTTGCTGACACCGAGCTTGTCGATCTTCCATTGCAGCGTTCTCTCGTCGAGCAATTCTGCGCTGCCCTTGTCGGGCGTGGAAACGGAGAGAATGCGGAAGCAGTCTGTTACGCGCTCTGTGATGACAATATCGGTTGCGCCGGGCTTGCTGATATTCTGCGCCAGATCCTCAAACAACTGTTCCAGATCGTCATCGTCCGGTGTGATGGAGACATAGGCGGAGTCGGGATCGGATGCCCAATCGCGCAGCGCCTGCTCGTCAATGCCGCCGCTGCCGTTCAGCCCAATGACATAGATGATGACCCCCTGCGCCTTTGCCGCGTCGGCAATCGGCGTGGGAGGCGCGCCCGCGGTGGTTCTGCCGTCGGTGAACATGACCATGACCTTGGTGTTTGGGGAGGCAAAGTCAAAAAGTGCCGCCGCTTTGGTAAACGCGTCGGCGTGATTGGTCGAGCCGCCCGCGTTCAATCCATCGACTGCGTCCTTCAGCGCGGACACGGAGGTGATGAGCTGCGTATCCTGCGTGGCGGTAGTGGCGAAGCTGACGATGCCGATGCGGCTGCCGTTTCCAATCTGCCCGTCCTGCGCGCCGTCGGTCGCCTCGTCCATGATGTCGATGAATTTCCTTGCGCCCTTTTTCAGATTGTCCAGCGGCTTGCCTGCCATGCTGCCCGAGCGGTCGAGGATCAGCACGATATCCGTCGGATTGGAAACAATGTCAGGCGCTGCCGTCAGCCCCAAGGTCACCGCAAAGGTACCGCCGCAGGGGATTGTTCCGGTATTCAGTTCTTTGGTGGAGCTTGTGATGCCCATAGGCTCTCTTCCTTCCTGAGCCGACGATGCGGCTCATTCCAGAATATGCCGCGTTTCGACAAATGGGCACAAAGGAAAATGCCGCAATGCGTAAGCAAGACGGCATAGTTGTCCGCAGTGCATCATAAGCTTGACCGAGGTGATGAAGATGCGGAAATTTTTGCGGCGGAATTTGCCGCTGCTCTTGGTGCTGTGCATCCTGACGGGGCTGATTGTGGTGGCGTGCGCCCGCAATCGTGAGGCGCTGCCGACCGGTTCCTGGGGTCTGAGCTTCCCGCAGGAGGGGCAGCCGCCCACCGGCAACACAAGCAACGAACGGTTACAGGAATACGGGGCGGCGTATTTGGGGGATACGACGCAAAAGGTGATCTATTTGACCTTTGACGCCGGGTATGAGAACGGCTGCACGGAAAAAATTCTTGACACCCTCAAAAAGCACAATGTGCCCGCGACCTTTTTCCTCGTGGGCAACTATATTGAGCAAAATCCCGACCTTGTCAAGCGGATGGTTGCGGAGGGGCATATCGTCGGGAATCACACCTACCATCATTACGATATGTCCAAGATTGGGGATCGGGCGACCTTTGAAAAGGAACTGACGGATCTTGAGACGCTGTTCACGCAGACCACGGGGGAGACGATGCAGAAGTTCTACCGTCCGCCCCAGGGGATCTATTCGGAGGAAAATCTGAAAATGGCGCAGGAGCTGGGCTACCATACAATCTTTTGGAGCCTCGCCTATGTCGATTGGCTCAATGACGACCAGCCGACCTCGGAGCAGGCGTTTTCCAAGCTCATTCCGCGTATGCATAACGGCGCAATTGTGCTGCTGCACAGCACTTCACAGACCAACGCCGCCATCCTGGACGACCTGCTGACGCGCTGGGAGGAGATGGGGTATACATTTGCCTCCCTGGATACGCTGTTTCCGGAACAGAGTTCGTAGAGGACGCAGTAGCTGCTGCGCACTTTGAAATAAACGAAACTGCAAATGTAGTATGCTGTTAAAGCTAAAACTCAATAAGGTAGCTTCATTGGCGGAACGTAGGGCACGCACCCGCAAGGGGTATGCCGCATCCGTAAAGCTCCTTCGTCGGAAACCTCTGCGCTAACGACTCGGCGTGCCGTCCGCGAAGCGGCAG
>JBJFGB010000041.1:0-21063 GCA_051892295.1 Faecousia sp. | reverse complement strand
CGCAAGAAGCGGCGTCTGCGCGAAGTGCTACGGCATGAACCTTGCCACCTCCGAGTTGGTCAATCTCGGCGAAGCGGTCGGCATCATTGCCGCGCAGTCCATCGGTGAGCCGGGCACCCAGCTTACCATGCGTACCTTCCACACCGGCGGTGTCGCGGGCGACGATATCACACAGGGTCTTCCCCGTGTTGAGGAATTGTTTGAGGCGCGCAAGCCGAAGAAGATGGCGGTTATCTCTGAGATCGACGGTATCGTCGCGGTCGATGACAGCCACCGCAGCGCACTGCGCGACATCACCGTGACCGCGGAGGACGGAGAAGTCAAGCTCTATCAGGTGCCGTATTCCGTCGGCTTAAAGGTCGAAAACGGAAAGCCCGTCCGCAAGGGCGAACCCATCACCGACGGCGCGCTGAACCCCCACGATGTGCTCCGCATTTCGGGCGTTGAGGCAGTGCAGAACTACCTGACCCAGGGCGTTTTGGCGGTTTACCGTCAGCAGGGCGTCGATATCAACGATAAGCATATTGAGGTCATTATCCGTCAGATGATGCGCAAGGTGCGCGTCGAGGATCCCGGCGATACCGAGCTGCTCAGCGGCACCGTCGTCGATGTCTACGAGTTTGACGATGCCAATGAGAAGATCCGCCAGCGCCTCGCAGCAGGCGAGACCGATCTGCGGGAGGCGACCGACAGCCTGATCCTCATGGGCATCACGAAGGCATCTCTGGCAACAGAGTCCTTCCTCTCCGCCGCCTCCTTCCAGGAGACCACAAAGGTGCTGACCGAGGCTGCCATCAAGGGCAAGGTCGATCACCTTGTCGGCTTGAAGGAAAATGTCATCATCGGCAAGCTGATCCCCGCCGGTTCGGGACTTGACATTTACCGCAGCTACGATGTGGAAAATTGGCCCGAATCCGAGATCACGCAGGACATGATCGACAACGAGCAGAAGTAAACGCACGCTTGTGAAACCGAATAGAAAATCTCCCACAGCTTCACGCAGGCTGTGGGAGATTTTTTTGAGAAGGGAACGGGTAGTTTGACACTTTTTGGTATACACGCAGTTGTTCCTGCACGGGCAGACAGTGTCATCCACCCTTCTATGCTGTTACGCATAATACTTTATAAAATAGCTTCAGCAGCAGATCGTAGGGCACGACGACTCGGCGTGCCGTCCGCGAAGCGGCAGACAGGGAAAGGAAGCAGATTTGTACATGGTTGGTAGTTCCTGCACCGGCGCGCCGGGGTCGTTAGCGCAGCCGTTCGCGACGAAGGAGCGTTACGGATGCGGCATACCCCTTGCGGGTGCGCGCCCTACGGTGAACCGCGGCTGATGGCGTGACGGGCAAGCATATCGTTTCGTACATTTGGACGCAGGATTTGCCTGTTTCCCGCGTTGCTACTTTGTAGGTTTTTCGCCAATTTTCGGGCGGGCAATGCCGCTTACCCGCCCGAAAACGGCGCGGAGACATAGGATAATCGCAAGAAGGCTTGTGCGGTTATCAATTGCTTATAGCGCTTACCTTTCCTGCTCTTCTATGAAAAGAATTATTCACGCATAGTACTATCCCTTGTGTTATTAAAATCAATGTTACAGAGCAATAAATAGAACCGTCCTCTGTGTTAGTCCTTATCTTATTTTGGCTCACGCAAACCGTCCCTTGTGCTATGCTTTATATGATGGTGAACAGATATGCCTTTTCCCAACGCAACCTCTATGTTTTGTGCAATTTCTTTCGGCGCATATTGCTGAATCAACACTAAAAGCTCGGGAGAGTACTGAAATGCAACATGATTGCGCGAAACTTTGTTTACAGTCATACGGAAATCTTTGACATCAGCAATATAACCCTTTTCACGCCAAAAGTAGATAACCACCATTTGATAGTAGAAGGTATATTGTGCTACACCGTAAGTCTGAATTTCTTCCCATTGCAGGCAAAACTTTTTCCATGTAAGCCCGCTGCAAAAAATGCCGGTTTCATTTATCGTATAGTGCAGGAGCATTTTGCGGATCAGCTCTCGGCAATGCCAAACAAATGCGATAAGTCCTACCGTAAAAAAACACGGAAACAGCATTACTCCCCATTCGCGACTTTCTTCGGGTACAGCAACATAGTTATTCCATAATTTTATACTAATCCAAACAATAATACATATGTAGAAAAAGATCCCTCCAAAGAGTATTGCTCGTAAGTGAAAACAGTATAAATATTTCCGCTTCATATTCGCCTCCGCTAAACAGGAGGTGACTCCGTGTGATATGGAAAAAATTTTTATATAAAACGCAATTAAGGTCACATGTTATCTGCTGAATATTGTTTGATAGCTGTGTCACATTATTCTTGGGCTGCTCTGCGAACGATCGTAAGACGGACTCGTTGCTGCTTGCCGTGGTATCATAATCTCTTTATTTAGGGTATCATATTATACTAATTATTGTCAATATACAGTGCCGTCTGCTGCGTTATATATGCAATTCGAAGTTCCTGCACCGGCGCGCCGGGGTCGTTGCGGTCTACGGATAGGGTGGGTTCCACCATCGTAGGGCACGACGACTCGGCGTGCCGGTCGCGTATGCGGCAGACGGTAGGCATGAATGAGTTCGTATGCAGTCGGTAGTTCCTGCACCGCTGGGGACATGTCCCCACCCTACATAACACGGGAAAGAGTTCTGTGTGTTATAGACGATTCAGGAAAAGATATCCAACGGTGAATGGATCTCGGCGCGGCTTTCGGAGAGGACGAAGATGCGGTCGCCGCTGCGGAGGGTATCGCTGCCCTTTGGGATGATGATCTCGTCGCCTCTTGCGACCGCGCCGATGATTACGCCCTTTTTCAGCCGCATTTCATCGCGCATCAGCGGAATATTCTCCTTTGCAAAGTGCATCGGGATTTCAAATTCGCTGATTTTCAGTATGGAGGTGCCTAAGGAATAAAAACGGCTCTTTTCTTTGCTGCTGCCGCCGGTCTCCAAAGAGAGAAAATAATCCAACAGCTTCTCGGCAACGACGCGCTCCGGAGAGACGATGATACTGATTGTGACTTTGCGCAGCACACGTTCATAGGAGGCAGATTTGATCGTTGTGATGATATTATTGACACCGTTTGTCCATGCGATCAAGGATGCCAGCAAATTCGTCTCATCGCTGCCGGTGGCGCAGACGCAGGCATCGCATTTGCTCACGCCCTCGGTGTCGAGGAGCGAAACATCCGTGCCGTTGCCGTAGATGATTTTTGCTTTCGGTAATTTCTCGAGCAGCGCTTCGCAGCGATCCCGGTTGCTCTCTACCAGCTTTACGGTGATGCGGTGGGAAATCAGCTGCTCTGCCAGCGAAACGCCTAACTCGCCGCCGCCCACCAGCATGACGGAGCGCACCGGCTTTCGCACCAAATCTACCCTCGAAAACAGCCGCGTCATTTCATCGCGGTTTGCGATGATCCCAATGGCATCGCCGGGCTTTAAAATGAATTCCCCCTTGGGAACCATCACGGTCTCATTGCGCAGCACACCGAAGACCAGAAAGTCCGATTTCAGCAGGGGCTTGAGATCCTTCAGCTTTGCTTCCGCGAGGATGCTGTCTTTTTCGACTGTGATCTCCGCCAAAAGCACGCGGGCGTCAAAAAACGGCTCTACGCGGTTGGCGGAATTGAAATAAATCTGCCCGGCGATGGCGGAGGCGACAAGCTCCTTCGGCGTCAGGATGTAGTCGATGCCGAATTTTTCCTTCAAATACGCCGTGTCGCCAATCAATTCTCTGCGCCCCAATTCCGCGACCGTATAGCGCGTTCCGAGGCTCTTGGCCATGGAGCAGGAGAGCAGATTCACCTCGTCCACCGGCGTCAGACTGATGAGGACATCTGCGGTGTCCGCACCGGCAGAGAGCAGCACCTCCCGCGAAGCACCGCTGCCAAAGACACCGTTGACGCTGTAATGATTGGTAATGGCTTCAACAATCGCCTTGTTTTTATCAATGACGATGATGTCATGCTTGCTTTTTTCAAGATGCTGAATCAAGATCCTGGCGGTCTTGCTGCCGCCGACAATTACGATGCGCAATGCAGGTCGCTCTCCTTTCGTATCCGCTTGGCTTTGTGTCGCTCGATTGTGCGGTAGACCTTCTTTGTGGTCAATCCCTGCACAATCACGGTAAAGAGAATGATAAGATAGGTCGCGCTGAGTAAAACGGTATAGACTTCGTCAGGCAGAAATGCCTGCGTGCTGAGCACCAACGCCAATGACAAACCGCCTTTCAGTGCGCTCCATGTCATCAGCATGGTATATTCCGGCAGACTGTAGCCGCCGGGAATGCTTCTGTGGCTGAAAAGGGTAGGTAGCGCCACGCCGACCGCCCGCGAAAGCAGTACGGCGAGAATTGCAGCCGCGCCGATTTGCAGCATCATCAGGGAAGGGGAGAGACGCAGCGCGGAAAGCCCGATTAACACGAACAGCACGCTGTTGAGTATGCTGTCGATGATCTCCCAAAAGCGGGAATAGAGGTCGTCCTTGTCCACAATCCGGCGGAAACGCGCCATTTTCTCCATCCCGTAGGAAAAGCGCATTCCGCAGATTACGGAGGCAATGACTCCGGAAAAACCGCAGACTTCACAGATTAAATAGGAAGAGGATACGGCGAGGATACTGATTAGAATATGATGAAACGGCTGATGAGAGCGCTTCATCAGGAAAAGCAGAATCCCCGAAATGACAAAAGCAACCGCCGCGGCACCGATGACCTCGCGCAACAGCAGCACGACGAAATTCTCCTGCCCCATACTGGTGACGATGCTCTTAATAAAGGCGAACAGGGCAACGCCCATGCCGTCATTAAAAAGCGATTCGCTTTCAATCACGGTGGTGACATTTTTGGAAAGTCCCAGCTTGTTCATGATTCCGGTTGCCGCAATCGGATCGGTTGGGGAGACGATGCAGCCCAGCAGAATGCAGACCCAGATATCCAGCTTCCAGCCGAAGCAGCGGGAAGCGAGGCAGAACAGCCCACCGTACAACGCGGCGGACAGCGCGGTCGTCAAGAATGAAAGCAGTGTAATGCTTTTCAGGTTTGAGGTGAATTTGTTGAAATGCACCTTGCTGGCACCGGCAAACAGCATAAAGCAAAGCACGCCGTCCAGCAGATAGGACTCAAAGTGAAACTCGTTGAAGCGCGTGAAAACCTGCGTCAGCTCCTGCGCTGCAAACATGTGCCCGAGGAGCTTGACGAAAATGCAGAGCGCGAAGGAAAACAGCAGCAGCGCGATATCGTTCGGAATTTTGAAAAACCGTTCGTTCATCAGACTGATAACGGTTGCAAGTAAAATCACGATGGTGAACAGCGTCAAAAAGCTCAAGCGCCAATCGCCTCCTTTTTTATATACGGGCAGATCATTTTGAAAGCATATAGGAATCATCCGTATCCTTCTTCATTATATAAAGTCAGAATGCAAAAGTCAACGATGGAGGTTCACAATATAGATACGGCGGGAAAACAGAACAGGGAAGTGTGTTGCGTTCCGTCTCCTCTTGATTAAAATTGTAAGTTGTCATTTTCTTCCTGCAACGGTAGACATAACATAATAAAACATTCGTTCGAAAATTTGATTTTGCGCCGAATAAACACCAAAAAAAACAAAAAATAATACGCCGAAGTATGAAAAAGTGATTGCAATTTCTGTTCAGGGATAGTATACTGTTAACGAGTGGAGCTGAATGGAAGAAAAAAGAGCAAAATGGAGCGAGGTGAGGGGATGTTTGGTCAATACAAGCACACGTTGGATCCGAAGGGCAGACTGTTTGTCCCCTCGAAGTTCCGCGAGGAGTTGGGCGCTTCGTTTTATATTGCCAAGGCACCCGACGGCTGCCTCGGGGTCTATCCGGAGGCGGAGTGGCAGCGCGTGCTTGAACGCTTCAATGCCCTCTCTATGTCGCAGGCGCGCAATTTGCGCGTGTTTTTCGCCAATGTGATCAAATGCGAGCCGGACAAGCAGGGGCGCTTCCTCCTGCCGGACTCCTTCCGCGAATACGCCGGCATCCAACAGGAGGCGGTATTCATCGGTCAAGTTTGCCGTGCCGAGATTTGGTCTGCGGAGCGCTATGCGGTGGAGGAGAAGAAATTCCTCACGCCGGATGCGCTTGCCGCTGCGATGGGAGAATTGGGGTTCTGATGGAATTTTGTCATAAATCCGTCCTGTTGGACGAATGTATCGAAGCGTTGAAGCTCCGTCCTGACGGAATCTATTTGGACGGCACGCTCGGCGGCGCGGGACATTCCTATGAGATCGCCCGTCGCCTGACGACGGGAAGGCTGATCGGTGTGGACAGAGACGCGGTCGCGCTGAAGGCGGCAGCGGAGCGGTTAGCGCCCTTTGCTTCACGCGTCACAACCGTTCATTCGAACTTTTCCGAGCTGGATCACATTTTAGAGGAGCTTGGCATCGACGCGGTGGACGGGATGCTCTTTGACCTCGGTGTTTCCTCGCCGCAGCTCGACGACGCGCAGCGCGGCTTTTCCTATATGGCGGATGCGCCGCTCGATATGCGCATGAACAAGGACGACACACTCACGGCGGCGGAGGTCGTGAACCTCCGGTCGCAGGACGAGCTGCGCCGCATTCTCTATGAATACGGTGAGGAGCGCTACGCCCCGCAGATTGCCGCAGCCATCGTCCGCAGGCGAGAGAAAGCGCCCATCCGAACGACGCTGGAACTGGTTGAGGTCATCCGTTCCGCCATGCCGCCGCAGGCGCTGCGCGAAAAGCAGCACCCCGCGAAGCGGAGCTTTCAAGCCATCCGCATTGCGGTCAACGATGAATTGGGCGCGGTCAGCAAGCTGATGCGCACCGCGTTTGCAAGATTGAAGCCGGGCGGGAGACTGGCGGTTATCACCTTCCACTCGCTGGAAGACCGTATTGTTAAGAGCGAGATGCAGCTTGCCGCGCGCGGCTGTACCTGTCCGCCGGAATTTCCCGTTTGTGTATGCGGCAAAACGCCGCTGATTCGTATTGTCACGCGCAAGCCAATCGTTTCCGGCGCGCGTGAGTTGGAGGAAAATCCCCGCGCGAGAAGCGCGAAGCTCCGCGTAGCGGAGAAGCTGTAGCGACAAAGGAGGCGCAAACTATGCCGAAGTATGAAGAATACCGCAGCAACGGCTCTGCGGCGTACGATATTCACGCCAATACTGCCAGACCCGCAGAGCGGCCGGAGCGCCTGCCCGAGGCGCCGCAGCGCACGAAGCCGGTTCGACGTGTCAAGACGAAGCTTGCCATCGCGCCCTTTACGGTGCTTGGCACGGCAATTGCGGTTGTGATGCTGTTTTTGGTTGTGTTCAGCTATGTGCGTCTTTATGAGGCACAAAGCGAGGTGAGCGAGCTGAAGAGCCAAAAGACGGAGCTGACGACGCAGGAACAGCGCCTCCGCTCCCAATATGAAAATTCGTTGGATCTGCCTGCGATTGAGACGCGCGCCAAAGAGCTTGGCATGCGTCAGCCGCTTGCTTCGCAGATCGTTTATGTTGAGGTCGAGGCGGGGGATACCGTGCAGCTTGACACCGCCCCGGAGGAACGCAACCTGTTAGAGCGGGTCTATGATGCGTTCCGCGGCGTTATCGGCGATGTCGTGGAATACTTTTCATAGTCTGCGGCATATAGTAAACAAGCACAGCATGGGCGGTGAATCCAAATTGCCGCCCATGTTTTTGGACTTTTCCTTTATTCTCTATCCGGAGGTCGGATATGAAACAGCATGATTTGAAACGAAGAACGAAGGCGCGTCCGCGGCGCAAAAAGGAGAGCGTCAGCAACAGCTATGTCCGCAAGGGTGTTTTGTGGCTGATGATCCTGTTCGGCGTGGTCTCCTTCGGCGCTCTGACTGCCAGACTTGTCAAGCTGATGCTGATGGATCACGAGTATTACGAGGCAAAGGCAATCAGCAACCAGACCCGCAGTACCAGCGTGACGGCGAGCCGCGGCACGATTTACGACCGCAATATGGAGGTGCTTGCCGCCTCTGCAAGCGTGGAAAATATTTTCCTTGATCCGCTGGAGCTGTCACAGAACAATGTGGATATTGACTTTCTTGCGCGGAATCTCTCCCGAATTCTCGATGTGGACGAAGACTTCATCAAGGAGCAGGCGGCGGATGTCAATATGCGGTATAAAATGATCAAGCGCCGACAGGAGAAGGATGTCTGCGATGCGGTGCGGAGCTTTATCAGCGAGAACGGCATCGTCGGCGTGCATTTAGAGCCGGATTCCCAGCGCTATTATCCCAACCATGAGACTGCCTCGCAGCTTCTCGGCTTCACCAACACGGAGAACAAAGGCTCTGAGGGCTTGGAGGCGTATTATGACAGCACGCTGCAAGGCACGGCAGGCGCGGTGATCACCACGAAGGGCAATAACGAGACGGAAATGCTCTATTCCTATGAGAAATACTATGAGGCGAGCGACGGCAACAGCCTTGTGCTGACGATTGACCTGACCGTGCAGCGCGCGCTGGAAAAACAGATGAATGATGCCATTGACCGCTATGATGTGCTCAACGGCGCGTTCGGAATCGTCTATGACGCACAGACCGGCGATATCATTGCAATGGCGACGCTCGGCGGTTACGACCCCAATCATTATCTGGAGATTTTTAATACAGGAACAAACGAGGAGCTTGAGGAAATATACGCCAACGCGCTGAAATACCCCGAGGGGAGCGAGGAACGTAAGGCTGCCATCAGTGCGTATAACGACGCGATGGCGTCTGCGCGTCTCAAGCAGTGGAGAAACCGCTGCGTCAGCGACGGCTACGAGCCGGGCTCAACCTTTAAAATCATCACGCTGGCGGCAGGCTTGGACTCCGGCAAGGTCACGCTGGACGACAGCTTCTACTGCGGCGGCGTGGAGACCTTTGAGGGCCGTTCGCAGCCGCTGAACTGCTGGCAGCACTACGGTCACGGCGCGGAGACGACGGCACAGGCGCTGCAGTATTCCTGCAACATCGCCTTCGGACATATGGGTCTGATGATCGGCGGCGAAACGCTGTATGATTATTGCCGCGCCTTCGGACTGATGGAGACAACGGGCGTTGACCTGCCCGGCGAGGCAAGCGGTATTTTCCACACCAAGGAGCGCCTGAGCGACTACGCGGCTTACGGCACGAGCTATCTGATCTCGACCTCCTTCGGTCAGACCGTGAAGCCGACGCCTATGCAGCTTGTTCGCGCCGTCGGCGCGGTGATCAACGGCGGCTATCTGCTCGAGCCGCACATCGTCTCCGAGGTTCTCGATGAGGACGGCAATGTGGTGGAAAAAAATGAACGCACGGTCGTGCGGCAGGTCATCTCCGAGGAGACCTCCGCGACCATGTGCGAGCTTCTGGAATCCGTCGTCACGCAGGGCACGGCGAAAAACGCCAAGGTCGTCGGCTATCGCATCGGCGGCAAGACCGGTACGGCGGAAAAGACCGACCAGATTGACGAAAACGGCGAATATACCAACGACAAGATCGTCTCCTTCATCGGCGTCGCGCCGATGGAGAACCCGCGTTATGTGGTTCTGATTGCGCTGGATACGCCGAACTATGCAAGCGGACAGTATGTCTCCGGCGGCGTCATGGCGGCACCGACGGTGGCGGCGGTCTTTGAGGATATCCTTCCGTATCTCGGTGTCGAGCCGCAGTACGAGGACGAAGATATGTACCGCGTCAATGTCTTTATGCCCGACGTCAAGGGCATGACGGAGACTGAGGCAGCCTCGTTGCTGCACGATTCGTATTTGGAATACCGCATCATCGGTGACGGCGACAAGATTGTCAGTCAGATCCCTGCGAGCGGACGGGAGGTTCCGGGGCACTCCACCGTGCTTCTGTATACCGACGATTCCATGCCGACGGATCCCGTTACCGTGCCGAACCTCATGGGCATGACGGTGACGCAGGCGACACAGACGCTGTCTGATCTGGGCTTGTACTTGCAGGCGAAGGGTACGGATTCTACGGCATGGCATGTCGTCGTGACCGATCAGGATATCATAGAAGGCACACAGGTGGATCGCGGAACAACCATCACGGTTATTTTTGCGGATACAACCGATATGGACTGATACAGGAGAAGATCATGAAGCTGCAAGAGCTGCTGCAAGGTATAACGGTGCTGGAGAGTAATGCACCAAAGGATATGGAGATCACGGGCGTAAGCTACTCGTCGAACACGGTGCGAACAGGAGAACTGTTCGTTGCCGTGCCCGGCTACGCCACTGACGGGCACCGATTTATCCCCGACGCGGTCGCGCGCGGGGCAGGGGTCGTGCTGTGCGAGCGCGATATGCCGCAGGAAATTCCCTGGGTGCGCGTGGCATCCTCCCGCGAGGCGCTGGCACGGCTCGGTGTGAATTGGTACGGCGACCCGTCGAAAGCCATGCAGGTCATCGGTGTGACGGGGACGAACGGCAAGACCTCCGTGACCTATCTGCTGAAAACGCTATTGGAAAACGCCTGCGGCGCAAAGGTCGGGCTGATTGGCACGATCTGCAATATGATTGGCGGAGTGGAGCTGGAAACGGAACGCACTACGCCGGAGAGCTTTGCTTTGCAGGGACTTCTTGCGCAAATGCGCGATGCGGGCTGCACGCACGTTGTGATGGAGGTCTCCTCTCACGCGCTTGCGCTGCACCGCGTGGACGGCGTCCGCTTCTCCGTGGGCGCGTTTACGAATCTGACCCGGGACCATTTAGATTTTCATAAGACGATGGAGAACTATCGTCAGGCAAAGGCGCGGCTCTTTCAGCTTTGCGAGAGAGGTGTATTCAACCTTGACGATGCGGAAACCACACCGAAAATGCTTGCACAAGCGCGCTGTAAGTGCTATACTGTCGGCACGCGCCCCGATGCGGAGCTGACCGCCCGGGAGATCACCCTCGGCGCGGATCACATTTCCATGACGGTCTGCGAAGGACAGACGGAGGCGTTTGTGCGTCTCGGCATTCCCGGGCGCTTTACCGTGAGCAACGCGCTCGTCGTCTTGGGCATTGCCCGCAGTCTCGGCATTCCGCTTGCGCAGGCAGCCGCAGCGCTCGGCAAGGCGAAGGGAATTAAGGGACGTTTAGAGGTCGTACCGACACCGGGCAGGGACTTTATCGTCTTGATCGACTATGCCCATACACCGGACGGGCTGGAAAATGTCCTGCGCTCCGTGCGGGATTTCTGCAAGGGCAGAATTTTACTCGTCTTCGGCTGCGGCGGCGACCGCGACCGCCAAAAGCGCCCGATTATGGGAAAGCTTGCGGCAGAGCTTGCCGATTTCGTCATTGTTACCTCAGACAATCCGCGCACCGAGAAACCGATGCTGATTATCGAGGATATTTTAGAGGGTATGGCGGGGACGAAAACTCCCTATATAGTGGAGGAAAATCGCCGCTTGGCAATTCGTACCGCCTTGCGCTGCGCGAACAAAGATGATATAGTATTGCTTGCTGGAAAGGGCCATGAGACCTATCAGATTCTCGGCACGGAAAAGACGCATTTGGATGAACGCGAGGAGGTTGCCGCAGCATTATGTGAGATGGGACAATAACGCGGCAGCATGGTGCGGCGAACGGGGCGGATATGCTGCTTGCTTACGGCTGAAACAGCGAGGAATATGTACATGGCGCGAAGGCGGCATGAAAATGGAGCGCATATTGCAGCTCCTATTTGACAAAGGCAAAATTGGAGGATAACGATTATGGATACACCGTTGCTTATGGTACTGCTTTCCGTGATTTCAGGCTTCGTTCTGGCACTGACGCTGGGGCATTTTCTGATTCCCGCACTCCGCGCACTCAAGGCGGGGCAGTCCATCCGTGAGGTCGGGCCGAAGTGGCATAACGGGAAACAAGGCACGCCTACGATGGGCGGTCTGATGTTTATTGCCGCGTCCGCACTCTGCGTCATGACCGGTTGGTATGCCATGCGCACGACGGGGGACTATTCGCACCTGCTTGTGCTGGCGCTGGCGGTGATGTTTGGCCTGATTGGCTTTTATGATGACTTTATCAAGGTCAAGAAAAAGCGCAACCTCGGTTTGACGGGCTTACAGAAGCTCGTCCTGCAGGTGCTTGCGGCGGGGGTCTTTCTGCTGCTGATGTATCTGACGGACAGCCTGCATTACGACCTTTACATCCCCTTTGTCAAGGAGCCGGTTGCCCATGTGCCGCCTGTTTTGTACCTTGCGGCAGCGGTATTTGTGATTGTCGGCTGCGTCAACGCCGTCAACCTGACCGACGGCATCGACGGGCTTGCCTCCGGCGTTACCATGCCGGTGATGCTCTTTTTCACGCTGGTTGCCATGTCGATGAAGAAGCTTGGGCTTGCGACCTTCCCGGCTGCGCTGCTGGGCGGACTTGCCGGCTTCCTGTTCTATAATTTCTATCCTGCGAAGGTCTTTATGGGCGACACCGGCTCGTTGTTTTTGGGCGGCGCGGTCGTCGGCTTGGCGTTCGCGCTGGATATGCCGCTGGTGCTGCTGCTTGTCGGCTTGATTTATATCATCGAGACGCTTTCGGATATTTTGCAGGTCGGCTATTTCAAGCTGACGCACGGCAAGCGTATCTTCAAAATGGCGCCCATTCACCATCATTTCGAGATGTGCGGCTGGTCGGAAAAGAAAATCTGGACGGTTTTTGTCCTGACGACAGTCGCTATGTGCGTCATTGCGTGGTTCGGCGTCCGTATCTGGTTCTGATTTCATAACACTTCGCGCGGAAAGGAGGTGCGGCATTGTTCGGCAGAAAAAAAGACGAAACAGCGGCAATTCAACTGAAAAAGCAGGAACACGTCATTGAAAATGACCGCGGCGTGATGGACCTGCCCTACTTGCTTCTGACGGTGCTCTTGGTCATCTTCGGATTGATCATGCTCTTTTCCGCGAGCTTTGCCCGCGCCTATTATATCACGGGCAATTCCGCAAGCTATTTTACCAGTCAGGCGATCTTCGCTGTGCTTGGAATCGGCGCGATGTATGCCATGAGCCGCGTGCCGTATGAGTGGTATTATAAGTTCTCGCGGCTGATTTACGGCGTGACGATTCTGCTCCTGCTGGCGGTGCTGCTCGTCGGTTCGACCGTGAACGGCTCAACGCGCTGGATCAACCTCGGCTTTACTCAGCTGCAGCCCTCCGAGATTGCAAAGCTGTCCCTGATTATCTCCCTGTCGGTACTTATGACGCGCAATCAAAAGGATATCAAATCCCCGCATACCTTCTTTGCCTGCGCGGGCGCGCTTGTGATTATCGCGCTGCTGCTGATTGCGGAGCCGCACTTTTCCGCAACGATTATCGTTGCGCTTTTATGGTTCTGCATGATGGCCATCGGCGGCACGAACCGCAAATATCTCGGTATCATTGTTGCAATCGGCGCGGCTGGTCTGCTGTTCCTGCTCTTAAGCGGCGGCTATACCAGCGAGCGTATCACGGCTTGGCGCAACCCGGAGGCGGACCCTTTGGATTCGGGCTTGCAGATTTTGCAGTCTGAGTACGCCATCGGCTCCGGCGGCTTGCTCGGGCTGGGCTTCGGCAAGAGCCGCCAGAAATATCTCTACCTTCCGGAGGAGCATAACGACTATATCTTCGCCATTGTCTGCGAGGAGCTGGGCTTCATCGGCGCGGTCGGTATTCTGATTCTTTTTGCGCTGCTGATCATCCGCGGCTACTGGATCGCCATGCACGCCCGCGACCGCTTCTCCATGCTGCTTGCGGCAGGTCTGACCACGCTGCTGGCAATTCAGGTCGTATTAAATGTCGCGGTTGTGACGAACCTTCTGCCTGCAACGGGCATTTCGCTGCCCTTCTTCTCCTCGGGCGGCACGGCGCTGATTATGCAGCTTGCAGAGAGCGGTATCATGCTCAATATTTCCCGCAGTATTTCCCATAGTCCGAAATAAAGGAGCGTTGCCATGAAGGTCGTATTTACCTGCGGCGGCACGGGCGGACATATCAATCCTGCCATTGCGGTCGCTAAGATTCTGCGCGAGCGCAAGCCGGAGGCGGAGATCCTCTTTGTCGGCGCAGATGACGGTATGGAGACGGAGCTTGTACCCAGAGAGGGCTTTCGCATCGAAACGGTTACGATTTCCAATTTCCTGCGCAGTTTGACGCCGTCTGCAATGTGGCACAACGCGAAGGCGCTTATTATTATCCGCCGCGCCCTGCGCAGAGCGGATCAGATTATCAAAGAGTTTCAACCCGATGTCATTCTCGGCACCGGCGGCTACGCAAGCTACCCCATGCTGCGGCAGGGGGTAAAGCGCGGCATACCAACTGCCGTCCATGAGGCAAATGCCGTCCCGGGGCTTGCGACGCGGATGGTCTGCGATAAGGTTGATAAAATTTTAGTCAGCTTTGCCGAGAGCAAAAGTGAGTATCAAAACGCGGACCGCGTGATTCCCGTCGGCATGCCCGTGCGGGAGGAATTTGTGTTTACGAAGCGCGCCGAAGCCAGAAAAGCGCTGGGGCTGGATGACGATACCCCGCTGATTGTTTCGGCGTGGGGCAGCCTCGGCGCGCGAGAGATGAACAAAAAGATCGCGCAGTTCATGAAGCTGGAATGTGAAGAAAACCGCTTTCGTCACATCCACGCGACCGGCTCGTTCGGTTGGCGCTGGATGCCGGAGTATGTGAAGGAACAGGGCGTTGACCTTGCCGCGCATCCGATGGTGACGATGCAGGAGTATATCTATAATATGCCAACCCTGATGGCGGCGGCAGACCTGTTTCTCAGCCGTGCGGGCGCTTCGACGCTGAATGAGATTGCAGCTGCGGGCACGCCGAGCATCATTGTGCCGTCGCCGAATGTGACCAACAATCATCAGGAGAAAAACGCGCGCATTTTGGAGCAGCGCGGCGCTGCGGTGGTTTTGCGCGAGAGCGAGTGCGACGGCGAGCGCCTCTACCGCGAGGCTTGCGCGCTTTTGGAGGATGAAGCAAAACGCAAAAAAATGCGCACCGCACTGCGGGAAATTGCGGTCATTGACTCCGCAGAGCGCATCTATCAGATTCTTATGGAGCTGGTAAAATCACGCTGAGCGCACCTTTTGCATAGGATGGGGCAAATTTCCGATACGGAGGTTTGCCTATGGGGGCGTATCAGATCATCGGCGGGAGACCGCTGCGCGGCGTGATTCCGATTCACGGCGCAAAAAACAGTATGCTGCCGATTCTGGCGGCAACACTCGTCAGCCGGGGAACCTGCGTGCTGCACAACTGCCCGCAAATTTCCGACGCAGATGCGGCGCTTTCCATCCTGCAAAGCCTCGGCTGTCAGGCAAAGCGCGAGGGAGATACCCTGATTGTCGATACATACGCTGCAGACGGGACGGAAATTCCGGCGGCGCTGATGCAAAAAATGCGGGCAGCGGTGATCTTCCTCGGGGCGCTGCTGGCACGCTTCGGGCGGGCGCGCCTGTCGCACCCGGGCGGCTGCCGCCTCGGCGAACGCCCGATTGACTTGCATTTGATGGGACTTCAAATGTTGGGCGCCTCCTGTGTCTATGAGGACGAGGAGCTGCTCTGCACGGCGCACAAACCGGAGGCGGCAACAATCGCATTGCCGTTTCCCAGTGTCGGCGCGACGGAAAACCTGCTTTTAGCCGCGCTGCCCTGTGAGGGAGAGACTGTGCTGTGCAACGCGGCGCGGGAGCCGGAAATCGGGGATCTGATCGGATTTCTGGCCTCCTGTGGCGCGGAGATCGAGGGTGCGGGCACCTCGGTGCTGCGCATCCACGGCGGACGACCGCTGCACGGCGCGGAATATACAATCATGCCGGACCGCATGGAGGCGGCAACCTACCTCTGCACCGCAGCTGCGACAAGGGGGGAACTCACGCTGACGCAGGCAGAACCGCACCACCTGTGCGCGGTGACGGATATCCTCCTTCGCGGCGGCTGCGAGATCAGGCAGTTTGCACGGGAGCTGACGCTGCGCTGTGACGAGCTGCGAGCCGTCAGTCCAATCCGCACCGCGCCGTATCCCGCCTTTCCCACCGATGCGCAGGCACCTGTAATGGCGGCGATGGCAACGGCGGAGGGCATCAGTATTTTTGAAGAGACGGTCTTTTCCGACCGCTTCCGCCATGTACCCGCCCTGCGGCAAATGGGGGCAAAAATCACCGCGGCGAAACGCTGTGCGGTGGTTGAGGGTGTCCCCTTGCTGCACGGGGCAAACGTGGAGGCAACCGATCTGCGCGGCGGCGCGGCAATGGTGATCGCGGCGCTGGCGGCGCAGGGAGAGAGCGTTATTACGAAAACGGAGCATACCGAGCGCGGCTATGCCGAGCTGGTAAGCAGCTTGTGCGCCTGCGGCGCGGAGATCAGCTTGACGGAGTAAGGCTTATGGAATACGAAAGCAAAGACAGAAAATCGCCTGAGCGGCGACCGACGCAACGACGGCAGACGGAGCCAAGACGCGCGGGAAACGAGCGGACGCAGCGCCGTCCTGCGGAGCAAAGGGAGCGCGATTCCTTTGCAGAGCAGGAGAGGCGGCGGGAGAGAGGGGAACGCAATTCCCCCGCTGCGCAGGAGGCGCAACGCCGCAGGGAGGAGCGAAAGGAACGCGATTCCCGGGCCGCGCGGGAGGCGCAGCGCCGCAGGGAGGAGCGCAAGGAGCGTGAGCGGCTGGATGAACTGCGGCAGAAACAGAAGCGAAAGGCGAAACGCCGCACAAGAAAACGCATCAGCCCGGAGACATGGAAGCGCCTGCTCATTATGGGCGGTATCGTCGTGGCAGTCTTGCTGAGCATGGTAATCTTCTTCCGCGTGCAAACCATCGAGGTAGTCGGCAACGGCTACTATTCGCCGGAGGAGATCGTGCAGGCGGCGGGCGTCGCAGAGGGAGATAACCTTCTTACGGTCTCCCGCGGCAGTGTCGCGGGCAATGTCATGGCGCAGCTGCCGTATATCGAGAGCGTGCGTGTGACACGCAGGCTGCCCAACACCCTTCTGCTGACCGTTTCGGAATTTGACGCAACGTATGCCGTTACCGATACCGCAGGGGACTGGTATTTGATCACCGCAAACGGGAAAGTAACGGAGAAGGTGGAGGCGCGCGAGGCAAAGTCGCATATTCAAGTGACGGAGCCGATCATAGATCCACCGACCGTTGGAGAGATCATCAAGGTTCACGCCGCCGAAGGTGAGGAGCTTGCCGCGCAGGGACAGCTGAACGCGCTGACAAGCATTTTGACGGAAATCGAGAACGCCGAGCTTGTAAAACAGATTGTCTCCGTCGGTGTTCCCTCGTCCTACCATATTACCGTCAGCTATGAGGGGCGCTTTGAGGTTGATCTCGGAAACACCGAGCGGCTGGATTATAAGCTGGAGTTCTTAAAAAAGGTCATCGCGGAACAGAAGGAATACGCTTCCGGTACAATCGACCTCTCTCTGAGCGAGGGAGAGGAAGCACATGTGATGCTCGGCGACTGATTTTTTCACGAATTTGTAAATAATTTTGCCAAAAACGAGAAATTCTATTGACCTAAGCGGTTTTTCACGATAAAATAGAAAAGTATAATTCTATATTGAATCAAAATAGCCATTTTCATATACATAGGAGGAGAGTAACAATGTCCGAAGTTTATGCAGATAAGGTAGTCAATATTAAAGTCATCGGTGTCGGCGGCGCAGGCAACAATGTCGTCAACCGTATGATCGCCAGCAAGATCGGCGGCGTTGAATTTATCGTCGTCAATACCGACCGTCAGGATCTCAATAAGTCCAAGTGCGAAAATAAGCTCCAAATCGGTGAGAAGCTGACCGGCGGCATGGGCGCAGGCTCTAAGCCCGAAATCGGTAAGAAGTCCGCAGAGGAGAGCCGTGCGGCGATCTCCAAGGTTCTGGAGGGCACCGACATGGTCTTTATCACCGCAGGTATGGGCGGCGGCACCGGCACCGGCGCAGCGCCCATCATCGCGGATTTGGCGCATGAGGCGGGCATTTTGACCGTCGGCGTCGTGACCAAGCCTTTTAAGTTCGAGGGTGCGAACCGCATGAAGCAGGCAGAGGCAGGCATTGCCGCGCTGTCGGATAAGGTCGATTCGCTGATTATCATCCCGAATGACCGCCTCAAGTACGTCACCGATCAGAAGATCACCTTTGCCAACGCGTTCGGTATCGCGGACGATGTCCTGAAGCAGGCAGTCACCTCAATCTCCGAGTTGGTCGGCTACTCTGACCGCGTTATCATCAACCTCGACTTTGCCGATGTATCCTCCATTATGAAGAATGCGGGCCGCGCCCATATGGGTGTCGGCACGGCTTCGGGCAGAGAGAAGGCAGAGCAGGCTGCCATGGCAGCTGTTGCAAGCCCGCTGCTTGAGACCTCTATCAACGGCGCGACCGGTGTCCTCATCAATGTCACCGGCTCTGCAGACCTCGGTCTGGACGATGTGGAAACCGCTGCGAATATCGTTATGGAAGCGGCGAACCCCGAGGCAAACATCATCTTCGGCGCAACCTTCTCCGAAGAGTTTGAAGACGAGATGCGCGTGACCGTCATTGCCACCGGCTTCGATGAAAAGAAAAAGCCTGAGACGAAGGGAATCTACTCCTCCGTCAGCACTGCTGCGCCCAAGTCCGTTGACACGCCGGCTTCGAGAGTCAGCCCGGATATTGATGATATCGACGAGATCTTCAAGATTTTCAACAAGTAATATAAATCACGATTTCGAGGGCTGCGTCGCAGCCCTCTTTTTTTCACGAAAGTGCGTATTTGCACTTTACTTTCTTGAAGAAGGTTGGTATAATGATACCAATATAACGATACGGAGGGAACCGCATGAATAACCGTAACAAACGATCCAACGCGGAGTGCGAGCTATACCGCGCGATGACAACGCTGCAAACGCCGGAGGAATTTCACCGCTTCTTTTTGGACCTTTGCACACAGGCGGAGCTGAACGCAATGGAGCAGCGCTACGAGGTGGCAAAAATGCTGCACTCCGGCATGATCTACAACGACATTCTCGCGGCGACAAAGGCAAGCTCCGCGACCATCAGCCGCGTCAACCGCAGCCTTGTCAACGGCGAAGGGGCTTATGAGCTGACCTTTGCGCGCCTGAAGGAGCGGGAATGAGCGCCTATGACACTTTGGCAGCTGCCTATGACGGGCTGACAACGGATATCGACTACGCGGCAATTCTCGACTTTTTGGAGGCGATACTGCATCAGGCGGACAGGCATCCGAAGACGGTGCTTGACCTTGCCTGCGGTACCGGCTCCATGTCTTTGCTGCTTGCCGCGCGGGGCTACCGCGTGTTAGGTGCCGATATTTCCGAGGAAATGCTGACGGAGGCGGCGGGGAAAGCGGCAAAGCTCTCCGAGAACCCGCCCTATTTTATCTGCCAGCCGATGCAGCGCCTGCGCTTGCCTGAGCCGGTGGATGCGGTTGTCTGCCTGCTCGACAGCCTCAATTATCTGACCGAACCCGAGGACTGCCGTCAGACCATTTTCCGCGTATATCGCGCGCTGCAGGACGGCGGTGTATTCCTCTTTGACATCAACACGCCGCAAAAGCTGCGCGCTTTGGACGGACAGGTATTTTTGGATGAGAACGAGGAAAGCTATTGCGTCTGGCGTGCGGAGTTTGACGAGGCGGAGAACTGCTGCTATTACGGCATCGACCTGTTCCGCAAGCACGGCGTATTGTGGGAGCGCAGCTTTGAGCAGCATTGCGAATATGCCTATGACCCACTTGTATTGCGGCAGTGGCTGCTGGAGGCGGGCTTTGTGCGCGTCGAGTGCTATGGCGACCGACGCATGGAGGCGCCGAACGACGATGAGCAGCGCATCTACTTCGCCGCATGGAAGGAGAAACGGAAATGATACAGGATCATATTGTGCGCGGGATCACAAAGGACGGTTTTGTCAAGGCGATGGCGATCTCCTCGACGAATTTGGTGGAACGGGCGCGCAGGATTCATAAGACAACGCCCACCGCAACGGCGGCGCTCGGCCGTGTGCTGACGGCTGCTTCGATGATGGGCAATCTGCAAAAGGTAGACAACGGCGCGTTGACGCTGCAGGTCAAGGGCGGCGGTCCGCTCGGCACCATCCTTGCCACCTCGGACGCAACGGGCAATGTGCGCGGCTATGTGCATAACCCGTCGATCACCCTGCTGGAAAAATACGCGGGAAAGCTCGACGTCGGCGCGGCGGTGGGCAAGGACGGCATGCTGACGGTCATTCGCGACCTGCAAATGAAGGAGCCCTATATCGGCAGCGTCGCACTGGTCTCGGGCGAGATTGCCGACGATGTAACGGCGTATTTTGCCCAGAGTGAGCAGACGCCGACGGCGTGCGCGCTGGGCGTTCTCGTCGATACCGACCAAAGCGTGAAGGTTGCGGGCGGCTATCTGATCCAGCTCCTGCCCGGCACGCCGGACGAGGTGATCGACAAGCTGGAGGCGGGCATCCAAAAAGCCGGCGCGGTCACACCGATGCTGGACGAAGGACTCTCTCCCGAGGAGATTCTGCGCCGCGTGCTGGCAGACTTTGAAACGGAGTTCCTGGAAACCACGCCGGTGGAATACCGCTGCTATTGCAGCCGTGAGCGCGTCCTGCAAACCTTAATCACCATCGGCAAGAAGGATTTGCAGGAGCTGGTGGAGGAGAATCAGCCCATCCGCGTCGAATGCCAGTTCTGCGACAATGTCTATGCGTTCTCGCCGCAGGAGCTGCAGGCGCTCCTTTTGACGCTTTAAAGGCATTAAGAAAAAATTCGATTTTTTTCAAAATAATGCTTGACAAAATGGTGGTACGTGTGTATAATAACAACCGTCGCTGATGCAAATCACTTCGACGACACTTCGGGAGCATAGCTCAGCTGGGAGAGCACATGCCTTACAAGCATGGGGTCACAGGTTCGAGCCCTGTTGTTCCCACCATCATCTGGCCCGGTGGTGCAGTCGGTTAGCACGCCAGCCTGTCACGCTGGAGGTCGACGGTTCGAGTCCGTTCCGGGTCGCCATACTTAATGTATCTGAGCCGAGATTATCTCGGCTCGATATGCCTCTGTAGCTCAGTAGGTAGAGCAGCGGACTGAAAATCCGCGTGT
>JBJFGB010000040.1:0-4999 GCA_051892295.1 Faecousia sp. | reverse complement strand
TGCTGATGAGCATGGGTATGCCCCTGCCCAAAAAGGTCTTCGGGCACGGCTGGCTGCTGCTGGACGGCGGCAAGATGTCCAAATCCAAGGGCAATGTCGTCGATCCCTACCTGCTTGCCGAGCGCTACGGCACGGACGCACTGCGCTTCTTCCTGCTGCGCTCCTTCCCCTTCGGCACGGACGGCAACTTCTCCAACGAGCTGCTGATCTCCTGCATCAATACCGACCTTGCCAACGACCTCGGCAACCTCGTCTCCCGCACGGTTGCCATGGTGCAGAAATATTTCGGCGGCAAGTTAGATTCGGATCAATTCTACAATGCCGCGCAGGACGATGAGCTTGTGGCAATGGCAGGCAGCCTGCACGAGCGCTATGCCGCGCAGATGGAGCGCTACGCCTTCCAAAACGCATTGAGCGAAATCTTCACGGTGATCTCCCGGGCGAATAAATATATCGACGAAACGGCGCCGTGGGTCTTGGCAAAGGACGAGGCAAAGCGCGCCCGGCTTGCCTGCGTGATGTACCACCTGCTCGAGACGGTGCGCATCTGCGCAGGACTGTTGCAGCCGTTCATGCCCGAGACGAGCGCGGAAATTCTCCGCCGCATCGGCGCGGAGCGCGGCGATTGGGACAGCCTGTGCAAATTCGGCGTGCTCGCGTCGGACGCGCAGGTCACGGCAGGTCCCGTCCTCTTCCCCCGCATCGACGCGGCAAAGGAGCTGGAAGCGCTCGAGGCATTGAACGCCAAGCCCGAGGAACCGAAGGAAGACCCGCTGCCCGAGCCTCTGCCTCCCGTCAGCTTTGAGGAATTTTCGAAGGTGGAAATGACGGTCGTCAAGGTCGTCGCCTGCGAGAAGGTCAAGAAGTCGGAAAAGCTCTTAAAATTCACCCTCAATGACGGCACGGAAAAACCGCGTCAGATTCTCTCCGGCATCGCAAAATACTACGAACCGGAGCAGCTTCTGGGCAAGACACTCGTCGCCGTGACGAATCTCCCGCCGCGCAAAATGATGGGGCAGGAGTCCTGCGGCATGCTGCTGTCTGCCGAACGCGGCGACAAGCTGCACCTGATCATGCTCGACGACGCCATCCCCGCCGGCGCCAGACTGGTCTGATTCCCCGCAATCCCCCCTGTAGGGCGGGGACATGTCATAAGCCGGTGCAGGAACTACCAAGTACGTACAAACTCGTTCGTCTGTACCGTCTGCCGCTTCGCGGTCGGCGGGGACATGTCCCCGCCCTACAGGGGCTGTTTCGTTTATCGTGGTGTGTTTTTCGCATGTGGATTGCGAGGAGCGAAGCGACGTGGCAATCCCGTGCAGGAACTACCGTCTGCGTACAAACTCCCCTCCCATGTCATTGCGAGGAGCGCAGCGACGTGGCAATCCCGTGCAGGAACTACCGATTGTGTACAAACTCCCCTCCCATGTCATTGCGAGGAGCGCAGCGACGTGGCAATCCCGTGTAGGAACTACCGTCTGCGTACAAACTCCCCTCCCATGTCATTGCGAGGAGCGCAGCGACGTGGCAATCTCGTGCAGGAACTACCGATTGTGTACAAACTCCCCTCCCATGTCATTGCGAGGAGCGCAGCGACGTGGCAATCCCGTGCAGGAAGTACCAAGTGCGAACAAACCTGCAACCGGAGATTGCCACGACCACTGCGCAGCCCTTCGCGAAGAAGGAGCGTTACGGATGCGGCGTACCCCTTGCGGGTAGTGTGCGCACTGGTCTCGCAATGACAAGTGGGGGTGCCTTTCCGTGTCATTGCGAGGAGCGAAGCGACGCGGTAGCGCAGCCGTTCGCGAGGAAGGAGCGTTACGGATGCGGCATACCCCTTGCGGGTGCAATCCCGTGTAGGAACTTCTGACCGCATAGCAAACTGCAAACAGCAGGAAAACCCACAGCGACCTATTCACTATTCACTATTCACTATTCACTATTCACTATTCATCATTCACGATTCCCCCGCGCGGTGGTATATAAATGCAAATTCCAATCCATCGGAGGTTCCTATGCTTCCTGACGCTTTTTTATCAAGGATGCGCCGTATGCTCGGCGGCGAATTTGATGCGTTTCTCGCCTCCTATGAGCTTCCCCGCAATGTGGGCATCCGTCTGAATCCGCGCAAGCAGTCCGTGCCGCTGCCCTTCTGCGGCGCACCGGTTCCCTGGGCGCCGAACGGCTATTATTACGACCCTGCCCGGCGCCCGGGGCTGCACCCGTTCCATGAGGCAGGGCTTTACTATCTGCAAGAGCCGAGCGCAATGGCACCCGCCGTGCTGCTGGACGCAAAACCCGGAGAGCGCGTGCTCGACCTGTGCGCCGCGCCGGGCGGAAAGACGACCCAGCTTGCCGCCGCGATGAACGGTCAGGGCTTGCTCGTCTGCAATGAGATCCACCCGAAGCGGGCGCGTATTCTGTCCTCCAATATCGAGCGCATGGGGATTGAAAACGCCCTTGTGCTGAATGAGCATCCCGCGAAATTAGCCGAACGCTTTCCGAACTATTTTGACCGCATTCTCGTAGATGCGCCCTGCTCCGGCGAGGGGATGTTCCGCAAGGAGGATGCCGCCGTCACCGATTGGAGCGAGGAGACCGTGAAAATGTGCGCGGCAAGGCAGAGCGAAATTTTAGAATCCGCCGCCGCTATGCTGCAGCCGAACGGCAGACTGGTCTACTCCACCTGCACCTTCTCCCCCGAGGAGAATGAGGGCGTCATCAGCGCGTTTTTGCATCGGCACCCGGATTTTTCCGTTCTCCCCTGTGACGCGCCCTATTTTGACCGTGGCAGACCCGACTGGATTGAAGCTCCGGCAGACGGCATTGCACACACGCTGCGCCTCTTCCCGCACAAGCTGCGCGGCGAGGGGCATTTCGCTGCGGTGCTGCAACGCAGCGGCGAGGGCGCGCAAAACGATATTCCCCTGCAAACCGCCGCACGTCTCCCCGATGAAGTCAGCGCATTTCTCAAAGAAAACCGTGTTTCCCTTGAGGGCATACCGCTTGCTTTTGGCGATACATGGTTCCTCGCGCCGCAGGGGCTGCCCGAGCTGCGCGGACTTCGCGTCCTGCGGGCGGGCTTGGAGCTTGGTCAGACGCGCAAAGGGCGCTTTGTACCGGCGCACGCCTTGGCGCTTTGGCTGGAGGCGTTTCCGAATCCCTTTGACCTTCCCGCAGACAGTCGGGAGCTTGCCGCCTACCTGCGCGGCGAGACGCTGCACGGAGCGAATCGCGGCTGGACGCTCATCACAGCGGAGGGTCACCCCATCGGCTGGGCGCGCGGCGCAGACGGCATTCTCAAAAATCACTATCCCAAAGGCTTGCGCCGTTTTTGATATTCTTGACATTTTCTGCAACCGTTTTGTTATTTCCTCTTTACAAGCCCCGTCAGGTATGATATACTGTTTAAGCCTAAAATTGGCTTAGTGAAGAATGAAAATTCGCATATACTCCTGATATGAGAGGGTATGAAATGATTCAATATATGATCGAGGGCGGGAAACCGCTGCAAGGAACGGTCACCATCAGCGGCGCGAAAAACGCGGCAGTGGCGATCCTCCCCGCAACACTTCTGGTAAACGGCACCTGCCGCATTGAGAATGTCCCGGATATTTCGGATGTGCGGCTTCTGCTTGAAATTTTGGACAGCATGGGCGCGGAGATTCGCCGTCTAAGCCCCAACACGCTGGAAATCACCTGCACCCATGTGCGCGACAGCGAGGCGTCCGACGCGCTCGTGCGGCGCATCCGCGCGTCGTATTATTTCATCGGCGCGCAGTTAGGCCGCTTCAACCACGCGAGAGTCGCCCTGCCCGGCGGCTGCAATTTCGGGCCGCGCCCCATTGACCAGCACATCAAGGGCTTCGAAGCCATGGGCGCAACGGTGGAGCTGCAAAACGGCTTCGTCTGCGCCAGCGCGCCCGAGGAGGGCCTGACGGGCGGCAGAGTCAATCTCGACGTCGTCTCCGTCGGCGCGACGATGAATATCATGATCGGCGCCGTCCTCGCAGGCGGCACAACCATCATCGAAAACGCCGCCAAGGAGCCGCACATCGTCGATTTGGCAAACTTCCTGAACGCAATGGGCGCGAAGGTCTCCGGTGCGGGCACGGATGTCATTAAGATTCGCGGCGTCAAAGGGCTGCGGGGCGGCTTCTACTCCATCATTCCCGACCAGATTGAGGCAGGCACCTATATGGCAGCGGTCGCGGCGGTGGGCGGAGATGTGCTGGTGCAGAATGTCATCCCCAAGCACATGGACACCATCAGCGCAAAGCTGCGCGAGATGGGCGCAAGGATCACCGAATATGACGATGCCATCCGCGTCCAGCGCAGCGGTCGTCTGCGTCGGGCGAATGTCAAAACGCTGCCCTATCCCGGCTTCCCGACGGATATGCAGCCGCAGATTGCGGTGTGTATGTCGCTGGCGTCGGGCATCAGCGTGATTACGGAGAGCATTTATGACACCCGTTTCGGCTACTGTGCGGAGCTGAACCGCATGGGTGCCGCCATCAAGGTGGATACCAAGGTTGCCATCATTACCGGCGTAGACCGTCTCCACGGCTGCGCAGTCCGCGCCTGTGATCTGCGCGCGGGCGCGGCAATGGTCATTGCGGGTCTCGCCGCCGAAGGCCGGACAACCATTGAAGAAGTCGAATATATCGAGCGCGGCTATGAGAACCTGATTGGCAAGCTGCAAGGTCTCGGCGCAACCATCAAACGCATCGAGACCCCCGCCCCGAGAACCGCCTCCGTCGCTGGTTGAGTCTCCTTGACCGCAGTATAAAAACCAAATGCACATCCTTTCGGGTGTGCATTTCGACGCATTCGAAATCTCTCCACTTTCTGTCATTGCGAGGAGCGCAGCGACGTGGCAATCTTTTTACCTTCTCTGTGCTGCGTCGGTAATTCCTGCACGAGATTGCCACGCCCTACGGGCTCGCAATGACAAAGATGAAGCAAAATTCAAAATGCACATCCTTTCGGGTGTGCATTT
>JBJFGB010000039.1:0-5017 GCA_051892295.1 Faecousia sp. | reverse complement strand
GACAAATGGGGTCGCCTTTTTCTGTCATTGCGAGGAGCGCAGCGACGTGGCAATCTATGCGGTTACAGGCTTGTACGCGGTCGGTGGCTCCTGCACGAGATTGCCACGCCTCGTTCCTCGGCTCGCAATGACATGGGAGGGATACCCTGTTTGCCATTGCCATGACATTCCCCCTGTACTGCGGAAACATGTTCCGGACGTACAGGGGGTGTTTCCTATTATGATTTTACGATGTTCTCAAGAAAGCGCATCAAAATCGTCGCGACCTGTGCTCTGGTGGCGTTGCCCTGCGGGAGGAGCCTGCCGTCGGAGCCGTTGATGATATCCTCCGCGACCGTCCACTGCACGGCATCCTGCGCCCAAGACGAAACCGCGCCGCTGTCGGGGAACCCGCTCAGATCGCCGCGCTTGCCCGTGTCGATGCCCTTCTTCTCCGCATAGCGGAACAAAATGGCCGCCATCTGCTCCCGGGTGATACTGCCCTCGGAATCGAATTTGTCGTTGCCAATGCCGCTGACGATCCCCTTTGCGGCAGCCCAAGCAACCGCACCCGTGTACCAGGTTCCGTCGGGCACGTCGGTGAAGCTGGTCTCTCCCGCCGCAGGCTCGCCCTCGTAACGCCACAGCACCGTCACAAGCATTGCCCGTGTCATGCTGCCCTCCGAATCGAATTTTCCACCGCCGACGCCCTTCATTAAGCCGTTCTCTACGGCATACGCCACCGCATCATAGTACCATGCTTTTCCCGAAACATCGGCAAATTCCACCGGCGCAATCGGCTTATCGTCGGGTTCCTTTGCGCCGCAGACCGTGCAGACACCGTCCTTAAAGCTGTGACCCATGGCGGGAACGGTTTCCTGCGCGACCAATATAGTACCGCAGAGGTCGCAGTGCGTGCCTTCTGTCTTGCCCGCCGCGGTGCAGGTGGGCGCGACTGCCGGGGTGATCGCCTCTGTGTGTCCCGTTGCCGCGATTTCTTCGACCTTGCTTGCGCCGCATTCCGTACAGGTGAAGGTCATCTCACCCGCTTCGGTGCAGGTGGCTTCCTTCGTCACGGTGCCTTCGTCCCAGGTGTGAAGAATTGTGTGATCGGAGCAAACGCTGTCAGCCGACGCACAGAACGCAAAGGTGTAAAAGCCGGTGTCAAAGCCCATACTGTAGACACTGAAGGAATTATTATCCTCGTAATACCTGACATACTGCGGGCAGTCGTTGCGCTGCGCTGTCTCGCATCGGATGAACTGACCGTCTGTCGCAGCTTCAAGAACAAAGCGGGTATATTCGCTCTCGGTATCCGCCAGACGCAGATTCCTTTCGTCAGCATACAGATACTTACCGTCTGCGGTCACAAAGGTTGTAACCCCATCGACGGTTTCGATTTTGAACATTGCGACATTCTCTGCGCTCGTGGTCAGCTTGCCGTCCTCCAGCGCCGCCTCTGCGGGCAGCAGCCAATCCGTGGTCATGCCGTTGGCGGCGGTATAGGTGAACACCTCCGTTGTCATGACCATATTGTAAATGGGACTGTAGATGGCAAAATAGCCTTCCGGCGCAGGCGTGGCCTCGGGATTCGGCGCTTCGGAGCCTCCCGCGCTTGCCGTTATGTTGTATAAATCGCCGCTGGTCATACTGCCGCCCTCCGCGGGAAAGGCAATGTCCCTTTCTGAATAGGCGCTTACAGGCAGCGTCCCCTGCGCCAGCAGTCCGAGCACGATCGCCGCAAAAAGCAGTATGGGAAGAATCCTTCGCTTCATGATATGTTCCTCCTTTATTCATTCAATCAAAATGGATACGCAAATGCAGGAAGGGGAATGGGGACAAAAGGGGAGTGACGGTATCGCTGCAGCCCGTGACGCCAGAAGCGCCTCCGCCCAAACCGGGAGCCTTTCCGACAGACTGCGCACCAACGCCGGAGCAAGGAACGCGGACAATTGTTGTTTCATCATAGGATAACCGCTCCGAAATCAAAATGGCTGCAGTTGCAGAACGTCTTTTCCCTATGCTCCCTATGGTTATCATAGAACGGGGTTGTTAGGGAGTTATTATCAAAACAGATTTTTTTGAATTGAAAACAACTTCCTAACATCCGGGTGTTATTGTTATCCTGAAGGAATAGCGGAAGGAGATGATTCAAAGAAACCGGAAAGCATTGACAAGCTTTACTGATTATACTATATTTTATATTGCGGCGCAATGGGGAAAAGCGTTTTGACAGCGCCGCAACCGAAAAAGGAAAGGGAGGAACCATGATGTCTTTTATGAAACAATCGCTGTGTCTGCTGCTGACCCTTGCGGTGTTGCTGCCCGCCTTTGCGGGATCGGTGCCCGAGGTGTCCGCGGCGAATGGCTATGATCCCTATAAAGCAATCGCCTATGCCGAGGCGCATTGGGATGACGGCAAAGGGCTTTGCGCGGAATTTGTCTGGAACTGTCTGCGAGCGGGTGGCTTGCGCCTGAGCACACAGGGGCTGCACAGCTCCCCCTATGTGACCACCGGCGTGGCGGAGGCAGCCTGCAATGCCATAGGGGTCCCCTTTACGGGCGTGAAGGACTTTCCCCGCGTTGAGGTCGTATCCCTGTACGGTCCCGATCTGGCGTATAAGGACGATTCCGCCAATGCGGGGTTTGGCATCGGAGATCTGATTTTCACCTATTGCGACACCTGCGGTCAAACGCCCCATGTGCAGATTTGCAGCGGGTATGAAAATAACAGCGCAATGTGCTACAGCCACAACCCGGCGAGACAGCATGAAATGTACTTAGGGGGCGTTACCCCGGGACATTCGGGGCACAGCCTCTCCTATCGTTATTTGGATCTCTCCGCCGCAGAGGAAAAGACCTGCGAGTGCGCGAAGCTCTTCGATGTTGCGGAAGGGGAATGGTATCATTCCTATGTGGATGAGGTGCTCCGCAGAGAGCTGATGAACGGCGTATCTGGATACAGCTTTGACCCCGAGGGCACCATGACCCGCGCCATGCTGGTAACGGTGCTGTGGCGGTACAATTTGGAGCCTGCCGAGGGGACGAACGGCTTTTCCGATGTGAAAAACGGACAGTGGTATACGGACGCCATCGCATGGGCTACACGGAACGGTGTAGTCAACGGCGTGGGGAACAACCGCTTCGACCCCGAGGGCAATGTGACCCGCGAGCAGCTTGCGACCATTCTCTACCGCTACACAAAGTCTGTCGGCAACGATGTCAGCGCAAGAGAGGAACTGAATCGCTTCCCGGATGCGGCAAAGGTCAGCGACTATGCAAAGGAGGCGCTGTCCTGGGCGGTCGCCGTGGGGCTGGTAACCGGATCTCGGGAGGGCGGCAAGCTTTATCTCCACCCGCAGGGCAGCGCCACCCGCGCGCAGGTAGGCGCCATCCTTGTGCGCTACATTGCGCAATACGGTGTCGTTCCCGACAGCGGCACCTACGGAGACCTGACATGGGAGCTGACGGCGGACGGTACCCTCACCGTGTCCGGCACGGGCGAGATGCCGGAGGTCTCCGGTGAAATGCAAGTGCCATGGTACGCGAATCGGAATTACATCGAGAAGGTCGTGATCGGCGAGGGCGTGACCTCCGTCGCAAATGACGCTTTTTACAAGTACCCCTGCCTGTCTGAGGCAATCCTTCCTGACAGCGTAACGCGGATCGGAAGCTCCGCCTTTTACTCCTGCGGGCAGCTTTCTCGGGTACGGCTCGGAGAGGGACTGCAGGAGATCGCCAACAGTGTGTGGCAGCGCTGTAAAAATCTGACGGAGCTGCACCTCCCCCAAGGGCTGACGACCTTAACAGCGAATGCCTTTACAGGGAGCGGGCTGACAGAGCTGTGTATTCCCGCCGGAGTCCGTGAAATCGTCTTCAATGAATATATCGGCGCGGAGGAGGCGTTCCCCTGTCCGGTCTATGTGGACGATGATAATATGACCTATGCAAGCGATGCACGGGGCGTGCTTTTCAACAAGGAGAAGACCGTTCTGCTCCGGGGGCATGAAAAGCTGTCCGGAAGCTATGCGGTTCCCGAGGGCGTGGTCAAAATTGAAGCAGTTGCCTTTCGAAGCTGTGAGAAGCTGACCGATGTGCGCATCCCCACAGGCGTGACCTCCATTGGGGGAAGAGCCTTTCAAGACTGCCATGGGCTGCAATCGGTGCAGCTTCCAAGCACCCTGACAGAGCTTGGTGTCTCGGCATTCGAATGCTGTTGCCGTCTGTTGGAGGTGGAGCTTCCGGAGGGCGTGAGCGAAATTGGCGCGGGAACCTTCCTCCAGTGCAGGCAGCTCCGGCGGGTGAGCGTTCCGCAAAGCGTGAAAAAAATCGGCGCTGCCGCCTTTTACGGTTGTATCAGCCTGACGGAGCTGAAAATTCCGGCGGGAGTGACGCAACTCGATTTCGATACATTCACGAATGACCGCAATCTGCACGCGCTGTACTTCTTCGGCGACGCGCCGACCATCGACGAGTATGCCATTCCCAAAGGTGTTACGCTATACTACATCTCCGGCAAAAAGGGCTGGACCTCCCCCACCTGGAACGGCTATTCCACAAAAACCTGGACACCCTGACCGACGAAGGGGCTGCCTCACTTTACCTATGTGAGACAGCCCCTTTGGGTTCGGATGTTCATAACGGACGCAATCACCAATCATGTCGAACACGGATTCCGTGATATTTATCACTTGCGCTTTCGTGAGAGAAGCAATTAAAAGTTCGGTTTTTCCAATTCTATGTAGAATTCCATTCTTATTAGAAAGAAAAAGTTTGTATGTTTGTATGGAATAATTTTCGCAGAATTTGGGGATAAAAGAAAAGCACGGAAAAGGAATCATAGTGTTATCCCGTCGCCGCTTTCGGCTTGCCGACAAATCGCCGACAAGTCGAAAGCCCCTTGGTTGTTCGACCTCGAAAAAAGCGCAAAAAATAGAAACTTAAAAAAGTTTACAGAACATAGTAAAAGCCTCCAAAATCCGAAGATTTTGGAGGCTAAATCTGGCTCGTAGCACCGAAAAAGATATCACGGGATTTT
>JBJFGB010000038.1:0-21415 GCA_051892295.1 Faecousia sp. | reverse complement strand
AGGGCGGTTTCGCCCTACCTTTTTCGTTTGCCAATTATTATTTTACACTAAGTTTCTATGCGGTCATACTGTGCCTTTGTACAGCTTCAGCGTGAATTCTGCGCCGCCGTTGACATTTGCGGCAGTCAGCGTACCGTTCTGGGCTGCGGCGATGGAGCGGGAAAGCGCAAGCCCGATGCCGACGCTCTCTTCGGAAGCGTTGCGCCCCTTGTAGTAGCGCTCAAATAAATGGGGGAGGTCTTCGGGGGCAATGCCGCCGCCCTCGTCACGGATGCGGATGCAGGCGGCGACGGCGTTCTCCTCCGCTGTCACCGTGATCGTACCTTCCTGCATGTGTTCGGTACAATTTTTTAGGATGTTGCCAAGCGCCTCCGCCGTCCAAGCAATGTCGCAATCCGCGCTGCCCGACGCCTGCACGGAAAGCTGCTGTCCCTTGACCTCCATGAGGATGGAAAGCGGCTCTGCGGCGCGGGCAATCAGTTCGGAAAGTGCGACACGCTCACGGCGAAACTGCACCGTGCCGGCATCAAGCTTTGCAAGCTTCAAAAGAGAATTGACCAGCCAGTCCATCCGCTGCACCTGACGACGCAAAGCGCGGAGGCTGCTTTGCCGTGTTTCCTCTGTCGCGTCGGGATCACTCAATCCTGTCAGCAGGAGATTGACTGCCGTTAAGGGTGTGCGCATTTGGTGCGAGATATCCGCCATGGACTCGGCAAGCTGCACCTTTTCCTGCCGAAGCAGCTCGGACTGCTCCGTGAGCCGAACGGTCATTTTTCGCAGCTCGCTGCGCAAAAGGCTGATCTCGCCCTCGGTATATTGTGCGAAGCTGATATCCCGCCGTCCGTGCAGCACTGCGTCAATATCCTCTGACAAATGCGCCATCATACGGTAACGGCGGCGTGCGCTCAGAAGATACAGCGTGATAAGGAGAAGACTCAAAGCGGCGGTCAGAATGCCGGCGCGCACATCGAGCCAAAAGCAGACTGCGGAGAAGATCGCGCACAACGGCACCGAGACGGCAAGCATTCGCCGGATTTCGGGATTTCGCAGCATATTCACCCCTCCAGACGGTAGCCGACGCCGCGCACCGTGCGGATAAGCTGCGGCTCCTGTGGGTCGTCCTCTAATTTTTCCCGCAGGCGCTTAATATAGACTGTGAGTGTGTTGTCGTTGACAAAGTCCCCCGCGACATCCCAAATCTCCTCTAAAAGCTTCGCGCGGCTGAGCGTCATCCCGCGGTGGTTGAGAAAGACCAACAAAAGCCGGTATTCCAGCGCGGAGAGGTTGAGATCAATGCCCTTTTTGGTTGCGGCGGCGCGGTCGGTGTCCACGCGAACGCTGCCCAGCTCGATCACGGACTGCGCGACTCCCGTGCGCCGTAAGACGCTGCGGATTCGCGAAATCAGCTCACGCGGGCGGAAGGGCTTGGCAATATAATCATCCGCGCCGAGGTCAAGCCCCGTGACGACGCTGTATTCGTCCCCGGAGGCACTGAGAAAGATTACGGCACTTTTGGTGCGCTGCTTGATCGCGGAGCAGATTGAAAAACCGTTGCCGTCCTTCAGACCGACATCCAGCAGGACAAGGTCGAATTCCGCAGCTTCGATGGCGGCAAGCGCCTCCGTTTGACCGGATGCACTCTGCACGGAAAAACCCTCGGAGCGTAAAAATTGTGTCAGCGCGGTGACAATCGTGCCGTCGTCCTCTACGAGAAGAATGCGTTCCATCCTGCGCCTCCCTGTTGTTTTTTTCCTTATCATACCGCGTAGGGAACACTTTGGCAAGAAAAAAAGAGAAGAAACGCGAAAGCGGGTGGAAAAAGGAAGGCTGCCATGCTATAATTCTATGGTATAGGCGGCTTCAAAATCGGTGCCGACATGAAGATACAACCAAAGATGCCTTGCAATCCGATGTATCTTGATTAACGAAACAGGCAATGTAGGGCTGGGACATGTCCCTGCCGCGTGTAGGAACTACCAAATGCGCACAGGTTTATTCGTCTGTACTGTCTGCCGCTGCGCGGACGGCGGGGACATGTCCCCGCCCTACAAATCGGGATAGTATGCTGATAAATCTAAAACGCTATAAAGCAGCTTCATTGGCGGAACGTAGGGCACGACGACTTGGCGTGCCGTCCGCGAAGCGGCAGACGGTACAGACGAACGAGTTTGTGCGCATTTGGTAGTTCCTGCACCGGCGCGCCGAGTCGTTAGCGCAGCCGTTGGCGACGAAGGAGCCTTACGGATGCGGCATGCCCCTTGCGGGTGCGCGCCCTACGGCGTGCTGCTACCGATTTCAAGGACTCGCATTTCAGAAATGAAAGTTTTCGTTTTAACAGCCTAATAGGGGTGATTTTTATGTTTCGTATTTTGGTTGCGGATGATGATAAGAATACCAGGCGGCTGCTGCAAGCGGTGTTGGAGGCGGAGAACTATACCGTGTTTACCGCGGAGAACGGCGAGGAGGCGCTCGAGGTTTTGGACAGGGAGCATATCGACCTCGCGGTTTTGGATATTATGATGCCGAAAATGGACGGCTATGAATTTACCAAGACCCTCCGCGCGGCGCAGAGTGAGCTGCCGATTCTCATGATCTCCGCCAAGCAGCTTCCGGAGGACAAGCGAAAGGGCTTCCTCGCGGGAACGGACGACTATATGACCAAGCCGATCGACGAGGAGGAGATGCTTTTGCGTATCCGCGCCTTGCTGCGGCGGGCGAAGATCGCCAGTGAGCGAAAGATCGTGATCGGAGATGTAACGCTGGACTATGATTCCATGACGGTGACCCGCGCGGGACAGACGCAGGAGCTGCCGCAGAAGGAATTTCAACTCCTTTATAAGCTCCTGTCCTACCCGGGGAAAATCTTCACGCGGATTCAACTCATGGACGAGATCTGGGGCGCAAGCAGTGAGACGGGCTGGGAGACGGTGACGGTACACATCGGCAGACTGCGCAGACGCTTCGAGGGCTGGGACGAATTTGAGATTGAGTCCGTGCGCGGACTGGGATATAAGGCGGTTAAAAAGGTATGAAACGGATCAAAGGGCGTATCACGGTGACGGTGCTGCTGTCAGCGCTGATTTTCCTTGTCTTGTTCTTGGCGCTGCTGCTCGGCGGCGGCGCAGTGTTCCTGCTCGTGCGGACGGGTGTGCTGTCCACGCCGCCGAGGATGTACTATTTGATTTTTTATATGGCTGCGGCAAGCCTTTTGATTGGTACGGTGCTCATGGCAATCTCGGGGCGCTTCGCTTTAAAGCCGATCCGTTCCCTGATTGCGCAGATGCAGCGCCTTGCCTCGGGGGATCTTGAGACAAGGCTGGAGTTTCACGAGCCTTATGCGCACATTCCCGCCTATACGGAGTTATCCGACGGCTTTAACAAAATGGCGCAGGAGCTGCAAAATACTGAGCTTTTGCGCTCGGATTTTATCAATAACTTTTCCCATGAATTCAAAACGCCGATTGTCTCCATCGCGGGCTTTGCAAAACTACTCAAGCGTGGCAACCTCACGGAGCAGCAGCGTGTGGAATACCTTGATATTATCGAAGAGGAGTCTATGCGCCTTTCCTATATGGCGACGAATGTGCTGAATCTGACGAAGATTGAGAACCAGAGCATCCTGACCGATCAAACCGAATACAATCTCTCAGAGCAGCTTCGCGCGAGCATCCTTTTGCTGGAACGGAAGTGGTCAAAAAAGGGTCTGCAATGGCAGCTCGAGCTGGGGGAGCATCGGATCACGGCGAATGAGGAGCTGCTGAAGCAGGTGTGGATTAATCTGCTCGAAAACGCAATCAAGTTCTCGCCGGAAAACGGGACAATCGTAGTCATGATTTCTAAGCGTGCAGGGCGGATTTTCGTCAGCGTGCGCAACGCAGGTGAGACGATTCCACCGGAGGAGCAGGAGAAAATCTTCCGAAAATTCTATCAGGCGGATACCTCCCACTCCTCCGAGGGCAACGGCATCGGGCTTGCCATCGTCAAGCGCGTGGTGGAGCTGCATCGAGGCACGGTAGAGGTACACAGCGAAAGCGGCTGCACGACCTTTACGGTGGCGCTCTCGGAGATCGGCGCAGAGGGAGGAAAACGGACATGAATATTTGGCTGGTGCTGGCGTTTCTTTTCTTTATCGGGTCCGTGATTGGCTGGGTGGCAGAGCTGTTATTTCGCCGCTTTATTTCGTCAGCCAATCCGGAGCGCAAATGGATCAACCCGGGCTTTTGCGTGGGGCCCTATATCCCGCTTTACGGCTTTGGGCTTTGCATTTTGTTTTTAATCGCCTCGCTGGAACCGGAGACAGGACCCGACCCGTTTTGGAGCAAGACGCTGCTGTTCCTTGCCATGGCGGTCTGTATGACGCTGATCGAGTACATCGCGGGTATTCTGAGCCTTAAGGTCTTCAAGGTGCGTCTGTGGGACTACCGCAAGGAGTGGGGCAATATCCAAGGCTTGATCTGCCCGAAATTCTCCCTGATTTGGGCGGTGCTGGGTGCGGCATATTATTTTTTGATCCACCCGCACATTCTCAGCGCACTGGCATGGCTCTCGCGGAATTTGGCGTTTTCGTTCTTCATCGGGCTGTTTTTCGGCGTGTTCCTCATTGACGTTGCCTATTCGACGCACCTTGTCAGCCGAATCCGCGCGTTTGCAAAGAGCAATGAGGTCATCGTGCGCTATGAGCATCTGAAAGCCTATGTCCGCAGCGCCCAGGATAAAAGAAAGCAGCGCCCGCGCTTTTTGTTCCCGCTGCGTTCGGATGTCCCGCTGTCGGAGCATCTGAAAAACCTGCGCGATTCGCTGGAGAAAAACGAGAAAAAGAAGAAAAAAGAGAAAAAGTAGGAACGCGACACAGGAACGGTGCTGGAAAGGGATTGCCACAGCCGGTGTGCGCATCGGCTCCGCAATGACAAAGAGGAGGCAATCCGTGTCATTGCGAGGGCGCTTGCGCCCGTGGCAATCTTGTGGAGGAGCTACCGACTGCGTATCAATGCGTCAGCTTGTGCTGTCTGCCGCTTCGCGGACGGCGGGGACATGTCCCCGCCCTACAGGGGCGGGTGCGGATGGTGCGCTGCGCTCGGGGCTTGCGCTGCCGAGATTGCCACGGCGCAAGCGCCTCGCAATGACAACTGGGGCAGCCTATCTTTGTTATGAGGTGCCAATGTAGGGCGGGGACATGTCCCCCGCCGCGTGTAGGAACTACCAATTGCGTACATGGCTGTTCGTTTGTACGGTCTGCCGCTTCGCGGTCGGCACGCCGAGGCCGTCGTGCCCTACGACCGAGGACTGCACCCTCACCGTAGGGCGCCGACCTCGGCACGGCGGTGTAGGACTATCAACGAAGTAGCATAGATTGCCACGGCGCAAGCGCCTCGCAATGACAAACGGGAGAGCTGTTTTGCGTCCCAACCCAAACATGAAACAATCCGAACGGAGAGAAGCACTCCGTTCGGATTGTTTCGTTTCAGTTTAGATTCCGCAGATATAATTTCGGCATACAGTGTATTCGGAAAGGACTCTGAAGCGATGATTAGAATATTGAAGAATCTGAAAAAGAAGGACTGGGGGCTGATCGCCTGTGCGGTCGGCTTTATTGTCGTTCAGGTCTGGCTCGATCTCCGGCTGCCGGATTATATGTCGGAGATTACAACGCTTGTCAAAACAGAGGGCAACCTGATGCGCGAGGTGCTGATCGCGGGCGGCAAAATGCTGCTGTGCGCCCTCGGTAGTCTGCTCTCCTCCGTCGGTGTTGCGGTGCTTGCGGCACGGGTCGCCACCAATTTTGGTGCGACGCTGCGCGGCAGGCTGTTTTCCAAGGTGCAGTCGTTCTCCATGGAGGAGATCGGCAAATTCTCTACGGCAAGCCTTATCACCCGCACGACCAACGATGTCACGCAGGTGCAGATGCTGATTGTGCTCGGTCTGCAATCCATCATCAAGGCACCGATTATGGCGACATGGGCAATCAGCAAGATATCCGGCAAGAGCACGGAGTGGACGCTCTCCACTGCCATCGCGGTCGCAATCCTGATTTTTGTCGCTACGCTTGCCGTGCTGCTCGTGCTGCCGAAATTCAAGAAGCTCCAGCGTCTGACGGACGATCTCAACCGTGTCACGCGGGAGAATCTGACCGGTCTGCGCGTCGTGCGCGCCTACAACGCCGAGGGCTATCAGGAGAAGAAGTTTGACGAAAGCAACGAGACGCTGACCGCGACGCACCTGTTTACCGGCAGGGCAATGGCAATTTTGATGCCGTCGGTGCAGCTCGTGATGAACGGGTTGAGTCTTTCGATTTATTGGATTGGCGCGGCTTTGATCAACAGCGCGCAGATGACGGAGAAGATCACGCTGTTTTCTGACATGATCGTTTTCTCCCAATACGCAATGCAGGTTGTCATGGCGTTTATGCTGCTTGTGATGATTTTTATCCTTCTGCCGCGTGCGTCGGTGTCCGCCAAGCGTATTTTGGAGGTTCTGGACACGCCGCTCTCCATCGAGGACGGCACGGTCACGGACACCGACTTCGGCACGCGGGGTGAGATCGAGTTCCGCAATGTCTGCTTCCGCTATCCCGGCGCGGAGCATGATATGCTGCAAAACATCAGCTTTACCGCCCATCGCGGGCAGACCGTCGCCATCATCGGCGCGACGGGCAGCGGCAAGAGCACGCTGGTCAACCTTGTGCCACGCTTTTATGACGCGACCGAGGGCGAGATCATGGTGGACGGCGTGAACGTGCGCAGCTATACGCAGGAGGCGCTGCGCGATAAAATCGGCTATGTCTCGCAGAAGGCGATGCTGTTCTCCGGCACGGTGCGCAGCAATGTCGCCTTCGGAAACGACGCGAAGGAAAAAAGCTCCGATGTGGTTGAGGCGGTTTACACCGCGCAGGCGGCGGAATTCGTCGAGAAGCTGCCGGAGGGCTATGACGGCTATATCTCGCAGGGCGGCAGCAACCTCTCCGGCGGACAGAAGCAGCGGCTTTCCATTGCAAGAGCGGTTTGCAGGCATCCCGAGATCCTGATCTTTGACGATTCCTTCTCCGCCCTCGACTATAAGACCGACCGAGAGCTGCGCAAGCAGCTTGCAAGAGACTGCGCGGACAGCACCAAGCTGATCGTTGCGCAGCGCATCGGCACCATCCGTGACGCTGACAGCATCATCGTCCTGGACGAGGGGAAGATTGCCGGCATCGGCACGCACGCGGAGCTGATGAAGAACTGCGAGGTCTACCGACAAATCGCATACTCGCAGCTTTCAAAGGAGGAGCTGGCAGAATGAATATGAAACACGGGCCGCATGCGGCGGGTAAGGCTGCGCCCGAGAAAGCGAAAAACTTTACGGGCACATGGAAAAAACTGCTTGTCTATTGTAGAAAATACTGGTTTGCGATGATTGTCGCGCTGCTCTTTGCCGCGGTCGGCACGGTGCTGACGCTGATGGGGCCCGACAAGGTCTCCGAGATGACCGAGACAATCATGGCTGGCATGCAGACGGGCATCGACATGGACGCGATTGCGCGCATCGGCTTTACGCTGGTGGCGTTCTTCGCGGGAAGCGCAATCTTGAGCTTCCTGCAGCACTTCATTATGGCGACGGTGACGCAGCGCGTGTCCAGAAAAATGCGCGGCGATATCTCGCGGAAGATCAACCGTCTGCCGATGTGGTACTACAACAAGACCTCCACGGGCGATGTCCTCTCCCGCGTGACCAACGATGTGGATACCATTTCCCAGTCGCTGAACCAGAGCATCGGCACCCTTGTCTCCGCCGTGACGCTCCTGCTCGGCTCGCTTCTGATGATGCTCCTGACGGATGTCGTCATGACGCTGACGGCGGTCTTATCGACGCTGCTCGGCTTTGCGCTGATGATGGCGATCATGGCGCATTCACAGAAATACTTCGCGCGGCAGCAGCGCCACCTCGGCGAGGTCAACGGACATATCGAGGAGATGTACTCGGGGCATACGGTCGTTAAGGCATACAATGCCGAGAAAAAGTCGCAGGAAACCTTCGACGAGCTGAATGAAAAGCTCCGGGAGAGCGGCTTCCGTGCGCAGTGCCTTTCGGGCATGATGCAGCCGATTATGGGTTTCATCGGCAACCTCGGCTATGTCGCGGTGTGCGTCGTCGGCGCGCTGCTGACGATGAACGGGCGCATTGGCTTTGAGGTGATTGTGGCGTTCATGATGTATGTCCGTTACTTTACGCAACCGCTGTCCCAGATTGCGCAGGCGGCGCAGACGCTGCAATCCGCCGCCGCAGCGGGCGAACGCGTGTTTGAGTTCCTGGAGGCGGAGGAGATGGCGGACGAGAGCGGAAAGACCGCCACCCTCGGCGAGACGAAGGGCGCCGTGGAATTCGACCATGTCCGCTTCGGCTATGAGGATTCCGACAAAATCGTGATTCATGATTTCTCCGCCAAGGCAAAGCCCGGGCAGAAGATTGCCATTGTCGGTCCGACGGGCGCGGGCAAGACGACGCTTGTCAATCTGCTCATGCGCTTCCATGAGATTCAGGGCGGCAGAATTTTGATTGACGGCGTGCCCACCGCAGACGTCAGGCGCGAAGAGGTGCGCAGCCGCTTCTGCATGGTCTTGCAGGATACCTGGCTGTTTGAAGGCACGGTGCGCGAGAATCTCGTCTACTGCACCGAGGACGCGACCGAGGAGAAAATGAAGGCGGCTTGCCGCGCGGTCGGGCTGGATCACTTTATCCGCACGCTGCCGAAGGGCTATGACACGGTGCTGAACGATCAGGTCAGCCTCTCCCAGGGGCAGAAGCAGCAGCTCACCATCGCCCGCGCGATGATTGCCGACCGCCCGATGCTGATCTTGGACGAGGCGACCAGCTCCGTCGATACCCGCACGGAGCTGCAAATTCAGAACGCAATGGACGAACTCATGAAGGAGCGCACCTCCTTTGTCATCGCCCATCGCCTTTCCACCATTAAAAACGCCGATCTGATTCTGGTGCTCAAGGACGGCGATATCATAGAGAGCGGCACGCATGAGCAGCTTCTTGCCCGCGGCGGCTTCTACGCCAAACTGTATAACAGCCAATTCGAGCAATCCGCTTGAAGTGACGGGAGGGCATTCTTTTGAGAGAATATAGAGCGGGGATTGACGTAGGCTCCACCACGGTGAAGCTTGTCGTCCTCGATAAAAACGGAGAGATCTTATTCGGCAGCTATCGCCGTCACTGCGCTCATACGCAGCAGACGCTTGCGGAGCTTCTGCAGGAGGCGAGGGAGCAGCTCGGTGACTGCGTCCTGCGCGTAGGCATTACCGGTTCCGGCTCCATCAATTTGGGCAAGGCGCTGGACATTGACTTCGTGCAGGAGGTCGTGGCGGTCGCCTCGGCGCTGCAATTTGTCGCGCCGCAGACCGACGTCGCCATTGAGCTGGGCGGCGAGGACGCGAAGATTATCTATTTTAAGGGCGGCTTGGAGGAGCGCATGAACGGTGTATGCGCGGGCGGTACCGGCTCGTTCATCGACCAGATGGCATCCCTCCTGCAAACCGACGCGGCAGGACTGAACGAAGCCGCCGCACAGTATCAAGAAATTTACCCCATTGCAGCGCGCTGCGGCGTGTTTGCCAAGACGGACATTCAGCCGCTCATCAACGAGGGCGCGACGAAAGCAGATCTTGCCGCGTCCATCTTTCAGGCGGTCGTCAATCAGACGATTTCGGGTCTTGCCTGCGGAAAGCCGATCCGCGGCTGCGTCGCGTTCTTAGGTGGGCCCCTGCACTTCCTGCCGGAGCTGAAAAAGGCATTTGTGCGCACGCTGCACCTGACGCCGGAGACAACGGTCGATCCCGAGAATTCCCACCTGTTTGCGGCGATGGGCGCGGCGCTGGAGAGCAAGGAGGCAAAGCCGGTTGCGCTTTCCGACCTGCTCACGCGGCTGGAATCGGGTGTGCAGATGCAGTTTGAAATCAAGCGCCTGCCGCCGCTGTTTGCCGACCGCGAAGAATATGACGCCTTCTGCCTGCGCCACGCGAATGCAATCGTTCCCAAGGGTGAATTGCAAAGCTACCACGGCGAGTGCTTCCTCGGCATCGACGCCGGTTCCACCACGACGAAGCTTGCCCTGATCGGCAAAGACGGGGAGCTGCTGTTCTCCTTCTATGCAAACAATCAGGGCAGCCCGGTGCGCACTGCCGTATCTGCCATCTCCGCGCTGCGGAAGCAGCTTCCGAAGGATGCCTACATTGCCCGCGCCTGCTCGACGGGCTACGGTGAGGCACTGCTCAAGGCGGCATTCTGCCTGGACGAGGGCGAGGTCGAGACGATTGCGCACTGCACCGCCGCGTCCTACTTTGACTCGCAGGTGGATTGTGTGCTGGATATCGGCGGGCAGGATATGAAGTGCATTAAGCTGCGCAACGGCTCCGTTGACACGGTGCTGCTCAATGAGGCGTGCTCCTCCGGCTGCGGCTCGTTCATCGAGAACTTTGCCAACTCACTCGGCTATTCCGCAGAGCAGTTTGCCAAGGAGGCGCTGTTTGCAGAGCACCCGGTCGATCTCGGTACGCGCTGCACCGTGTTTATGAATTCCAATGTCAAGCAGGCGCAGAAGGAGGGGGCGGCGCTCGCGGATATCTCTGCGGGACTTGCCTATTCCGTCATCAAAAACGCTTTGTTTAAGGTCATTAAGCTCTCAAATTCGAAGGACTTGGGCAAACGTGTCGTCGTGCAGGGCGGCACCTTCTATAACCGCGCGGTTCTGCGCGCGTTTGAGAAAATCGCGGACGTGGAGGCGGTCTGCCCCGATATCGCGGGTATCATGGGCGCGTTCGGCGCAGCGCTGCTGGCAAAGCGGCGCTACAGCGGGCAGAAAAGCACGATGCTGCCGCTGGAGGAAATCGAGCGCCTGACCTATACCTCCGCCACGGCGCGCTGCGGCGGCTGCTCCAATCACTGTATGCTCACGGTGAATAAATTCTCCGGCGGACGGCGCTATATCACGGGGAACCGCTGCGAAAAAGGCAGCGGCGCACCGGTGACGAGCGAAAAAGGCGCGAATTTAATCGAATTTAAGCGGAAACACCTCTTTGACTATCCGCCCCTCTCCGCACAGGAGGCGACGCGGGGCGAGATCGGCATTCCCCGGGTGCTGAACCTGTATGAGAATTATCCGTTCTGGGCGACCTTCTTCCGCAAGCTCGGCTTCCGGGTGATCCTCTCGCCGCTGTCAAGCCGCAAAATTTACGAGCTTGGCATGGAGACGATTCCCTCCGAATCGGAGTGCTATCCCGCGAAGCTTGCCCACGGGCATGTGCAATGGCTGCTCAATCAGGGCATCCGCACCATCTTCCATCCCTGTGTCTTCTACGAGCATCAGGAGACACCCGACGCGCAGAACCATTTCAACTGCCCGATTGTGGTATCCTACCCGGAAAACCTGAAAAACAACATTGACGCCGTCACGGAGGGCGAGGTGCGTTATCTGCGCCCCTTCCTCGCGTTCACGGATGAAAAGACGGTCTCCAAGCGTTTGGTGCGCCTGTGCAGCGAGGAGTGGGACATTCCCTCGGCGCAGACCCGCGCGGCGGTACACGCGGCGTGGGAGGAGCAGTTAAAGGCAAAGGCGGAGATCCGCGCCGAGGGCAAGCGCGTTTTGGAAAACATGGAGCGTGAGGGTCGCGCGGGGATTGTGCTGGCGGGCAGACCCTACCACATTGACCCGGAGATCAACCACGGCATTCCCGAGCTGATTGCCTCCTACGGGTTGGATGTCTTTACTGAGGACAGCCTGCCCATTGACTTCAATCCCGAGCGTCCGCTCCGCGTGGTGGATCAGTGGGTCTACCATTCACGCCTGTACGCTGCTGCGGAATTCGTGCGCAAGCGCGATGATTTGGAACTGATTCAGCTCAATTCCTTCGGCTGCGGGCTTGACGCGGTCACGACCGACCAGGTCTGCGAGATCTTGGAGGGAAGCAACAAGCTCTACACCGTGCTGAAGATCGACGAGGTCAACAACCTCGGCGCGGTGCGTATCCGTATCCGCAGCCTGCTTGCCGCCATGCGCCTGCGGAAAGAGCAGGGAATCAAGGCGCAGCCGCGTCCCGCCGCATATCTGCGCACGGAGTTTACCGAGCAGATGCGCAAGGAGGGCTACACCATCCTCGCGCCGCAGATGAGCCCGATTCATTTTGATATTTTGGAGCCGGTTTTCACCCGCTACGGCTATCATGTGGCGATCCTCGACAATGATACCCGCGCCGCCGTGGATGTCGGGCTGCAATATGTCAACAACGACGCGTGCTACCCATCCATTGTCGTGGTCGGTCAGATCATGTCCGCCGTCCTTTCGGGAAAGTATGACACCGATCATTTGGCAATTATGATGACCCAGACCGGCGGCTGCTGCCGCGCGAGCAACTATGTCGCCTTTATCCGCCGCGCATTGGATAAAGCGGGGCTGTCGCACATCCCTGTGATCTCCCTCAACGGCAACGGCATGGAGAAAAACAGCGGGTTCAAGATCACCCCCGGGATGCTGCTTGCGGCCATGCGCGCCGTCGTCTACGGTGACCTGCTGATGCGCTGCCTGTACCGTGTGCGCCCGTATGAAAAAGAACCCGGCGCGGCAAATGCCCTGCACAAAAAATGGCGCGATATCTGCATCGCTTCGCTGACCGACCCCAAGAGCAAATACCGTTACGCCGAGGTCTGCAAGGGCATCGTGCAGGACTTTGATGCGCTGCCCATCGACGAGACGCTGCAAAAGCCGCGCGTTGCCATTGTGGGCGAGATTCTGGTCAAGTATATGCCCCTTGCCAACAACTATTTGGTGGAGCTGCTGGAGCGCGAGGGCGCGGAGGCGGTCGTCCCCGATCTGATGGACTTTATTTGCTACGCCCTCTATAACGCGCAGTATAAGCATGAGTTCCTCGGCACCTCGGCAGCGGGCGCCACTGTCTCGCGCGTGGGTCTGCGGGCAGTCCGTGCCATTCGCTCGCCTGCGACGCGCGCCTTGCAGGAGAGCAATCGCTTCTCGACCCCCATGCCGATTGAGGAAATCGCGGAGCTGACGAAGCCGATTCTGTCCCTCGGCAATCAGTACGGCGAGGGGTGGTTCCTCGCGGGAGAGATGGCGGAGCTTTTGACGGAGGGCACGAAGAACATCGTCTGCATCCAGCCCTTTGCCTGCCTGCCGAATCATGTGGTCGGCAAGGGCGTGATCAAGCAGCTCCGCAGAACCTTTGCCGGCGCGAACATCGCTGCCGTGGACTATGACCCCGGGGCAAGTGAGGTCAATCAGCTCAATCGTATCAAGCTGATGCTCTCGGTGGCAAAAAAAGCGCTGCAAACGGAGGAAAAGCCGCTTGCAGGCGTGAAATAAGAAAGAAGAATCGGTATGGATATTTTCATCAAAGTCGTTGTCTGCTTCTTCGCCGGACTCGGCGCAGGACTCGGCACGGGCTTTGCGGGTATGAGCGCCGCAGCGGTCATTACGCCGATGCTCGTGACCTTCCTGGATATGAACGCTTATCAGGCGGTCGGTATCGCGCTGGCGTCCGATGTGCTGGCAAGCGCCGTCTCGGCTTATACCTATCAGAAAAACGGGAATCTGGATGTACGAAACGGCCTGATTATGATGGCAGCCGTTTTGACCTTTACTTTGGTTGGCAGCTTTGTGTCCAGTCTGGTGCCGAATACGACGATGGGCAATTTCTCCGTGATTATGACAATGCTCATGGGCGTGAAATTCATTGTCAAGCCCGTTATGACCACGAAGGAAGCCATGCTGGGGGTGTCGAAGAAAAAGCGCGCCATTCAGTCCGTAATCTGCGGCTCCTTGGTCGGCTTTATCTGCGGCTTTGTCGGCGCGGGCGGCGGTATTATGATGCTGTTGGTGCTGACGAGTATTCTCGGCTACGAGCTGAAGACCGCCGTCGGAACGAGCGTGTTCATTATGGCGTTTACCGCCCTGACTGGCTCGATCTCCCACATTGTTATCGGCGGAATGCCCGATCTGCTGACGCTGGCGCTGTGCGTCGTGTTCACGCTGATCTGGGCAAGAATCGGCGCCCGCTTTGCCAATAAAGCGCCTGCGAAGGTTCTTAACCGCGCCACGGGTATTATTCTCGTCATTTTAGGCGCAGTTATCCTGTCGGTCAAGCTGTTTGCCTGACGCGCCTTTTGCGCCGCTCCTGTAGCTCGGGGACATGTCCCCGCCGGTGCAGGAACTACGGTTGCGTAGAAAGAAATGGTGCATAGATTGCCACAACCAGTGTGCGCACTGGTTTCGCAATGACAAGAGGGGCAGCCTTTTTGTGTCATTGCGAGGAGCGCAGCGACGCGGCAATCTCGTGTAGGAAGTAGTAACTGCGTAAAAATTGGCATATAGATTGCCTCGGCGCAAGCGCCTCGCAATGACAAAATTGGGAGTCCTTCGCTACTCAAAATCCCTCCGAGGGGTGTCCTCGGAGGGATTTCAAATTATTTTAACGATCTTGCGCGGGCGAATTTGCTTTTCGGCTGTTCGGTAAGTCCATAACGGTCACAGAGTAAGTCGACCAGTGCAAGCATTTGTGTCGGTTTGCCCTCGTAAAGCTCTAATTCCAGCTCCGTAAACGCTTGCTGCTCCGTCTGACCGTGCAGAACGCCGCAGTCCCCCGCAAGCTCGGCACGGCTGCCGTCGGGGAATCGCAGCATCACGCAGTTCCGCGTGAATTCCGCGCCGCAAACGGGAAAAATATCGCCTGCGCCGTAGAGCAGCAACAACTCCTGCGGCGCGCCTGCCAAAAGCAGTGCTTCGATTGCGGCATCGTCCAAGCGGTCGGCGCAGACCTGCCATTCGCCGCGGGTGTGTGACGCTTTATTCGGCGTTTTGACGCAGACGACGGAGGTATCGCCCTCCATACGTCGGCGGAGGGTCCAGTGCCGCGTGCAGAAGCGGCGGTCGGGGGAATCGTAGTAGGTTGTTTTCATCGGCATTTCCCGCCATGCCCCGTCGGTCAAATCGGCAATGTCCGCATCGTTTAAAATCTTCCGCAATGCCGCCTCGTTCGGCACAAGCAGTTTATATTCGAGTTCTTTTCCCATAAATAAGCCTCCCTTTTGGGATCATCATATCACCCGGATCACGCGCTGTCAAATAAAAGAAAGGATTTCCCCGCGCATTTCCCGACAGCCTTGGTGCGCGCCCCATGATAAAATCGAGAAAAATCGTGTGATTGCGGGGGTTCTGACATGAAAGGAACTGGCGTGCAGAAATTGCTGCCGAATGGACGGGAGCTTTTGCGGGGAAAAACGCTGAGCGAGCGGGGCGCATTGCTGCGGGACTGCCTGCTGCTGCTCTGCGGCGGCTTTCTTTTAAGCGGCGCGGGAATTTACGGGAAAGCGCTGCCGCTCGCAGCGTGCCTGGTTGCAGCGCAGCCGTTCGGGCTGCGTGCCGTCTTTACGGCGTTCGGCGCGTGCGTCGGATATTTTCTGCGCTGTGACGGAGCAGAGGCTGCGGAGCTGATTGCGCTGTGCATGATGGCCGTGGCACAGTCAGCAGTTTTTCAGGGGACAAGCCTGCCGCGCTTTCCATGGTTTTCTCCTTGCCTGACCGGGGGCGTCTGCGCGGTGCTGTGCGGCGTGGGTCTGCTTGGCGGAGAAGGCGCGGTGGCACTTTGGGCGCTCCGCGTTATACTGGCGGGCATCGGCTGCGCGGTGTTTCGCAGCGCCCTGCACGGGAATCCGACCGCGCGGCTGCTTCTGACGGCGGCATTGGCGGCGGGTGCCTCACCGTTGGTGCCGCAGGTGGATCTCGGGCTGCTTTGCGCGGTTGCTTTCTGCTGCGCAAGGCAGGAGCTGCTGCCGGCAGCCGTGTTTGGGATTGCACTGGATGTGTTCGGTGTGCAGACACACGCGACGGTCGCGCTGCTGCTGCCCGCTGTGCTCTGCCGCCGCCTTGCGCGTGGGGAGCATCGGGCGGTGTGTACGCTTTGCTTTGCGCTGCTGCCGAATCTGGTACTGGTGCTGTTCGGCGAGGCAAGCGCGGGGAGCTGCATGGTGATATCCGCGGGCGCAGCGCTTGGAATGCTTGCAAGGCAGCTCGGTTGGTATGAGATGAGCGAGGAAGCCTCCGACGCGGCAGGCGCAAGATTGGAAAACGCCGCGCAGGTGCTGGAGCTTTTGCGTAGCCGTTTGCCCCAAAGCGCGGAGAATCCCTCCGCAAGCGAAGCCGAGAGCGTCTATGACGGGGCGACGGAGCGCGTTTGCCGCTGCTGCGCCCGTTTTCACCGCTGTTGGGAGCATCGCGCGGAGGAGACCTATGAGGCGCTGACCGGCGCGGCAAGACGGATCATTGAGCGCGGCGCTGCCGAGGTCGAGGATTTTCCCCAGAGCTTTCGGGACAACTGCTGCCACATGGAGGGCTTTGTCACCGCAATCAACGGGGAACTGGAGGGGATGCTGTTCCGTCGCCGCTACCGCATGGAGCTGCAGGAGAGCCGCCGCGTGATCGAGCAGGAGCTGGGATACATCGCGGAATACTTAAGGACTGCGGAAACGCAGAAGCCGACATCGAAGGTTGCGGAGCTGGCCTTTGTACCGGAGGTCGGTATCTGCAGCGTCGGAAAAAACGGAAACCGTGTGAACGGCGACCGTGGCGCGTGCTTCCGCGGGACGCGGGGCGATTATTTCGTGCTGCTGTGTGACGGCATGGGCACGGGAGAGGAGGCATCCCGCCTGAGCGCAGAGACGGTGCAGCTCTTGGAGCAGCTGCTCCGCGCAGGGCTCGCGCCGGAAGCTGCGCTGCAAATTTACAACGGCGCGGAGGTTCTGCGCGGGACGGATCGCTTTACGACCATTGATCTGCTCTGCCTCGACCTCTTCACCGGAGAGGCGGTTTTATATAAATGGGGCTCCGCGCCTTCCTATTGGCGGGACAAGTGTGAGGCGAAAAAAATCGGGACAGCGGCGCCGCCGCCCGGTGTGGGGGTGGGAGGAGAGAACACACCGGAGCAATACCGTCTGTCCCTGAAACGGGGGGAGATGCTTGTTCTTGTCAGCGATGGAGCAGGAGGAGCGCAGACCGAAGCCGCCATTGCGGCTTACAGCGGAGAGTCGGCGCGGGAGCTTGCCGCTCTGCTGATCTCCGGTCTGCCGGCGGAGGATGACATGACCGCAGTCGTAATTTCTCTGCGACCCTGCACCTCTTGAGACAGAATACCACATCTTGTGCGAACATTTTGTCGAAATACAAGATACGGGAAATATTATTTCCCAAATTGCAGACAAAAGCTGAAAAAATCTTCGTTTCTTCGATAAAAATCCTGCGCTTGCGCCTTGTCAAAGCGGTGACTTTCTGCTATGATGGCGGCAAAGGAGGCGAGCGGTATGCGGCTGTATCCCGGGGCGGTGATCCGGCAGGCGAGGGAGGAACGGCAGTGGAGTCAGGAGGGACTGTGCAGCGGAATCTGCGCGGTGTCCTACCTGTCAAAGATTGAACAGGGCAAGGCGGAGGCAAGTCCGGAGCTCCTGCGGCTGCTGTTTGCGCGGCTGGAGCTGGCGTGGTATGACGACGAAGCGACACTTTCCCGGGCAAAGGAGCTGACGGAGCGTTTCTATGAGGCGGTGTTTTCCTATGACACTGCGTCGCTTTCCGCGTGCGAGGCGGAGCTTTCTGCGCAAACCGAACGCCTGACGCACTGTGTCTATGCGCCTGACGCCGCGCTCATGCTGGCGTTTTTGCAGAAGGATGCTGCGCTTGCGGAGGGGTTTGAACCGTATTTTGATCATATGCGTCTTGCTTTGCTGCGCTCGTTGCAGGGCAGGGACGAGGAGGCAATGCGCCTGTATCCTTGTGCCTACCTTTCCCTGATGGCGGGGATCGGCGCGTATGAGCGCGGCGGGAGCTACACCCATGCCGTCGAGCTGCTGCGCTCAAGCTATGAGCAGGCGGCGGGGAACGGTGAGGCGCGGCTGATGCTGTTGGCGCAGATGTATATGGGAAATTGTTATTGTAATCAGCGGAACATTGAGGAGATGAATGCGCATTACCGCATTGCCATCAGGCTTGCCCATGCACTCGGCGATACGGAGGCGGTTGTGCATATGCGGTATAATGCGGCGTCCGCGCAGCTGGAGACAGGGCAGTATGATGCGGCGTACCGCTATTTCTCCGCGTTGGAAGCGCCTACGGTGATGAGTCTGCATAAGCTTGCCGTCTGCTGCGAAAAGCTTGGAAAAACCGAGGAGGCACTGGCTGCCCTCAATCGCGCGAAAAACATGCCCTCAGAATATCCGCCGACGGAGCTGGCGCAGCGAATGTGCGCGTTGGTGCGCTTTCGATTGGAGCATACGGACTATCTGCATTGTGCGGAATACGGCGAGATGCTCCTTGCGGTCTTTGCCGAGTGCCGCAGGAGCTTGCCCATCGGCTATGCCTCCTTCCATCTGCCGTGGGTGCTGGAATGGTACACCGCTTCGAGACAGTACCGCCTTGCTTATGAGCTGATTCGAGATTTTCCTATTAAAATCTGAATAAAGCGAAATCAACCGCTTCTTTTAAGAAAATTTTCTCAAAAGAAGCGGCTTTCTATTTCTTTAACGGTATGCTACAATGATTGTCGGGTGAGAAAAATGAAACAGAAGCTTTGGACAAGGAATTTTACGCTCGTCACGGTCGCCAGTGCCCTCGGCGCAATCGGCGGCATTACGGGCGGTTTTGCACTGTCGTTTTTGGTGTTCGACGAGACGGGAAGCACGCTTGCTTCGGCATTGATCCTTGCCATTCAGCTCGTGCCGTATTTTGTTCTGCCGCTCCTCGTTGCGCCGTGGATGGACCGGATGCCGCGCAAGCCCTTTTTGGTCGGCGGCGATTTGCTCAACGGTGTGCTCTACGCCCTCGCGGGTCTGTATCTGTTGTTTTTCAAATTCTCCTATGTGGGCTATCTCGGCTTTTCGCTGCTGCTGTCCAGCCTCGGCGCCTTTGACGAGCTGGCGTATAACAGCATTTATCCGAAGCTCATTCCGGAGGGTATGGAGCAGAAGGGTTACACCGTCTCGTCCATGCTTTATCCGGTGCTGAAGGTGATCATGATGCCCGTTGCGGCGGTGCTGTTTGAGTGGCTGGGTGTTGCGTGGCTGCTGATCATACAGGCGGTGCTTTCCGTGCTGGCTGCGCTGGTGGAGAGCCGTATCCGCATTGTTGAGAAAAAACGCATGGAGGGGGAGCGTTTCTCCCTGCGCCTGTGGTGGAGCGACATCAAGGAGGCAGCGCGGTATCTGAAGCAGGAGCGCGGTCTGCGGAACATTTACGGTTATATGGCAGTTACCAACGGCGTGGCGGCGGGCTATTCGCCGTTGCTGATTGCGTTTTTCCGTACCGCAGCGGGCATGACGGCGGCGATGTATTCGCTGTTTTCCGTGGCGGAATTTATCGGCAGAAGCATCGGCGGCGCGGTGCAGTACCGCATGAAGCTTGCGCCGAAGAAGAAATTCGGGTTTATTTTCGGCGTGTATCAGTTCTATGAAGCGATGGACATGAGCCTCTTGTGGCTGCCGTATCCTCTGATGCTGGTCAACCGCGCCTGTGCGGGGTTCTTCGGCATCAACAGCGCGACGATGCGGCAGGCGGCGGTACAGCGGTATATTCCCGACGAACTGCGCGCCCGCGTCAATGCCTTTGAGAGTATGTGCATCATGGCATTGAGCAGTGTGATGAGTCTTGCCATCGGCGCCTTGGGCGAGGTGCTGGACTACCGCCTGTGCGTTACCCTCGGTGCGGCATTTTCCCTGACTTGCTGCTGGCTGACAATCTGGCGCAGCCGCAAAAGCATCCGCCCGATTTACGAGAACGGAGGATAATTTGTGTAGGGCGGGGACATGTCCCCGCCGTGGCAGCTACGTTGCTGTTTGCAGTATCGTGAGCTTGTGCGGATGCCGCTTCGCGGTCGGCGGGGACATGTCCCCGCCCTACAGAGGGTGCGAGGTAAATCATAAAAAATCTGACGGTAGTGAGCCGTCAGATTTTTTATATTCAGGTTTCTTTCGGGAGGTCACGCATGGTGAGGCTGATGCGCTTGCGCTTTTCATCGACCTCCAGCACGGCGACCTTGACGATATCACCGACCGAGACGACCTCGGAGGGGTGCTTGATATAGCGGTTGCAGACGCGGGAGATATGCACCAGACCGTCCTGATGCACGCCGATATCCACGAACACGCCGAAGTCAATGACGTTGCGCACCGTGCCTGTCAGCACCATGCCGGGTTTCAAATCCTTCATTTCCAAAACATCCGTGCGCAGAATCGGTGCGGGCAGCTCATCTCGCGGGTCACGCCCGGGCTTGCATAACTCCTTGATGATATCCCTTAAAGTCGGCACGCCGATGCCGCATGCCTTTGCAGCCTGTTCCATGCCGAAGGACTCGGCGCGCTTGGGCAGCTCCGCAAGCTTGCCGTCCGCGATATCATGAAGCTGATAGCCGCACAGGGCAAGCAGCTTCTCCGCTGCGTCGTAGGATTCGGGATGAACGCCCGTGTTGTCCAAAATCTGCTTGCTCTCCGGCACGCGGAGGAAGCCTGCCGCCTGTTCATATGCCTTCGCGCCTAACTTCGGCACCTTTAAGACCTGCCTGCGGGCGGTGAACGCACCGTTTTCCTCGCGGTAGGCGACGATGTTTTTGGCCGTCGTGGCGTTCAGACCGGAAACTCTGCGCAGGAGGGAGGCGGACGCGGTGTTGAGATCGACACCGACGGCGTTAACGCAGTCCTCGACTACGCCGCCGAGGGCTTCATCGAGCCGCTTTTCCGGCAAATCATGCTGGTACTGTCCGACGCCGATGGCCTTCGGGTCGATCTTTACCAGCTCCGCCAGCGGATCCTGCATTCTTCTTGCGATGGAGACCGCACTGCGGAGATTGACATCGTACTGCGGGAACTCCTCCGCAGCGAGCGGCGAAGCGGAATAGACCGACGCGCCGGCCTCGGAGACAATCATGTAGGAAACGCCCGATACTTTGCCCAGCAGCTCGCAGACGGTACTCTCCGTCTCGCGGGAGGCGGTGCCGTTGCCGATGGCGATGTGCTCGACGCCGTGCTTGCGGATTAAGGCGGCAAGCCTCGCGATGGCCTCATCGCGCTTGGCTTTGGAGAAGGTGGGGTAGACTACGGCAGTGTCCAGCACCTTGCCCGTGGCGTCCACGACGGCGACCTTGCAGCCGTGGGTGTAGCCGGGGTCAAGTCCCATGGTCACATGCCCCTTGACAGGCGGCTGCATCAGCAGCGGGCGCAGATTGAGGGCAAAATTATGAATTGCGCCCTCATTGGCGTCGTCCGTCAGAGTGGTGCGCAGCTCGCGCTCCATGCTCGGCGCAATCAGACGGTCATAGGCATCCTCAGCGGCAGCGCGGACAAAGGCGGTCGCGCTGCTGCCCGGAATCAGGACGGCGCGGCGCACACAGAT
>JBJFGB010000037.1:0-21478 GCA_051892295.1 Faecousia sp. | reverse complement strand
AAAGCGTGACAACACTATATAGCGTATTGGTAAACTGCCGATAAACGATACCGGTCGCGGCAGCGATGATAAGATCCATGGAGAGCATAATCTTACCGATGGGGAAATTGCGGAATTTGAGCTTGAGCAGGCGTGCCACAATGTCCGTGCCGCCGGTGGATGCGCCCGCGAGGAAGACCACGCCAAGGCCGGCACCCACCGACACGCCGCCGAAGATTGCAGCAACGAGGGGATCCATCGGCACGACAGGCAGAAGCTTTGCAAACAGGTCAAACCCGACGGAGGAGATCAGCATGCCGAACATGGAGCCGAAGAAGAAGTATTTCCCAATCTGGCGATAGCCGAAAAAGAACAACGGAATGTTGATCATCGCGCTCAGGATACCGACGGTCAGCCATTTGGACTGCGTTGCATAGACAACGAGCATGGCGATACCGGATACGCCGCCGCAGTTGATACCGCTCGGCTCCAAAAACAGGTCAAAGCCAAGGGCGAACAGGGTACTGCCGAAAAAGATCATCAGAATATTGCGAAGCAATTCGCTTTTCGTCTGTTTCATTGGCTTACAGCTCCATCACGATTTGTTTTTCCTCCGCGTCCTCTTCCTTCAGCAGAGCGCCTGCGGCGGGGAGGGTGCGGGTGCGGTAGCGGGCGGCGTTGACGATGCCGCTGTTTTCCAAAATCACGGCACGATGCACGGTGGCTTTCCGCTTCAGTGTCATGACGGCGACGCCCTGCGTGGCGCGGGTCGTCTTGGGAGAAAGCTGCGCGGTCGAGAAGATCAGCGCGCGTCCCTCAGTGGAGTAGAGGGCGATCTGCTTCTCCTCTTTACATAAGAACACCGCCTTGAGCGGACTCTTGTCGGAATAGGCGCCGGTGAGCTTGCGGCGGTTGGACTTCGTCGCGTAGGCGGACAGTTCAACCTTTGCGACCTTACCGTTTTCATAAGCGAAAAGGACAAAGCCCGTATAATCGCCGGGGAAGCAGACATCCACGACGCTCTCCCCCTCGTCAAAGCCCAACTTTGCGGGCAGGTAATCGCCCAAAACGGACGCTTTGGTGTCGTCAAAATCGGCGCAGCGCGCTTTATAGACCTGATATTTGTCGGTGAATACCAGCAGCTCGGCGGCGTTCGTCGTCTCGCAGGTGTATTTCAGCCCGTCGCCCTCCTTAAAGCGCTGCTCGCCGGACATGCGGAGCGACTGCGGCGTGATTTTCTTGAAGTAACCCTCGCGGGAGACAAAAACCGTCACGGGATAATCGGGCAGCTCCTCTGTCTCCTCGGGCGGCTCCTCGTCGGAGTCGGCGGCGATTCCGGTTTTGCGGTCCCTGCCGTACTTCTCGGCAACGGCGTCCAGCTCCTTGACAATGATATTACGGAGCTTCTTTTCGCTTTTGAGCAGCTCCTCCAGCTCCGCAATCTCGCGCTCCAAGCTGTCCACTTCCTGCGTCCGCTTGAGGATATATTCCTTATTGATGTTGCGCAGCTTGATCTCCGCGACAAATTCCGCCTGAACCTCGTCGATGCCGAAGCCGATCATCAAATTCGGCACGACCTCCGCGTCGGATTCCGTCTCGCGGATAATGCGGATTGCCTTGTCAATATCGAGCAGGATGCGCTTCAGACCCTTGAGCAGGTGGAGCTTGTCGGCTTTTTTCTGCTTTTGGTAGTAGACGCGGCGGCGGACGCATTCGGTGCGCCATGCGGTCCACTCCTCAATGATCTCCCGCACACCGAGCACGCGCGGCATTCCTGCGATCAACAGATTGAAATTGCAGCCGAAGGAATCCGTCAGCGGCGTCATGCGCATGAGCTTCTGCATGAATTTGTCGGGATCCACGCCGCGCTTGAGGTCGATCGCCAGCTTCATGCCGGACAGGTCCGTCTCGTCGCGCATATCGTTGATCTCGCGGATCTTGCCTGTCTTAATCAGCTCCGAGACCTTATCGACGATTGCCTCGGTCGTGGTGGAATAGGGGATCTCATAGATCTCGATGAGATTCCCCTCCTTGACATAGCGCCAGCGGGCGCGGATACGAATGCTGCCCCGTCCGGTGCGGTAGATCTCCGCGATCTCCTCCGGCGTGTTGAGAATTTCGCCACCCGTGGAGAAGTCAGGCGCGGGCATATACTCCATCAAATCGCAGTCGGGGTTCTTAATCCACGCGGCAGTCGCCTTGCAGACCTCGCGGAGGTTAAACGAGCAGATGTTGCTCGCCATGCCGACCGCAATGCCCATGTTCGCCGAGGCAAGGACATTCGGAAAGGAGGTGGGCAGCAGGGTCGGCTCCTTCATGGTGCTGTCATAGTTGTCCACAAAATCGACGGTCTCCGCGTCGATGTCGCGGAAGATTTCGGCGCAGATCGGCTCTAACTTCGCCTCGGTGTAACGCGAAGCGGCGTAAGCCATATCCCGGGAATAGACCTTGCCGAAGTTGCCCTTGGAATCAACAAAGGGCGTCAGCAGCGCCTCGTTGCCCCGCGACAGTCGAACCATCGTCTCATAGATTGCCGCGTCGCCGTGGGGATTCAGGCGCATCGTCTGTCCGACGATGTTGGCGGATTTGGTTCTGCCGCCGTTCAGAAGCCCCATTTTATACATTGTGTATAACAGCTTCCGGTGCGAGGGCTTGAAGCCGTCAATCTCCGGAATGGCGCGGGAGACAATCACGCTCATCGCGTAGGGCATATAGTTGACCGTCAGCGTGTCCGTGATCGGCTGCTCCAGCACCTCCGCCCGCAGCCCCTCAACCCGCGACGTGTCAATGTTCTTCTTAATATCCTGTTCCTTTTTCTTTTTTGCCATAAACTCATCCCTTTTTGAGAGCATTCGGTGGTGTACAATCAGTGAATCGTGAATCGTGAATAGTGAACGGTGAATAGTGAATGGTGAATAGTGAATAGGTTATAATGGACGGAAGCGCGTTAGTCATTTGTTGACTTCTTTTTTCGACTGCTGGACAGTTCTTCTGCCTGATGTGTCTTTGCGGTATTTAAGGTCGAAGTCAGCATTCGTACCAAAGCGCTGCAAAGCTCCGGAAGTTTTGCAAAGCGTTCATCAAAATATCCCGTGCTTTGCAAAACAATCAGCCAATACTCCGTCTCAGAGGCTTCCTTCAGTGCAATCTGCATTTTGGATATAAAATCAGCCTTACTGATTGCGTAATGCGCTTCGTGGATGTTTGCACCGATACTTGTCCCGCTGCGCAAGAGTTGCTTTGACATAATGAACTCTTTCTTCTCATACATCAGCCACTTGCAAAAATTCACAACATCTACTGCCATTTCAATTGAGACATCTATCAGCTTACTGTTCCCCATCTTGTCTTTCCTCTCTACCGTTCAGCTATTCACTATTCACCGTTCACTATTCACTATTCACTGCTTCTTCCTTACGAAATATCCGCCAAGTCTAAATACTGGCTTCCGTTCTCCGCGATATAGTCCTTTCTGCCCGCGAGGTTGTCCCCGAGGAGGAGGTCAAAATAGAGGGAGGTCTTCTCCGCGTCCTCGGGCATAACTTTAATCAGGCGGCGCGTCTCGGGGTTCATCGTCGTCATCCACATCATTTCGGGTTCATTTTCGCCCAAGCCCTTGGAGCGGGAGATTGTGCATTTTTGCTTGCCGATCTTTGCCAGAATCTCCGCCTTTTCCGCCTCGGTGTAGGCGAAATAGGTCTTATCCTTCGTGTTAATCTCGAACAGCGGCGACTCCGCGATATAGACATAGCCCTCGCGGATGAGCGTGGGCGCAAGGCGGTAAAGCATCGTCAGAATCAGCGTGCGGATCTGATAGCCGTCCACATCCGCGTCGGTGCAGATGATGATCTTGTTCCAGCGCAGATTCGCAAGGTCAAAGGCGGTCAGATCCTTGACGTGCTTGTCCTTGACCTCGACCCCGCAGCCCAGCACCCGCAGAAGGTCGGTAATAATGTCGCTCTTAAAAATGCGGCTGTAGTCCGCCTTGAGGCAGTTGAGAATCTTACCGCGCACGGGCATAATGCCCTGAAATTCCGCGTCGCGCGAGAGCTTGACCGAGCCCATTGCCGAGTCGCCCTCCACGATATACAATTCGCGTCTGCCCGCGTCGCGGCTGCGGCAATCGACGAATTTCTGCACGCGGTTGGCGATATCGACCTTTCCCGCCAGCTTTCCCTTCACGGCGGCGCGGGTCTTTTCGGCAGTCTCGCGGCTGCGCTTATTGATGAGCACCTGATCGGCGATCTTGTCCGCCTCCGCCTTGTTCTCGATGAAATAGACCTGCAGGCTGCTGCGGAAGAATTCCGTCATTGCCTCCTGAATAAATTTGTTGTTAATGGATTTTTTCGTCTGATTCTCATAGGAGGTCTGGGTAGAGAAGCAGTTCGTCACCAGCACAAGGCAGTCCGCGACATCCTGATAGGAAATCTTCGTCTCGTTTTTCGTGTACTTTCCGGTCTGCTTCAGATAGGCGTCAATGGCATAGACAAACGCGTTGCGCGCAGCCCGTTCCGGGGAGCCGCCGTGCTCGAGCCACGAGGAGTTGTGGTAATACTCCTGCCGACTCAGAGTGCGGGAGAAGCAGACGGCGGCGGAGATGCGCACCTTATAATCCGGCTTGTCCGCGCGGTCGCGTCCCTTGCGCTCGCACTCCCAATACTGCGGCATCGTAAAAGCGTTGCCCTCGGTCAGCTCGTTGATATAATCGACAATACCGTGCTCGTAGCAAAAATCCGTCGTCTCGAACTTGCCGCCGACCTGATTGCGGAAGCGGAAGGTCACGCCCGCATTCACAACGGACTGCCGCTTGAGCACATCCACAAAATACTCCACCGGAATGTCAATGTCGGTAAAAACCTCCAAATCCGGCTTCCAGCGGAAGCGGGAGCCTGTCTTTTTCCGGTCGGCAGGCTCCTTCTTCATTTTCCCGACGATCTCCCCGTGCTCAAAATGCAGGGTGTATTTGAAGCCGTCGCGGTAGATGCAGGCATCAAAAAACTCCGAGGCATACTGTGTGGCGCAGGTGCCGAGACCGTTCAAGCCGAGGCTGTATTCATAGCTGTCGCCGCTGTTGTTGTTATACTTGCCGCCCGCGTACATCTCGCAGAAGACCAGCTCCCAGTTATAGCGCTGCTCCTTCTCGTTCCAGTCCACAGGACAGCCGCGTCCGAAGTCCTCGACCTCAATGCTGCGGTCGGCATAGCGCGTGACGATAATCAAATCGCCGTGCCCCTCCCGCGCCTCGTCGATGGCGTTCGAGAGAATCTCAAACACGGCGTGCTCGCAGCCGGTCAGGTCGTCCGAGCCGAAGATGACGGCAGGGCGCTTGCGCACGCGGTCTGCACCCACCAGCACGCTGATGCTTTCATTTCCGTAAGTCTGCTTTTTTGCCATAGTGTCCTCACAAATCCCGGGAATATTTTCGCAAAATACTCCATTTTATTATTATATGTAGTATATCCGACCGCGGCGAAAAAGTCAAGAAAAAGCAATCCTGCATAATTTTTCCGAAGGGGCTTGTAATTTTTCCGCATATCCGTTAAAATGATAAAAACGAAAAGCGAGGAGAAACCATATGAGCGATAAACCGGAGCGGGAAGAAAAAAGAAACAGACATTCATCTGCGAAAAGGGCGAAGTATGCACTGATCGCCGGGATGGCCGTTCTCGTGCTTGCTGTTGTAGCGGTCATATTTTTTGCGCTGCGCGGAAAAGGCGGTGTGCCGGATGTCGCCTGGGGAAGGGTGCAGGCGGCATCAAGCGAAAGTATTCCGGCGGAGTCCTCTACGGCTGCCCCGCCGACGGAGACCGTTGAGCCGACGACGACTGCGGAGCCGACGACGACTGCGGCACCGGAGCCGACAATCTCCGTAGAGGAGGAGAAGGCGCAGGCGCTGCTTGACAGCATGACATTGGAGGAAAAAGTCTATCAGCTCTTCATTGTTACGCCGCGCGCGCTCACCGGTTTTTACGGCGCGGATATCGCCGGTCCCACGACACAGGAGGCATTGCAAAACTATCCGGTCGGCGGGATCATCTATTTCAGCGAGAACATTTACAACGAGGGGCAGATCAGCGATATGATTCGCCTTTCACAGGAATATGCCCGTTATCCGCTGTTCATCGGCGTGGATGAGGAGGGCGGCAGAGTGTCTCGTCTGAGCAGCATCGGCGTGACAGACACCCTGGAGCCGATGGCGACCTACGGCGCGGAGGGAGATACCGCCCGCGTTCGCGAAATCGGGCAGACGCTCGGCACACAGCTCGGCAGCGTCGGCTTTAATATTGATTTTGCGCCCGTCGCGGATGTGGTGACAAACCCGAACAACACCGAGATTGGAGACCGCTCCTTCAGCACCGACCCGCAGGTAGCTGCCGATATGGTCGCCGCGATGGTCGAAGGCTTGCAAAGCAACGGGACGATCTCCTGTCTCAAGCACTTCCCCGGGCATGGCAGCACGGAGGCGGATTCCCACGAAGGACTTTCCGTAACAAGCCGCACCTTGGAGGAGCTGCGGCAGACGGAGCTGATTCCCTTCCGCGCCGGAATCGATGCGGGTGCGGAGATGGTCATGATCTCGCATATGTCCGCGCCTGCCATTACGGGCGACAACACGCCGTGCGACCTCTCCCCTGTCATTGTGACCGATCTTCTGCGGGAGGAAATGGGCTTTACGGGCGTGATCGTGACGGATTCGCACGAAATGGGCGCAATCATTAATTACTACGGCTGCGGCGAGGCAGCGGTGAAGGCGATTGCCGCAGGCTGTGATATCGTGCTGATGCCCAATAATTTAAACGAAGCAGCCGGCGCTGTGCTTACGGCGATTGAAAACGGCGAGCTGACCGAGGCGCGCATCAACGAAAGCGTCCTGCGCATCCTGACGCTCAAATACCGCTACGGCATTATTGAGTAAGCATTTCAAAAGCAAAAAGTCTCCATGAAACCCGAACAACATCGGCTTTCATGGAGACTTTTTATGTAGGGCGGGGACGCCAAAAACCACGGCACCCGTAGCGCGCGGCATCCCTGACGCGCCTTACGCAGGGCTTCAGTGAATAGAGAATAACGAATAGAGAATAGTGAAAAGCGTCGGAGCGCTCCGCGAGGATTAAAAAGCGGGCGGCTAATAGCCGCCCCTACGAGAAATTTCTCAGTTTACGCCGTAGGGGCGGCTATCAGCCGCCAGGTGCAGGAACGACCGATTGCGTACAAACCTCTTCGTGCGTCTACGGCTTACTTCTGAGCTTCGTCAGCGCCGTACCGTTCAGCCAGCAGAGCAGTTCCTTCGGCGTGGCAGGCAGGTCGGTGGTGAGAAACTGCGTTCTGCCGGGCACCATACGCGTCGGATCGTCGCTCTCCGCCCATGTCACCCGCTGCAAAACCGGCGCTTCACACACGCGCAGGTCCCCTTCAGGAAGCTCCTCATGCTGCAATAGAATCGTCGCATGAAAATTATCCGAGCTCCAGCGTCCGAAATTCGTCGTCGGGCTCTTCCAGAGCCATTTGCACCGGTTCTTCCCCCGCGGCTTCAGATAGCCGTTGTGGATGTCCTGCGTGCAGCGCATCAGCCAAATGACATGATAGCCCGCGCGCTGGAAAAAGCTGCACACATCAAAAAAGGTTGCCTCCATCAGAAGCCCGTCCTGCAGCATCATCACAAATTGATTTTTCTGCACGAAGGCGATGACGGTCTCGTCGCCGACGGTAATCGGGACATCGCGGTTCTCCGGCGGCACAAGGCTCTGCCATCGGCGCTTCCAGCTCTCGGAATCCGTCTGCTGAAATTCTCTTCTCTTTCGCAGCAGCATGGGAATTTTCTCTCCTCTCGTTACTGTTTTTTTCTCGCCTCGATGCGGTAATCAATCATACCTGCCGTGCTGTCCTCAATGGAGATCGCGTAGGAAACCTCTAAATACCCGCCGTTTTCATCCATCTGACAGTCAATGCGCTCGGTACGGACGGTAATCATCAGCGCGCCGAAGCCGACATCGTACAAAGAACGGTCCTCTTTCCCGACCGAAAAGGTCATGACGGATTCCACCGTGCCGGTGCGCGTGAGGGTGACGCAGTCCTTCTCAATGCGGAAGGTCGTCAACGTTCCGCGCATTCCCGTCAGTTCGCTCTCGGCATAGGAGAGAAACAGCGCACCGTCCTCTACGCGCAGCGTCCCGTCCGTGACGAGCTTTGTCGTCTCCGGCTCCTCGCCGTGGAAGCGCTGCGTGCCGTCAATGGTCAAAAGCATCTCCCGCTCCACGGCTTATACCTCCGTTGCCAGCTCGATCAAGCGGTCGAGCAGTTCACTGCAGGGGATGCCGCTGGCGACAAAGAGCTTCGGATACATCGAAACGGAGGTAAAATCCGGAATGGTGTTAATCTCGTTAAAAACGATTTCGTTTTTGTCATAGGTCACGAAGAAATCCACGCGGGACAGCCCCCTGCAGCCCAGCGCCTGATACGCGCGGATGGCAGTGTCGCGGACATTCTCAGCGGTCTGCTCGTCGATGCGGGCAGGGATATACAGGCGCGCGCAATCGGAGATATATTTCGCGTCATAGTCGTAGAACTCCGTGCCGGAGTCAATCTCGCCGCAAATCGAAGCGGCGGGCGCGTCATTGCCCAAAACCGCGACCTCGACCTCACGCCCGTTGATGAATTCCTCAATGAGGAGCTTCCGGTCAAATTTTGCCGCGTTTTGCAGCGCGGTCAGCAGCGCCTCGCGGTTTTTCACTTTGGAGACGCCGACAGACGAGCCGGTTCCCGCAGGCTTGACGAACACGGGGTAGGCAAAGCGTTCCTCCGCCGCGTCCAAAACGCCCTCCGCATTGACCGCAAGCTCCTGCGCCGTGACGATCTGCCACGCCGCCTGACGGATGCCCGCGCAATCTGCGATGAGCTTCATCAGCGTCTTATCCATGCAGGTCGCGGAAGCGGCAACATTCGAACCGACATAGGGAATGCCTGCCAGCTGCAAAAGCCCCTGTATCGTGCCGTCCTCGCCGTTTTCACCGTGCAGGACAGGAAACGCGACATCAATGCGCTCCCGCACGACGCAGTCTCCCTCAAAGCTCAAAAGTCCCTGTCCCCGCACGGGGGAGATGGCAGCGCGGCGGTTTGCCTCGCAATGCAGCCATTCGCCGCTGGGCAGCTTGCTGTAGTCCTTGCCCCCGTAAAGCACCCAATCGCCGTTTTTCGTAATGCCGACGGGGAATACATTATATTTCTCCTGATTCAAATGGTTCAGCACCGACTCCGCCGAGCGGAGCGACACCTCGTGCTCCGGCGACATGCCGCCGAAAAGCACGCAAACGCTGAGTTTCTTCAAAACAAACTCCTCCGAAACGATGATAATTACAAGTCTTTATATCATATGTGATTCGCCCAATAAAAACAAGTCCTTTTTCCGATTTTTCGCAATTTGCGGTGGAAATCTCCGCGCAAAGCTTATATAATAGAGCGCGAAAGGACGGTGAGGCACGAATGACCATAGATCTGACAAACGGGGAATTTCGCAGCCTGCTGGATCTGGTCTATATCGGCAACTGGATCCTTAACGCCACGCGCGGCAACGACCGTATCGAGGAATATGACCGCGTGGAGAGCAAAATATTCGGACTGTGCAGCGGTACGCCCCTGTCTGCGCTGGTGGAGCATCGTCTCGGCGTGGCGTTCCCCTCCCGTGCGTTTCAGGAGGGCGGCATACAGGACGCGATCGCCTATTATGAAGACGGCGTATTTTTTGATATTCTCGCCGAGGAGCTGTCCAAACGCGACATGGGCTACCCCGAGATCACGGGGGAAAACTACGCCGAGCTGACCGAGCGAATGGACAAATATCTTGCCGAGTTCAACGATAACGGCGTAGAGAATGTCTCCGTCGAGGGTGTGGAGCCGTAGGTGTCATCGCGGTTCCCGCCGAACGCCCCACTCCGCCAGAGGCAGCCGCTGCATCGCGCCGAAGACGCGGTCCTTCAGATCGGGATAAGTCTTCGAAAGGGTCGCAATCAGCTCCTTGATCTCCTGCCGCTTCGTGTTCTTGTCGGCAGGGCAGCGGTTTTCAATCACCGGAAGCTGCTGCTCCTCCGCAAAGCGGCGCACCATGCCCTCGGTCAGATAGAGCATCGGGCGGATCTGGGTCACGCCGGTGCGGTCGAGGTAGGTCACCGGCTGGAAGCAGCTCAGACGCCCCTCAAACAACAAGCTCATCATAAAGGTCTCCACGGCATCGTCATAGTGATGTCCAAGGGCGACCTTGGTAAACCCCTGCTCAAGCAGCGCGTTGTTCAGCGCCCCGCGGCGCATCTTCGCGCACATGGAGCAGGGATTTTTCTCCTTCCGATAGTCAAAGATAATCGGGCCAATCTGCGTTTTGACCTGCGTGAAGGGCACCTCCAACCGCTCACAGAGTTCTGCAATCGGCGAAAAATCCATTCCAAGCCCCATATCCACCGTGATCGCCGTCAGCGAATACGGCTGCGGATAATAGGCGCGCATCGCGGAAAGCAGCACGAGCAGTGCCAGCGAATCCTTGCCGCCGGATACGCCGACCGCAATTTTATCATTCGGCGCGATCATGCGGTAATCCTCCGCACACCGGCGCACCAGACCCATCATTCTTTGCATAAATCATCACTCCAAAAATAATCTGTAGGGCGGGGACATGTCCTAAGCCGTGTGTAGGAATTACCGTTCGCGTACAAATTCCCCTCCATGTCATTGCGAAACCAGTGCGCACACCGGTTGTGGCAATCTCGAACTGTAGGTTTGTTCGCAGTCGATAGTTCCTACACCGGGCGGCTGATAGCCGCCCCTACGGCATAGGTTGCAAGTCTTCTCGTAGGGGCGGCTATCAGCCGCCGTTTTTTTTAATCCGCGCGAAGCGCTCCTCAGTCATTCACCCTTAGCTCTCAGCCATTCGTCTTTACACAAGGTTTCCATCGTGTTGGCAGTACCCGTCAAACCAAGCGATTTGCCCCATGAGAATTTAAGAGAAAACAAGAGAAAAACGGAGCATTCAAGAGTTCTTCCGACGTAAAATGATTTTTTCAAAATTTGTGCTTGACATTCGATTTTCTCCGTGGTATAAAGAATAAGCTGTGCGTATATTGTACGCGCGAAATTGCAAAAAGTCAAAATATTTATTATCATATACGGAGGAAACATCATGTCCACTACCCTGGTCAGAAAAGAAGATGTGCAGCGCAAGTGGTACGTCCTCGATGCGGCAGGCAAGCCCCTCGGCAGAACCGCCGTCATCGCTGCGAACATCCTGCGCGGCAAGGTCAAGCCCGATTTCACCCCCAATGTTGACTGCGGCGACTATGTCATCGTCATCAACGCCGACAAGGCTGTCCTCACGGGCAGAAAGCTCGATCAGAAATACTATCGCCGTCACTCCGGTTGGATCGGCGGTCTGAAGGAAACCAAGTATAAGACCCTCATGGCAGAGCGCCCCGAGTTCGCCATGGAGCTGGCTGTCAAGGGCATGCTCCCGAAGAACACCCTCGGCAGAACCGCCATCACCCGTCTGAAGGTCTTTGCAGGCAGCGAGCATCCGCATGCCGCGCAGAAGCCCGAAGCTTGGACGCAGGACTAATCAGGAGGTAACAGACTATGTACGAGAGCAAAAGACAGTATCAGTACGGCACCGGCAGACGCAAGTCTTCCGTCGCCCGTGTCCGCGTCTATGAGGGCGGCACCGGCTCCATCACCATCAACGGTCGTGACATCGACGACTATTTCGGTCTGGATACTCTGAAGCTGATCGTTCGTCAGCCGCTGGTCGCCACCGACATGGTCGGCAAGGTTGACATCGTCTGCACCGTCAAGGGCGGCGGCGTGACCGGTCAGGCAGGCGCCATCCGTCACGGCATCTCCCGCGCGCTGCTGGGCGTCAACGCCGAGTTCCGCGCAACCCTGAAGGCCGCAGGTTTCCTGACCCGTGACCCGAGAATGAAGGAAAGAAAGAAGTACGGTCTCAAAGCAGCCCGTCGCGCACCGCAGTTCAGCAAGAGATAATCGGTCACGTTTTTACAATCAAAAAGACTCAAAACCCCGGAAAAGATTTTCCGGGGTTTTTCTGCATCTATGGCTTTGATCCTGTTTGGCTGATTTTCGCCGGATTTGATCTCGTTTTTTGTGTTTCTGTATGAAACGCTTGCGTTTTGCGGAACATTATTGTATAGTGAATAGCCGGAAGGTTCCCTAATGAGGCGTGCGCAATGGAACACACCTCTTTGGAGATCCGGAGGCTGCCGCATAGGAGGGCAAACATCTACCATCGTGCCGTGCCAGAAGGCGTGGCAGCCACACTCCCGCAGACAGAGAGCAGAATTGATAACGGCTTCGCATCCTGTACGGCAGCGCTTGATCTGCGGAGAATTCCGAATCTGAAACACGCAGTCCCTGCCCCCCCCGGCGGAGGCTGCGTGTTTGACGTTCATATTTGCTTTATCAAGAGGGAAAACGATATGGTTGATTTACAATATAAAGACGCACTTAAATTGGGGCAGAAGGAGCAGCGGCGTTATGCGTCCAAGGGCTGGTCACCCTGCCTCCCTGTTTTGGATGACTTTGTTTTGCCGGAGAACTCCGCGTCGGCGCTCCCGCTGGGAATCATGCAGATTCCGACGGAGTTCATTGTCGGGACGAAAACCCGTGCAAGAACGAATTCCTTCGCGCCAAACTTTATGCCGATCCTGCCCGAGGATTCCGAATTCGCGAAAAAGTGGAGCAGTCTCTGCCGGGCGCATTTGGAGGAAGGGATTCGTGACCCGATCAAGGTCTATGAGTACATGAACCGCTACTACGTGGAGGAGGGTCATAAGCGCGTCAGCGTTTTGAAATTCTTCGACGCGCCGACCATCACGGGGCAGGTCTTTCGTGTGCTTCCGGAGAGAAACGGTGAAAAAGAAACCGAGCTCTACTATGAGTTCGTTTCCTTCTTCCAGTACAGCAAGGTCAATTTCATCGAGTTTTCAAAATTGGGAAGCTACGAGGCGCTGCAGCAGGCGCTGGGGAAAGCGCCGTCTGAGGAATGGACGGAAGAGGAACGGCGCCGTTTTCGCGCGGCATATCACTTCTTTTGCCAGGCATACCGGGCAAGCGGCGGAGATAAGCTGCGCTCCACTGCGGGCGACGCGATGCTGGCATATATACAGGTTTATGGCTATCAAAACCTGTCCTCCTGCTCGATGACAGAGATTAGAAAAAACGTCCAAAGCATGTGGGAGGAGATCCGGCTGCAGCAGGAGGAGCCGTCGATTGAAGTGAAGCTCGCGCCGGAGGCAGAAAAGAAAGCCGGACTTTTCTCAATATTCCTTCCTTCGAGCAGCCCCGCCGTGCTGAAAGCCGCTTTTCTGTATGATAAAACGCCGGAGCAGTCCGGCTGGGCTTATCGGCATGAGCTCGGACGAAAGCACGTCCAGCGTGTGTTTGCGGAATCCCTGGAAACTACTGCCTATCCGAATGTTCTGGAGGGAGATCCCCTGCAAGCAATAGAGCAGGCAATTTCCGACGGAAACCGGCTGATTTTTACGACCTCGCCGAGACTGCTGCAGGCGAGCCTCCGTGCAGCAATCGAGCATCCGGAGGTGGTCATCATGAACTGCTCTCTCAACACCTCCCACCGGTACATCCGCACCTACTATGCACGGGTCTATGAGGCAAAGTTTATCATCGGCGCAATCGCCGGCTCCCTGTCTGATACGGACAAAATCGGATATATTTGCGATTATCCGATTTACGGGCAGATTGCGGGGATCAACGCCTTTGCGCTCGGCGCGCAAATGGTCAATCCGAGGGCGGAGATCCATCTGGAATGGTCAACGCTGAAAGACGGCGGGAACGCGCTGGACCGGCTGAAGGACGAGGGCGTTGATCTTGTCTCCTTTCAGGACACGGCGAGATATGCGCGCGGGAAGCAAAGCAGCTTTGGCCTTTCCTACCTGTCCGGAGACGAACAGGAGCTTTTGGCAGCCCCGGTGCTGAAATGGGGCGTCTATTATGAATTGATCATACGACAGGAACGGGATAAAGCGGCAAAGGCGGTGTATGAAAGCAGCAACAAGGCATTGAATTACTATTGGGGTATGCCGGAGGGCGTGGTGGATTTAATTGTATCCAATCGACTGCCGGAGGGCTCCAAACGACTGGCAGAGTATTTGAAGGAAAGTGCCCGCCGGGAGTTCTGCCATCCGTTTTTTGCGCCGATTTATACACAGGACGGACGGCAGATTGGCACGCAGGGAGAGAGGCTGTGCGTAGAGCAGATCGCCAACATGGATTATTTGACGGAGAATATCATCGGCGGAATACCGAGCTATGAGGAGCTCAATGCCGTTGCCCAAGCGACGGTCGATGCCGCAGGTGTCCTCCCGCCAAGCAGGAGGACGGAGCAGCCATGAAAATACTTGCCGTTTCTGATGTCGAGGCAAAATATTTCTACGATTACTACGTGCCCGGAAAGCTGCGTGAGTTTGACCTGATTATTGCCTGCGGGGACCTTCGCCGCCCCTATCTGGAATTCCTTGCGACCATGGCCCGCTGCCCCTTGCTGTATGTGCACGGCAACCATGACGATGCCTTTGAAAGCGCCCCGCCGGAAGGGTGTATCTGCATCGACGATAAAATCTATGTTCACAATGGTGTGCGGATCATGGGGCTTGGCGGTTCCTATCGCTACCGGGACGGCCGGCATATGTTCACGGAGGGGCAGATGCGGCGGCGTATCCGGCGATTGCGGTTTTCTATTTGGCGCAATCAGGGGTTCGATATTCTGGTAACGCACGCGCCCGCAAGGCACATCAATGACACGGATTCGCTCTCCCACCGCGGCTTTGAATGCTTCGGGAACCTGATAGAACGCTACCGCCCGAAGTACTTTGTGCACGGACACATCCATAGAAATTATGGGGTCAACGTTCCGCAAAGAACAAAATCCGGCGAAACCACAATTATTAACGCGTTTGAGTATTGCGTCTTTGAGTATGAACCCGGCGCATGATTTTTATTTTGAATACTTCTCCCGCCTGATATCATCTCTTAAGGAGCCTCTGAATAGATCCGCTGCGAACCGCAGTTGATTTGTTCAGAGGTTCCGCCGAACAGCGTTGCGCCACCAATAGAAAAGTATCTTTTTCATTGGTGGTTATGGACATTTCCGTAAGAATGAAGTATAATGAGCGCGAAGAGCTTGTAGGCACAGGAAATGCAGCAGTAAACGGTCTGCTGCAGCTTGAAAAAGGTGCCTATTTTTGCGGTAAGCGGTCGGGCAAATCCCGGTTCGAAGCTTGAAAAATGCAAAGATATTAAGGAAAAACGGCTTTTTCCGAATCCCCGGTACAGCGTTGAAAACCGATTGCAATGAATATTTTTCGGTTTTAGTATCATAACGAGTGCGGCGGGTGCCGGAGGGAAGGGGGGGGGGAGAGCCTCGCAGTTCTCCCGCATCCCATGAAAAAATTTTTGGAAAAGAGATGATTGCCTGCAAAGCAGAGGAACATAGGCGTTCGCGGCGCTGTGTCTGCCGGTCGTAAGCCGGAGAGAGACGGACACAGTCCCATCGTCAGAGAGGCAAAGGAAAGAGGTCTTTCCCTCAGGAGCCGCAGCTTGGGTGCCGCTTGCGACGCTCATACATAAACTCGGTTTTCCGCGTTTTCACTGCGCAAAACGCGGCAGGCAGATAAAAAACGAAAAAGAAAGGATGTTTTTTATGGGTATGTTATCGTTGCTTTCCGCAGTCGGCGGGATTGTCACCACGCTGGTTCACTATTCCAATCACTCGATTGTGCTCGGCATCATCTCCGCCGTCCTGCTGGTTGTCTCCTTCGTGCTGGGCACGGTGGATATGAAGAAGCAGGAGAAAAACGGCGGTGTCAAGGTTGAGATGTTTAACCCTGCCCTCCTCGGTCACGGCATCTCCTCCGTCATCCTCATCGTCTGCGGCATCATGTGCCTGCTCTCCAACCTCGGCTGATCCGGCGCCTGCCGAAGCTCCCGTTTCGAGAGCTTCCCACCGCAGTAAGCAGTTCCCCTTATCAGTCAAAAACGCCCTTCCCCGTCTCTTCTTCCCAAAGAGAGACCACGGAAGGGCGTTTCTATTCGTATGCTGTTAAATCTAAAACTCTATAAAGCAGCTTCATTGGCAGAACGTAGGGCACGACCACCGGGCGTGCCGTCCGCGAAGCGGCAGACGGTGCAGACGAACGAGTTTGTGCGCATTTGGTAGTTCCTGCACCGGCGCGCCGACTCGCCGAGCCCTACGGCAAGGGTGCATTCCACTTCTCATTCGACAGAGTAAGGCAGCGCAACAAATCTGATTGAATTTCGCGCATCGATTTGTTAGAATGTATTTTAGTTTATTGCATCTCATGCAAAAAGAAAGATTTGGAGGTGCCTGATATGCAGGAAGCGGGAACCATCACGATTATTTCCAATAAACAGGAAGTTGTACTGAACACCAGCCAGATCCTTTATGTACAGATGAAGGGAAATTATGCTTTTATACACATCTCCCGGGAACTGGTCTATCAAACCAGGAGCACACTCACAGAGCTGGAGGAAATCCTCGGCGACAATTTCATCAAGGTGAAACGGGGCTGTCTGGTATCGGCGCTGGCCATCCACAGCGTCACGGATAAGATCAACCTGTGCAACGGCGAATCGCTGGATTATGTGGTGCGGAATAAAAAAGAGATTCTCGCAAAGCTCTGGGAAAAACAGCAGGATATGATTCGCAGCTTCAACGCGGATAGGCTTCCCACCACAGCGGAGCAGTACCACGCGCATTACCGCCTGTTTGATACCATTTCCTTTGCGTTTGCGGACATTGAGATGGTGTTCGACAGCGAGTGCCACGCCATAGACTGGGTATTTCGGTACGGCAATCCCGCCCTGGCACAATTGGAAAAGCTGCCGCTGGAAAAACTGATTGGAAACTCCTTTGGAAGTCTGTTTCCCAATATGGATGCCAAGTGGCTGCGAAGCTACGAACGTGCCACGCTGTTTGGAGAAACCCTGCAGATCATAGACTACAGCCCGGAGATCGACACCTATTTGGAAGTGATTTGTTTTCCCACCTTCAAGGGGCATTGCGGCTGTATTCTGTTTGATATTTCGCAGATCAAGTCTTTCCGAAAGACCACCGATACGGAAAGAGCGCTGGCAATCTATTTTGAGAAGCTGGCAAATGGAACTCCATGAGAAGAACGGCACAAAAGCGGGATGAATCGACTTCTGAAAGCTGCCGTGTTCGCTGTTACAGCCGGTTGTCGCCGGGCTTTTTCGCCCATAAGACAGCCAAGCTGCCGCGAGCACGGCAGTTTTGTCGTTTCATCACAAGAATTTGTTTTTTATCACAAAGCAAAATAATTTCGTCAAAAATCCTTGAAAAACGGGGCGAAATTTACTATAATGTAAGCTGAATTATTGTAGAGACTTTTTGACGCAAATCCGGAAACGCTGACAATTGATTACGATAAGGAGGGATCACCCGAGTATGCGTAACACAAAAAAAGAGCGGGAGAATCCAAAAAGGCTGCTTGTCATTCTGAGCATCGGCATTGTAATCTGCCTTGCGGTGACGGCTTGGGCGCTGTTTTTCCGTCAGTCCAATGATGCTTTATCGCCGGATTACGAACCGCAGGGCGTTGTCGGCAAGGTCACAGACGGATGGGATACGGGGCTGGAGGAGCCGCCCGCTCCGGGACAGAAAGGAATCCAAATCCCGGGCTACAGCACTGCTGAAATGAAAGCGGGAGACAGCAGCCTTCACTTAAGCATCGGGAATCCTCCTGCGAATACCTGCGGCTTCTACGCAACTCTGCAGCTTGCGGATGGCACGGTGCTCTACCGCTCCGAGCTGCTGGAGCCGGGTTTCGGTCTTACCGAGGTTCCGCTGGCAGAAAGCCTTGACGCGGGCGAGTACACGGCAATCGTATTATATGAATGTGTAACGCTTGACGAGTCACACACACGCCTCAATTCCGCCGAATCGGAATTTAAACTCATCGTTAAGTAAAGTCGTATCAACGGCTTTCTTAAAAAATTTTTGAAAGGATGATTTTATGAAAATCAAAAAACTCATTGCGCTGCTGATTGCGGTTGTACTTGTGGCTTCCGCTGTTATGTCAGTATCCGCAGAAGACCTCTCGGATGTCACTCCCGACAACTCCACAGAAGTAACGGCGAACATCGTAGATCCCGGCACTATCAGCTATGTTATCACAATCCCCGCTACAGCCGAATTCGGAACCCTCACGCAGCCCGACAGCATTGAGAATGACAACTATGTATTCTACAGCTTTCAAGTTGAAGCAACTGAACTCAATATCTTAAGCGATCAGGCTGTAACGATTTATATGAAGGACAGCTCCGCGGAGGATAATCAGTTCTACCTTTCGCAAAAGGATGCCGCGGATCCCTTCACAATTGCCTATGATGTTTATGATACTGCAGTAGATGAAGAAACGGTCGGAAATTATGCTCCCATAAACACAACAGCTACTCCCGGATCATACGGCTATCATCTCTGCACCTTCCGTGCCGGTTCAACGGGAGACACACAGGATGTTACACTTGCCTTGAACCAGAATGCCCTGTACGGCAAAACGCTTTCTGAGATTGCGGGCGATTACAGCGGGACGATAGCATTCCACTCCGCTTTAATCGTTACCGGCGGCTGATTACATCAAAGCAGGCTGCGGCGCATAAGGGCGCAAACGCATTTTGCAAGGAGAATGACATTATGAAAAAGTTGCTGTCTATGCTTCTGGCTTTGACCGTGGCGGCAGCAGGTAGCTTTCCCGCTCTTTCGGTGGTTTGTGCCGCAGACGATCCCGGAACCAATGTGACTGCAAAGGTTTTGGAGCCTTCCGCCGATCCGATCAGCGTGGACATCACATGGAGCGCCATGGAGTTCACCTATAAGGACGGCGGCTGGAACACGGCGACCCACAGCTACGAGGCGGGGAGCTGGACAACCACCGGCGGCGAGATTACCCTGCAAAACAACGGCACCGCAGAGATAAACGCCGCCTTTGCCTACCTTCCGGCAGAAGACATCACCGGCGTCACCGGCGCATTTACCTACGATACCCTGCGCCTGTCCCCAGGCGAAAGCAGCAGCACAGCGCTGTCCCTTTCCGGAAAGCCCGGCCGGAGCCTGCGCAATACCCCCATCGGCACCGTGACCGTAACGATTGCAAAGCCCCAAAATCCATAAGGAAGGAGAGCAGCAATGCGCGGTAAGTTTGATAAGCAAGAGAAAAAGAAAACCCGGCTCATCCTTGTGCTGATCATCGGCATTGTGATCTGCCTGGGGGTGACAATCTGGGCGCTGTTTTTCCGGCAGCCGGAACAGGTTCTGATTCCGGATTACGCCCCCCGGGAAACGGAGCAGAACGCCCAGCCCATCCCCGGGGGCGATGACACCAAGCTGGATGCCCCGGAGGGCGGTGGAGCCATCAGCATCGAGTATGAAAACCGGGTCACCATCGACCTGTCAGACGGCAAAGCCTATTTGAGCTACGCCAACCCCGGCAGATCTACCCAGAATGTTGTTCTTCGCATTGAAATTCAGGATACGGCAGTGGTTCAATCCGGCACCATCCTGCCCGGCAATCAGGTAGGGGAGCTGGAGCTGCTGGACGGTGCGGCAGAGAAGCTGAAAGAGGGTGTGTATGACGCTGTGTTCCGCATCCTGAGCTATGACCCCGTCACCGGCGAGAAAGCCATGGTCGATACCATAGCAGAGATTACCGTAACGGTACAACCCTGATATTCCGCCAAAGGCGGGATATTGATATCCGAAAGGAGAAGCATCAAAATGAAAAAAATCATTTCCGTTCTTCTTGTGCTCGTGCTGGTTCTGACCATGAGCACCACCGCCTTTGCTGCTACCATTGATACCACGCCCGGTTCTCAGGACATTGATGTGAACGCCAAGTACGAGGACGGTGTTTCTGCCCCTACAAAGTACAGCGTGGATGTGGCATGGGGCGCGATGGAGTTCACCTACACCGTCAGCGGCACCAAGACCTGGGACCCCGCGACCCACACCTACACCGCAAGCACCACCCCCGCGTGGTCCGGCTCCGGCAACACCATCACCGTGACCAACCATTCCAACACGGGCATCACCGCTTCCTTTGCTTTTCACGCGCTGGATGCCTACAACACCGTGACCGGCACCTTCTCGGCTGCCGGCTTCCAACTTCCCACTGCTGAGGATAAGGCGGTGAACGCGGCAGAACTGACCGGCACCACCACCCTGACCCTCAGCGGCACGCTGGAAAACACCGTGACCAGTCTGACCAAGGTCGGCGCCGTCTCCGTGACCATCTCTTAAAAGGAGTATGGACCCATGAAAAGAATCTTATCTGTTATTCTTGCACTGGTTATGGTGCTGTCTCTGTCCGTCACGGCCTTTGCGGAGGAGAATAACGGAACTTCCGGCACCGACATCACCGTAACCGGCACCTATGTCCCCGGTGCAGCGGGTGCGGAGAAAATCTCCGTGGATATTGTGTGGGAGGCTATGGACTTTACCTACTCTGCCGCTTCGCAGGGTACATGGAACCCCGCCACTCACACCTATGACGGCGCGACGGCAGGCGGCTGGTCTACCAACACCCCCTCCATCACCGTCACCAACCACTCCAATGTGGGCGTTACTGCCACCTTGGACTTTACCGCCGATGTTGACGGCGTGATCGGCACCATCACCGAAGCCAGCGGCACCGAAAACGACAAGGTTCTGGAGCTTGCCACCGCCGAGGGTACGGAGGTTGCAAACGCCCCCACCGCAACTGCAAACTTCGGCATCAGCGGTGCGGCAATCGACGCAGACCAGCAGCTCGGCACCATCACCGTTACCATCGCCAAGGTGGATGCTTCTTCCATCGGCTGATCCGGCGGCGGCAGCCGCACTCGGGCAGTCGCTCCGAAACAAACCCCTGAAACAGGCAGCAGCCGGAAGGGGCTGTCATCACAGCTCCTTCTATTGGCTGTCCTGTTTGATCTGACGCCATCGGTTGCGCCCGGTGACGCCACATGAGACAGGACAAAGCCATGAGGAGACGCAGAATGAGCAAAAAACCGAAAAAAGACAAAACCGTTCCCGTTCTCTGCGGGGTGTTGGCAGTGGTTCTAATCGTCATGGTCGCAGCACTTGTCTTTGGTGGGAAACAAAAAACGGCGGAATATACGCCGCCGCCCTTTGACCCCGCCGCCGTGGAGGGCGTGCCGGAGGTGCCGGAAAGCCTTGGCTATATCTCCCCTTATCAGGAGGGCATGGGCTACCGTTTTTCGGTCTGCGGCAATGTGGTGATGGAGGGCAGCAATGCCGCCGTCTACCTGACCAACCCCGCAGAAAACGAAGTGTGGCTCAAGCTGCGGGTGCTGGACAAAAACGGCAAGCTCTTAGGCGAAACCGGCTTGGTGAAGCCCGGCGAATATGTAAAGGAGGTCGCGCTTACCGGAAATCTCCCGGCGGGAACGC
>JBJFGB010000036.1:0-21840 GCA_051892295.1 Faecousia sp. | reverse complement strand
ATTTTCACTTGGTTTTTGAAAAAGGAAGATTGCCAATATTTACTTGACACATACCCGATCCTTCCGCAACGATTTCCTGCTTGATTTTTCGGGGTGTTTGAGTTACTATTCATGTCAGATACCTCTCTTGGATTTGAATTTTACTAACGGTCCGGTCAGTAAGAATTTAAATCTACTTGAGGTATCTTTTTTTGTCAACTACCTGTTCCCGTTTGAAGTATACAGGAAGCTCCTTAAGAAGTTCCACGACGAGAACGACACCGATGCAGACGGCAACTTCGCCAACGTCAAGTTCGTTCTGCGCAACGATACGGACACCTACTTCGTCGTTGCAGACCTGATCGACGGCGTGTACTACGCCAAGGATCATGTCGCTGAGGAGACGGACGCGACCGTATTTGTTCCGGATGAAGACGGCAAGATCATTGTCAAAGGACTGGAAAACGATGTTTACTACATCAAAGAAACCGCTACGGACAGTGGCTATCAGCTCCTCGCGGACGAGATCAAGGTCGAAATCGTTGCGGCTGAAAGCGATACGCTCTGCGGCGTCTGCGGCAAAGCACTGCTGACGGCTTCTGCGATGGTCAATGATCAAGATGTCACGATGCTTGAAGATAACAACTCTGTCAACGCCCTCGCACCGCTGACGATCATCAACAACCACGGCTTCGATCTGCCGCCCACGGGCGCTCAGGGTACTTGGTTGCTCAGCATTATCGGTGTCATTGGCATGGCTGTGTGTGCTGCAACCTTGATTGTCCTGCTCCGCAAGAAGCACGGCAAGGACGCCGCGTAAATTTCAAAAAAAGGGCAGAGCTGTGTTTTACGGCTCTGCCCTCCAATAAATAACGCTATATCGCTATGCGTATGCGTCATACTTTACAAACGACGGAATTTGTGCGGTTGCGGATATTCCCGATTCTTATTATTTTATCAAGTTGAGGAAATAGAATGCTGTATTATTTGATTTATGCCGGTATGGCACTGGTGCTGGCTGTATTTGCGGAAAGATTGTTCGAATTATTTTACGGACTGTTGGTTGCCCCGTCAAAAAGAAAGAAGATTTTGCGGGACAACGCGTATCACACGGTGATCGGCACCCAGGTCACCAAATATGCAAGCAAAGATTCCTCCGGGGACTATAATTTACAATACAAATATGAAGTGAACGGAAAAACCTACCGGTGTTTTATCTGTGTAGACAAAGATAATTGCTCAAAACGCCCTCTCTATTATGTCAAGAATCCACGTGCGGCGACAGACAAGTTGAACCAGTTGGGGAACTATGAAAACACTCGGGTGCTGTATTGGATGATTGCTTGCGTTCTGTTTATTTTGATTAGCCTCATAGCGCCGTTTGGCAGATGAACGGAGGAGTAGGATGCTGCCTAATTTAAAAAAGCAGAGCCGTAAAACGCGGCTCTGCCCTCCCTCAATAACGCTATAGCGTCAAAACATCAAAGCGTTATTTGAACAATCTCAAGAATAAACTTCACTTCGATGCCCAACAGTCAAGATCAGGATTACGATTCTGTCGTCCTGAATCTCGGCAATGATACGATAATCCCCTACGCGGTAACGCCATTGCCCTTTGCGATTTGCGGTTAAAAGTTTACCATGCAATTTGGGGTTTTCACAGTTTACAAGATTCTTGTCAATCCATGAATAAAGCATCTGTCGGGTGTATTTATCCAGCTTTCTAAGCTCCTTGATAGCTCGTTCAGTATATTCTACTTTATACCGTTTCATAAGCCGAGAATGTCCTTTACTTCTTCATGAGAATAAGTTTTCGGGTTGGCAAGATATTCCTTATAAGCTTCATCTGCTACGGCAATATCATATTCCTCTTCGATTTTATCAAAAAGGGCTTTCTTGAATGCCTCTCCCAAGGACAGCGAATGCAACTTTGCATAGCTTTCCACAAGCGCTTTCTCTTCGGCTGTAAGTCTGATAGAAAAGCTCATGTCTTCATCTCCTTTCGTAGTACATTGTACTACACAGTGCCGTATTTGTCAACCATTTTTAGCTTAAACCTGAAGGATAATATTATGTCAAAGAAAGTAAAAAGCTCTCTTGTTATTCTATTCGTACTGCTGTTTCTTGCGTCGCTGTGTGCGGTCGCCTATCCGTATCTCAGTAACTACCTCGCCCAGCAGCGACAGGCGGAGATCGTACTGCAATACGACGCGGCGGTCGGGACAGTGCAGGACACGGACATCCGCGCAGCATTGGAGGCCGCACGCGCCTATAACGCAGCGCTGGCAAACGGGCAGGCGGAAGGTATCACAGACTATGACGAACTGCTCGATTTGACCGGCAATGGCATGATGGGCATTATCACGATCCCATCTATCGGTGTGGAGCTTCCAATCTATCACGGCACGCAATCGCTTGAGCTTGGCGCTTTGCATCTGCAAGGCACGTCGCTTCCGGTCGGCGGCACAAGCACGCATTGCGTGATCTCCGCGCACAGCGGAATGTCCTCCGAGAAGATGTTCACGGACTTGGATCAGCTTATGGTAGGCGATATGTTCTATCTGAAGGTGTACGATGAAACGCTCGCCTACGAGGTGGATCAAGTCCTGACCGTCCTGCCGGAGAACGTCGAGCCGCTGATAATCGTGCCGGGGGAAGATCTCAGCACCCTGCTCACCTGTACGCCCTACGGTGTCAATAGCCACCGATTACTGGTGCGTGGGCATCGGATAGCCTATAATCCGGATGCAGCCACCGAGGACGAGCAGATGCCCGTAAGCGTAAAGGAATCAACATGGATGCAGCAGTATATCCGGGGCATTCTCTGCGGCGTCGGAATCGTGGCCGCCGCTGCCGTCCTGATCGTCATAATCATTCTGATCCGCAAACGTAGGAGGAGAAAGCATGAAGGGTAATGCACGCAGGGTTGGAAAAGCCCTTCTGATTCTTCTCCTCCTAATCGCCTTTGGCGTGAGCTGCTATCTCGTTTTCCGCCCGTGGTTTACGCGGGTGGAGAGCCGCAGGGAGGCGGAAGCTGCCGCAGATACCTTCTTGCAAACCTATCATTCGCAGACGCCAACGGCGCAGCCGGCAACGCGGGAAGACAACATTGAGCCGGTAATGTTGGAGGATAATACCTCAGAACCAATGCCAAGAGCGGAGTTATACGCCGCCATGCAAGCGTACAACGAGCGGATCTATGCCGAAGGGCAGAGCGGTCTCTGCGATCCGTGGTCGTACACCGTCCCGGCACTCGATCTGAGCGCCTATGGGCTGGAAAAGGATGAAGCAATCGGAGTGATGCAAATCCCGTCGATTGGCGTCAGTTTGCCGATCTACTCCGGCGCGTCGTCGGCACATCTTAACAAAGGAGCTGCATTGCTTTCGCAGACTTCCTTCCCCACTGGCGGCGAGAACACCAACACGGTAATTGGTGCGCACCGTGGCTGGAACGCTGAAGACTACTTGCGCGATGTCGAGGAAGTGCAGATTGGCGATGAAATCATCGTTACGAATTTCTGGGTAGAGCTGCACTACACGGTCACGGAGATTAAAATCATCAAGCCGAACGATATAAGCCAAATTTTGATACAGGATGGGCGCGAGTTGCTGACCGTGTTCACCTGTCACCCTTATGCTTCAGGAGGGAAATACCGGTATCTTCTGATTTGCGATAGGGTTGCCGAAGAAGCCAATGACGAAAACGCAACGCCCATAGCGACGGAACTGCACGCTGATATTTCCAGCACGCTACCTACACAGGGTGCAGTTATGCCGACCGTCTGCATCGAGGGCATTGATGGTGAGGAGTTTGATTCCGCAGCCACAGAGATTCTGCTTGTAGCTGCTCTGCCATGGCTCGGAATTGCAATCTTCGTGGTATTGCTGATTATTATAATTGCAACGCTGCTACACAAAAAACAAAATAATCAGAAAGGGTGATCTTGTTATGGAACAGTTATTTAAGTCAAAGACAATACAGCAATTTAAGATCATGCAGTGGTTGAAGGAGCAGGGGATCACCAACGACGATATTGCATCTGCAAAACTCGTCAGTCGCAATTTGATAAGACTTACAAACCCTGCTGGGCAGTATATGGATGTCTTTTGCGCAATGAACAATACTGTAAGGATATTACAGGTTTCGGAAGAACGGGAGATGGAACTGGATCAAGCATGGAATGAATGCGATTTTTTGGACGACGATGAGTACCGTGATTGGTATGACGGTCTGGCAGCGGATGAAAAAGCGCTTGTTGATGCGTGGGACGAGGCGTTTTGCTCCGGTACACAGAAGATCTGCGAGGACATTTTAGCTATGGAGGCTCGTACCGCAGCTGCTCAGGCAGCGCCCGCAAATATCGAAACTGAAGAATTTGAAATGTAATATTAAATAGCCAAAATAAGAAAGGAAAGAAAACGAATGAGAGTCATTTCTATTGCAAATCAAAAAGGCGGCGTTGGAAAGACGACCACAACATTAAACTTTGGTGTTGCCCTTCAGACGCAGGGCAAGCGGGTGCTTTGCATCGACTTCGACCCGCAGTGTCACTTGGGTAAGTATATCGGGCATAAGGTCGATGACAAACCGACGATTGCAGATTGTTTATTTGCAAAAGCCTCGTACTACAGCACGATTCCGACTGAGGGATTGATTCGGCATAGTCGTTTTGACGGACTGGATTATATTCCGTCAAGCCTGAAGCTCTCCAAAGCGGATATGGTGCTGGCGCAGGCAATGTTCCGCGAAAGCGTGCTTGCCGATGTGTTGGCGTTGATACCTTTGGAGCATTATGATTATGTACTGATTGACTGCAACCCCAGCATGGGCATTTTACTCACCAACGCACTGATCGCCTCGGACGGTGTCATTATTCCCGTGCAGGCAGAGGATTTTGCTACAGACGGCTTGGCAGATATGCTGGAGCTGATTCGCCTGATTCAAGCGCAAGGCAATCCGAAGCTGGAGCTGATTGGTATGCTGCCGACAATGGTTACATCTACAAAAATGAGCGATACGGTGCTTGCTGAACTGCAAAACACATATCCTGAGCTGGTATTCCGTAGCAGCATCCGTCGCTCCATTGACGCCAGCGGCAGTACCCGCACGAAAACGCCGTTGGTCGGTTCCAAAAGCAAGCTCGGTGGGCAGTATCTTTCCGCAGCAAAAGAGCTTTTGGAACGCTTGGAGGGTGAATACGATGAATGAGGCGCGAGGCAGCAATGAGTGGCAGGAAGCCTATGGTGGCGGCTTCGGCGTACAGAGGGGCGAGGCACGATTGAGCAATGTGCCGGTTGAGCTGCTTGATCCGTGGCAAGACGACAAAGGAAAAGGACAGCCTTTTCGGATGTACAGCGAAGCGCAGCTAAACGAGCTGGCAGAGAATATTCGACGGCACGGAATTATTACGCCACTCCGCGTCCGTCCTGTCGGGCGACGCTTTCAAATCCTTGCCGGACATAACCGTTGTACCGCTGCAAAGCTGATTGGTCTGCGCACTGTTCCCGCCCTTGTGGAAACGGTGGATGATGCGCAGGCTGCGGAAATTCTCGTAGATTCCAACTTGCAGCAGCGGCAGGAGTTGTTGCCCAGCGAAAAAGCGTTTGCTTACAAATTGAAGCTGGACGCCATGAAGCGGCAGGGAGCACGCTCGGATTTAACTTCGTCTCAATTTGAGACGAAGTTGATCGGAGGTCGTTCAGATGCACACTTGGCGGCAGATATGCCTGACAGCCGCTCACAGATTCAGCGCTATATCCGGCTGACATACCTTACTCCCGAACTACTTCAAATGGTAGACGATGGGAGCGTGAAGCTGATTGCAGGCGTCGAACTATCTTTTCTTCCTCAGAATATTCAGACTATCCTCCTGCGTCTCATGTTGGAGGAATGTGTGAAAATCAACACCGGCAAGGCGAAGCTGCTGCACAAAGTAATGCCGGATACAGAGGAAGCGGTGCGGGCGTTGCTATTACCAAAGCCAAAGACGCCTGCACTTACCCTTAAACTGGAACTGCCGCATTTGACCGAGGCACAGTACGAGAAGCTTGCGGCAAATGTGGAGTTTCAAAACGAGCTGCTGCGTACTGCGGCAACTCTTGCGGAACGATATATAAAGTAAGAACTATGGTAAGGAGGTAAATCGATATAGATTCTACACAGAAACCTATATGAACACAGAGAGGATCCCTTCAGGAGAAGTGGAATGCAAAATTTTAACGAGAATGACAGATGACAAAATTCAATTCTATTTTACAAGAATTCAAGATGAAAAGCAACTGTTTGCTGTCATTTTCGGCTACGCCAATAATCTTTCTGACAAGCAAATTTCACAAATTTCAGATCTTCGGCATCGTAGACAATGCTGGGATATCTTATACTTTTTCCTGCTGAACCGAGATACACAGAAGTATAGCCCTGACGCGCCTTTACGACGGATTCCCTGTTTTGTCTCGATCAATGGCAAAGAAGCTGAGGCGGTACTGGATGGCAACACGCTAACTCTCTGCGAAAATGGACAGACGCTTGAAATCCTGTGAACCGTAATGCAATGACTTTGAAAAACTCGTGCAAAGTATTGCAAACTCCGTGCAATTTGCGTATAATAAAATAAAGATGTGAAAGGAGATGATAATATGCCCGGAACTACTACAAATGTTACGATTCGTATGGACAATGAGCTGAAGACACAGGCAGACGCTTTATTTGCTGAACTCGGAATGAATTTGTCTACTGCGTTCAATATCTTTGTCCGCCAGTCCCTTCGTGAGGGGGGTATCCCTTTTGAAATTACTGTTAAGCGTCCAAATGCAGAAACCGTCGCAGCTTTGCGAGAAGCGGAAAGAATTGCAAAGGATCCTTCCGTGAAGGGCTACAGTGACCTTGACACCCTTTTCGAGGACTTAAACACATGAGAGAGACGAAATATACTGTCAAGATTACTTCGCAGTTTAAGCGTGACTATAAGCTGGTGCTGAAGCGCGGGTTGAAAGTTAAGCTGCTGGACGAGGTTGTTTCCACGCTTGCGTTGGGCAAAACGCTTGCGGAAAAGTACAGAGATCATCCGTTGGGTGGGAACTGGATCGGTCACCGTGAGTGCCATATTCAACCGGATTGGTTGCTGATCTATCGAATCGAAGATGATGTTTTGGTGCTGACACTAACCCGTACGGGATCGCATAGCGATTTATTTGACTAATGTCGAAAGCGGCATTTTGCCGCCTCTGAAGACCCAAATAGAGCCGATAAAAATGAGCGGAATGAAGGATTCTTCGTTTCGCTCATTTTTATTGGCTGTAAAAGCTCATTTTTAAATAAAAAGGTGCGCTCGGGGAGAGTCGTTCCCGAGCGCAGGAAAGGAAAGTGACAATATGAAATACATAGCAATTCCGAATGCACTGATCTTTAGCCGCGAGCTTTCGCCAAGTGCAAAACGCGTTGCCGTAGCGATGCTGACCTTCCGTTGGGAAAATAAGCGTCTTAGCAAGGCTGTCCGTTTCATTGCACAGCGTGCAGGCGTTTGCTGCACTACCGCGCGCTACGCATTGGAACAGCTGGAAAGCATGGGCTTCTTGACGCGGCAGCACAGCTATTGCTACCGCGAGGAGCAACAGCGTGTTGTTTATGCTGTAAGCTGCTATGCTCTGCGTCTCAACCTGAAGAACGGCTACACCCTGCTTCCCTATACGACTGCGCGGAGATTGCTGGCAACGCAGATCTCCCATGCGACATTTGCAGTCTATCTCGTTTTAGCCTGCCGACAGGGGCAAAACAACAACCATGCCTATCCGTCCTTGCGTACCACTGCGGCAAATGCGGATGTTGCAAAGGCGACCGTTTGCCGCGCGCTCCTGCTTTTGATTCATGTGCAGCTAATCGTTCGTAACCGCTGCGTGAACCGATTTGGCTGCTATTCCTGTAATTGCTATTACGTTATTGTCAATGTGATCTGGAGTCCCATAGCCAAAGGCTCCAACCACCATGATTATTCTACCACAGCACTTATGCAATTACAAGCCCCCGGGGTGGTCTCATTTTTAACGAACTCCCCTGTTAACAATATAACCGGGGATTCTATTTAGAGGGAAAGAAACAGTTATAGGTCGTGTTACATATCTTCCAAGGAGAACGCCCTTGGATTGGATTCTACCATCTTCAACCTCGCCCGAATAAAGCGATAGGCTGCATGGGGGAAGTCTACCCATTTGGAAATGAAATGCCTCTACAAAGTGGTACCGGAGAAGAATAAAACACCCCGTTTTCTCTCTCTGAGCAAGCGCAGCAGGGGGCACGCCATAAGCCGAAGCATACGAATATATACCATTGGGGGGCGGCAGCCCCACGGAAGCAGGTAGTGAGTCATGCACAGGTTGGTCAAGGGTTTTCCACAGGCGTTAGAGCAAACTTTCAAAGGGAGCCGTTGACCTTCATTTCGCACACAATCCGAGAGGGAGATCATTGTTCCGAAGCCTGTGGGAAACCCGCCAGATTTATGCATCACCCCTTGTGGGTGTGCATAAATCTGTGAGCAACCTCGTGCATTACTCATGGGAGATTTGCGGTCCGGCACCGCTGCTATCCCGATTGACTTTCAAAATGCGTACATAAAAACGAACATATTTGTTGACAATAGCAAAAATGCTTGCTATAATACTCTTAGAAGGAGGTGTTCAGATGCTCAATACGAACGCTACGAATTTCCGCAGGAACCTTTTTGGTATGCTGGAACAGACCGTAAAGTATAATGAGCCTATCAACATCAGCACCAAGGATGGGAACGCAGTGCTGTTGAGCGAGGAGGACTATAACGGTCTGATGGAGACACTTTATCTTTGCTCTGTTCCGGGACTGAAGGATCAGATCGTCGAAGGGATGAATACGCCGTTAGAGGACTGCCTCTCAGAAGATGAGGTGCAGTGGTAGTGTACACGATCTTTTACACCAAAAAAGCAGCGAAAGACATTCCAAAGCTAAAAGCTGCCAACCTTGATAAAAAAGCGTTGGCGTTGATTGAGATCCTCAAGAAGAATCCTTTTCAGACCCCACCGCCTTACGAAAAGCTTGTCGGTGATCTACAGGGAGCATACTCGCGGCGGATTAACATCAAACACCGTCTCGTCTATCAAGTCTCAGAGGAAACATCCTCAGTGAAGATCCTCAGTATGTGGACGCACTACGAGTTTTCAAATAAAGTCTCTTAACGCTTGACAAGCTTTTCCTACTTTGCTATAATTTCTTCGTGACCCAATAAAAAATTCCTCTACTGTTCCAGCAGTAGAGGAATTCATGGGGTTGCTTGTACCTTCACAAGGTCGTTCACCAACCAATAATAAAAAGGTCGTTCACGCGAACGAACCAAGTTCGATACAAACATACACCAAAACAGGTCGTATGTCAAGAACTTTTTGGTTGCGCCGTCATAGCTGGCATTACTTTTATCTGTCTCTCAAAAGGAAACAGATAGATACTTCCTACAGCCGTAGCCTCCGTGTGCTTGAACGAAGCACGGAGAACGCATCGGGTGGGCGTCCAACTCGTACGGACGAGGACGGCAGTTTACTGCCGATGAATAGACAGCACAGGGCGAGTCGATTGGGATAGCTTCTGTGCATCCTATGCAAAATGCCGGCATTGCGATAAGCGAATAAGGGGAAAAGTCTATCTTTTTGCAGAGGACTTTTCCCCTTGTTCACTTGTGGAGCTACTGGCCGGACTCGAACCGGCGACCTGCTGATTACGAATCAGCTGCTCTACCAACTGAGCCACAGTAGCATAATCGCTTGCGCGATTAGCGGATATTATGATACCGTATTTTTTTCGTTTTGTCAAGACAAAAAGTGAAAAAACTTTACATTTTCTAAAAACAGCGGTACATAGATAAACTACATACCGCTGTTGCTTTAAATATAGTTTTTCAGCGCAGCAAGCGCTTTTTTTTCGATGCGTGAGATCTGCACCTGTGAAACGCCGAGGATTTTTGAGGTCTTGTCCTGCGTCAAGCCGTGGAAAAAACGCAGCTTGATGACCATCTGCTCCCGCTCCGACAGGCATGCGATCGCCTCCCGCAATGCAATCCGTTCCACAATCTGCTCCTCCATTTCTCCGTCCGTCAAAACATCCTCCAGCGAGAAGCCGTCCTCCCCGCACTGCCGCTGGATGGATTCCGCCGCGCCCGTCGCGGTCTCCGCAGAGGCAATCTCCTCCGCCTGTAAGCCGGTCTCCGCGCTCAGCTCCATGAGCGTCGGTTCGCGTCCCAGTTCGCCCGTCAGTCTCGCCCGCGCCGCTTTGATTTGCCCGGCGCGCTCCTTGAGGCTGCGGCTGACCTTGACCGTGCCGTCGTCCCGCAGGAAGCGGCGAATTTCTCCCGCAATTTTGGGCACGGCATAGGTTGAAAACTGGGTGCCGTATTGCGGATCAAAGCCCTCGACCGCCTTGAGAAAGCCGAGACAGCCGAGCTGATAAAGATCGTCCGGATCGACACCGCGCCCGAAATAGCGCCGCGCAATCGACCAGATCAGCCCCGTGTTGCCGATGACAAGCGCCTCGCTTGCCTCGCGGTCCCCCTGCTTCGCCCGTTCCAGCAGCGCACTTTGCTCCGCAATCACTTTTTCCCTCCGCGGCGGATGATTTTACGCTTCATATGTACGGTGGTACCCTTATCCTTCACGGAGGTCAGACGGAACTCTGTCATAAAGCTCTCCATGATGGTAATGCCCATGCCCGAGCGATCCTCTCCGCCTGTGGTGAACATCGGCTTGCGCGCCTGTTCGATGTCCTCAATGCCGCAGCCCCGATCCTTCACAACGATATCCAGCACATTGTCTCCGAGGATGCGCGCCTTCAATATAATCGGTCCGATGGTATCGGGATAGGCGTGGACGATGCAATTCGTAACCGCCTCTGAGACGGCAGTCTTGATGTCGCCCAGCTCGTCCAGCGTCGGGTCAAGCTGGGCGGCAAAGCAGGCAACTGCCGCGCGCGCAAACGCCTCATTGGATGATTTGCTCGGAAATTCCAAGCTCATGTAGTTTTCTCCTCTCATTTGGTACACTCCTCCTTAATCTCCGTGATCTTTTCAATCCCTGCGGCGCGCAGCACCTTATACGGCTGCGCAGGAATATTCTGCAAAAGCAGCTTGCCCTGCAGGGTGTTCATCCGCCGCAGCGTATGCAGCACGACGGCAATGCCGCTGGAATCCATAAAGCGTACCTCCTGAAAATCGAGGATACAGCGCAGCGGCATATACAGGTCAATCTTCTCCGAGATCGTCTGCATGATTTCTTTCGCGCAGTGATGGTCGATCTCCCCCGTCAGCGCGACGGTGAGCTGCCGATCCTGCACATAGCTTGTCAGATTCATTGTATGCTCCTCCCATTTGTACAAAAAAACGAACCCACGCGGGTCTTTCCCGTGTGGGTTCAGTATAAGCGATAAAGCTTGCGCCGTTTGTCGAAAGCGCTTCGCGGATCGGACTTTTTCGCGTCAATCCGAAAGCCAACGCTCGGCAGGGCGGTGAATTGTGCGCAGCGTCTCGTCGCGGAAGGTCGGCTCGATGCCCTCTACCAGTATTTCGACGGTATTGATCTCCGAAAGACCGCACATCGTTGCGACGATGGAGCGGACGGCAAGCGTCTCCTCCTCGGCATTGGCGCAGCCGTCTAAGAATTCGCGGGTCAGATCGACCACGCAGTTGCCGTTTTCAATGCGCAGAGACAACAGCTTCGTACCGGCAGGAATACAGCTTTGCAGACCGTTTGTGCCTTCAAAGGCAAACAGTGCGTTGAGCAGCAGCTCGGCGGTTGTATGCTCTTCGTCCAGCGGAAGAAGCTGCGGTACAGCGACTAAAAGGCTGTCGCCTCCGCAGGTGGGGTATAGGGTGACATCCAGCATATCCTTGCTCGCAGGGACGGAGATCAGGCTTTCGTCGCGGGAAATGCCGCTTAACAATTCCATGCGGTACAGCTTCTCAACCGGTGCGCCTGCGACCCAAAGGTCTACGGTGGTGATCTCAGGCAGCTCCGTCAGGGAATTGACAATCGAATAGACCGCCATGCGTTCCGCAGCATAGCTTTGCTCCAAGTCATTCAGAAATTCCGACGAGAGATCGACGGTGCATATGCCGTTTTCCACGCTGATTCCCAGCAGCTCCGTCCCATCGGGAATACAGGAGGTGAGCTGTCCGCGTTCTCTGCCTGCAAGAAGCTGCGAGATGATATAGGCGGGCTTATCCGCGCTGTCCATTGCCTCAACGCTCAGTGTCTCGCGCATGAGATAGCGCCGCTGCGCGTCGGGATAATAGAGCGTGAGCATTTCCTCCTGCGGGAGCATGCCTGTGTCATGCAGGAAAATATCGTTTTCCGAAAGAACCAGCGGCACATCCGCGCCCGGCATGGTGAGGCTGACACGCTGCACGGTATCGAGCTGCAATAGCGTCATGGCAATACAGGTTGCGCAGAGGGAACGTTCGAGTGCATCAACCGGCTTCCCATGCAGGACAATCTCCGCGGTCGCGTCCTGCAGGACGACAGAGCTTAGCGTCCATGAGGTTGGGAGGGGCGCTGCTCCGTTTTCCGGCGGGAGGGAGGAAAAATAGCGCGTCAGCAGCTCCTCCGGCTCGACTGCGGTGACATCAAAGCCCGCGCTTTGCGAGCAGAAGGCACCTTCCCCTCCGTAAGAGACCGTTTGCGCGGGATAATAGAAGAGAAATACGGCATCAGCTTCCTGCAAATCGGCCTCCCGGCAGGCGCACAACAGCAGCACAACGGCAAGAAGAAGGCAAAACAGGCGATTTTTCATGGGTTTTCCTCCTCTGTTTCAAACAGCGGAAAGCTTACGGTGAATACCGTGCCGCCGCCCTCTCTCGCTGCAACGCTGATTGTACCGTAGTTCCGTTTGACCATGTCATGTACGATGGACAGACCCAAGCCCGCGCCGCCTGCGGCGCGGGAGCGCGCCTTATCCACGCGGTAGAAGCGCTCAAAGATGTGCGCCATCGACTCTTCCGGGATGCCGACACCGTTGTCCGCCACGCACAGCACGACTTCCTCCTCCTTGCGCGACAGAGAGACCTTGACCCATCCGCCCTCGCGGTTATACTTTATGGCATTTTCCGCCAGATTAAAGACGATCTGATAGAGGTCGTCCTCCACCGTCCTAACGGTGCAGCCGTCAGAGAGCGTGCAGCCGATTCGGATCTTGCGCAGCGTGGCAAGCGGTTGCAGCATTCGCGTCACCTTCTGCACCGTCGCAGCGGCGTCGAGAATCTCCCGTTCCTCTAAAACGGCGCTGTCCAGCTTGGTCAGTGTCAGCAGCTTCTGCGACAGTCTGCCCAAACGATCCGCTTCCCTGCCGATGTCGCTGATGAACTCGCGCTGTGTGGCAAGATCCATATCGTTTTGCAAAATAGAATCCGACAGCAGCTTGATTGACGCGAGCGGCGTTTTCAGCTCGTGGGAGGCGTCAGAGACAAACTGACGGCGGCGCTGTTCGGAATCCTCCAAGCGTTCCGCGAGATCGTTAAACTCTCTGCCGAGCTGATCCAATTCGTCATGCCCGCGCAGCTTGAGCTTGTGGCTGTAGTCGCCGTCGCGCATCATGCGGACGGAATGCAGAATGCGGCGCATACGGCGGGAAAAGGCAGTTGAAAAGAGCATGGAAAAGAGAATCATGCCGACCGCTAATGCCACGGAAAGCCGCAGGACATTTGTCTGCAGGGCGGCAATCAGCGCGCCCTGATCGGTGTCATAGAGCATCAGATAGACCGCGCCAAGCATCTGCCCGTTCTTGACCAGCGGGACTGCGGCGCGGCTTTCAATCGCACCGTCGGCGTAGCTGCTGTAAAACACGTCCTTGCTGGAAAGCGCCGTAACGATTTCGGGGAAGAGCAGCAGCTTCCCTTCGGCATTGCCTGCAGCGAGCGAGTCATATACCGCCATACCGCTTGCGTCCGTCACGACGGTGCGTGTGGTGGAAAGATCCTCCAACGCATTAATTGCGGCTTCGACCTTCGTTGAGGACAGCTCATCCATCTGCAAAAGAGCAGTCGTCATGAGCTGCGTCCTGTCCTCCATGGTCTGCCGCTGTGCGCTGAAAATCATATTACGCAGGGTCGTGGAGGTGTAAATATTCAAAAAGAACAAAACAACTGCGGTGATCAAAATGTACGCCATTGCAAAGCGAAGCTGCGAGCTGCTCGGCAACAGGGACAATCTTCGTTTACGCTTTGAAATAGTACCCAACTCCCCACTTGGTCATCACATATTCCGGCTCCGCCGGAACGGTTTCCAGCTTTTCTCGAATGCGTCGGATATGCACATCCACGGTGCGGATGTCGCTGCGGTATTCATAACCCCAGATCATATCCAGCAGGTTTTCGCGGGAATAGACGCGGTTCGGATTGCGGATCAGAAGCTCCAGAAGGTCAAATTCACGGGCGGTCAGCTCCACAGGCACGCCGTTTTTATACACATTGCGCTCCTGTGTGTCCACCGTCAGCGCACCGACGGTGATGCGGCTGCGCTGATGGTCATAACCGCCGCTGCGGCGCAGAAGCGCGCGGATACGGGCTTTTAACTCTAAAATGTTAAACGGCTTCGTCAGATAATCGTCCGCGCCGTGCTCAAAGCCGAGCAGCTTGTCCATATCCTCCGTGCGGGCGGTGAGCATGATGATCGGCACATCGGAGAACTCGCGGATGCGCCTGCATGCCTCCAAGCCGTCGATCTCCGGCATCATGACATCCAGAACGATCAGCCGCACCTCCGGGTCATGCGCCAGCTCGATTGCCTCGCGCCCGTTGGAGCCGCTGACGACCTGATAGCCGTCGTTTTGCAGATTGAAGCGAATACCCTTGACAAGCAGCTCCTCGTCATCTACTACCAGTATTTTCATTCCGTTCCTCCCAAAGTCACATAGTCTCGGATAGCATCAATGCGCTTTTCGCCGATTCCTTCCACCTGCGCAAGCTCGTCAATCGAGGAAAAGCTGCCATGCGCCTCACGATACGCCACAATGCGTCCGGCAAGAACCTCCCCGATGCCGGGCAGGGTCATCAGCTCCTCAACGGTTGCCGTATTCAAATCGAGCTTCGCGCCTTGCTGCGTCGTTGCGGTCTCCTCGGTGCTGCTCATCGCTTGGGTAGCGCTCTCAGACGCAGCGGCGGGCTGCCGCATGGTGATTACCCGTGTGTTTCCGTCCGTTTGCAGCCGCCCAACGCAGAAACCGGCGGCAAAGAGTAAAAACGCCGCAGACAGCGCGATTAAAATCAGGCTTGTGTTCCTCAATTTCATCGTGTATTTCCTCTGCAATTCCGTTGACATAACCATGTTTTTTGCTATAATAAAAATGACTGCGGCAAGCTTTGCCGAATCAGCCGCGATGCAAGAACTCGGTTGATATCTTTTATTATAACACAAAACTGTGCGCTGCGGCAATCCTTATCCGCGCGCTTTTGGGGGTACATATGAAAAATCGTTGGTTTTTGTCCGTTTTTTTACTGCTGATTCTTTTGACGCAGATGATTTTGCCCTGCGCGGCAACAGAGAACGGCGAGATTGCTTCCGAATCCGTGCAGGAAGCGGAGGGTGAGCCTGCGTCCGAATCCCCGCGGGAGGTGCCGACCGCGCAAGCAAAGGAGGGCTTCGATCCGCCCGCGCCGCTGATTGAGTATAACTTCCCTTCGGAGTATCAGGTGCGGGCAAAGGCGGCGGTGCTGCTCGAGGTGACTACCGGTACGGTCATCTACGGTTATCAGCTCGACGAGCGGCTGTACCCTGCCAGCCTGACGAAGATCATGACCTGTATGCTGGCGCTTGAATACGGGAGCCTTGATGATACACTGACGGTCTCCGCGACCTCGTTGGAAAACCTCAGCGAATTCGGCAGCACCGCCAATTTGCAGGAGGGCGAGGAGATCAGCCTGCGGGAGCTGCTTTACTGCATTATGGTTTCCTCCGCGAACGAGGGTTGCAATGTGGTTGCAGAATATGTTTCCGGCAGCATCGAAGCCTTTGTCGCGCTGATGAATCAAAAAGCCCGGGAGCTTGGCATGACCGGTACGCATTTTGCCAATACCCACGGCTTGCATGATGAGAACCATTATACCACAGTGCATGACCTTGCGATTTTGAGCTATTGGGCGTGGAATAACCGCGATTTCCGCGAGTTTGCGACCACGACGGCGCACACCGTTCCCGCGACGAATCTCTCCGAATCCCGTACGCTGCATACGACGAACTACCTGACCAGCGCCCAGATTACCGCGAAATACTATTACTCCAAGGCAAGCGGCATTAAGACCGGCTTTACCACGCCCGCAGGCGGCTGCCTTGCCTCCACGGCGACAGACGGCAATCTGACCTATCTGAGCGTGGTCTGCGGCTGCGAGACACTGATTGACGAGAACGGCGATGATCTGGATATGCGTTTCGTTGAAACAAAGCGGCTGATGGAATACGGCTTTGAAAACTACGACTATGTACAGGTGCTCTCCGATACGCAGATGCTCGGGCAGCCTGCCGTTACGAACGCAAAGGGGCGCTCGAATGTCGTTGTCCACGCCAATGCGAACGCGACGGTTCTGCTGCCGAAGGACTGCACGGCGGAGGACATCACGATGAGCCTCAACTATGACAGTACGCAGACCCTTGACGCCCCCTTAGAAGCAGGGCAGCGCGTCGGCACGGTGACAGCGTTGTATCAGGGCATCCCGCTGGCAACGGCGGAGCTGGTCACACTGACCGCCGTCGAACGGGAAGGCGCTGTTCCTACCACGGCGAACGAGACGGAAGCGGCAGTGCAGGAGACGGGAGCTACGGAATCTGCGTGGGAAAAATACCGCGTCCTGATCATCGTGCTTGTGATCCTATTTGTGCTGATCTGCACACTTCTGATCCTGCGGGCGATCAATGTGCATCAGGCGAAGAAGCGCGCCGCGCAGCGCAGACGGCGATCGGAGCAAAGGAGAAACGGCAATGGATAATATGGACATTCTGCGGCAGCGATGCCTGCAATGTAAGAATTGCCGCCTCGGCGCGACGCGGACGAATGTCGTCTTCGGCGTAGGACCCGTACCGTCTCCGATTGTTTTTGTGGGCGAGGGACCCGGGCAGCAGGAGGACTTGCAGGGAGAGCCGTTCGTCGGCGCAGCGGGCAAGCTCCTCGACGAAATGCTCTCCATCATCGACCTCGGACGGCATAATTGCTATATCGCCAATATCGTCAAATGCCGTCCGCCGCAAAACCGCGACCCCATGCAGGACGAGCAGGATGCCTGCATCGGCTTTTTAAACGAGCAGCTTGCCCTGCTGCAGCCGAAGATCATCGTCTGCCTCGGCAGGATCGCCGCCATGCGGCTGATTAAGGAGGATTTCCGCATCACAAGAGAACACGGTCAGTGGTTCTCCAAGGACGGCGTAGAATATACCGCCCTCTACCACCCCTCCGCCCTCCTGCGCGACATCTCCAAGCGACCGGACACCTTTGCCGATCTTCTCTCCCTCCGCAAAAAAGCGCAAAGCTTAGGCCTGACGATTGGATAAAGCATGGAAAAGCAAAATAAAACGAACGGTGCGCTTCCGATGAACCGCACCGTTCGTTTTATTTGCAGCAGCCCATATGCCCCGGGAACATGTCCCCGGGACGGTATGAATGAACTGGTTTGTACGCAATCAGTAGTTCCTGCACGAGATTGCCACGGGCGCAGGCGCCCTCGCAATGACACGGCTGACGCAGCCTCCCATTTGTCATTGCGAGGAGCGCAGCGACGCGGCAATCTTAAGCTGTAAGCTTGTAGGCAGTCGATAGTTCTACACGCGCCGGGGACATGTCACCGGGCTACAAGAGTTCCGTGCAATCATTATGACGGAAGCGGCTGCTCACCATGTACTGTTTCAGCTTCGAATGCTTCGCTGCCGTCGAAATGAACGGAGACACATTTGGTATACGGCGGATTTGTTACCGACGAATCAATGCGGAAGCCGGCATGATAACGCTTGCAGATTTCGCAGGCGCTCATCAGCCCGATCCCGCTCCCGCCGGTTTCTGCGTGCGTTGTGATACGCCGTATGCCCCAGCTTCGAATGACTTCTTGCGGAAACGCTTCCCCTGTGTCACTGATGCTGATGCAGCAGTGATCGTTTTCCCAACCGAACGCAGCAAGGACGCACTTTTCTCCGCTGCCTCCGCTTACGGCAATGAGGGCGTTTTCAATGAGGTCTGCCAATAGGGTAGATGCGTCTTGTATGGAGATCGCCGAAGGTAACGCCTCTGTGACCCCTTCATCAAATCGTAGCGCAAAGGAAATACCCAGGACGGATGCCTTTTGCGCCATGTAGGAAAACAGAATATCCAAAGCAGGAATTCCGATTTGCGGAAGCACTGGGGCGGTATGTTCATAATTACGGACAATACCGGCGCGCTCACGGGAGACGGCTTCCAATTGCGCAAGGATCCCCTCCGTTCGCTGCAAGCGTTCCGTCGGATCGTCATTTTGTGCGACCGCGTAAAGCGCTTCTCTTACCGCCAATTCCATAGCGGGGAGCAGCTTGTTATCCTTATGAATGATTTTTGAGAAGGCTTCGTTTTCCTCTTTCAGTGTGGTAATTTCCTCATTTAGGGACGATATTCTTTCTTGAAGCTCCTGCTGCTCTCTCTTGCGTATTTGCTCCATGTATTTTTGCGTCATGCGATTTTTCCACCAAAACCAGAAAATCAGTCCGAAAATGAGCAGCGAATAAAACGAAATCAGCGTGATTAGCGGTGCCCCTGTCTGCATGCCCAAAAATGTTGCGGTCATCAGAGTAGAGATGCTGAGATAGACACCTAAATCGCCATACTTGGCATCCGACAGGAATGGAAAACCGTGGCGCAGTCGTTTGATGCGGAACAATAAAACGGCAAGGACGATTTGAAAAATACCGATTATGATAATAGCAGGCAGATTGGCAGCAGTGGAGTGATTACCAATGATAGCCTTTATGATACCCAATAGAACCGTGGCGAGATAGTTTAATAAATAACTGATCCCATAGCTGATGATTGTTGCCGTAATGGAAGTGCTGACTTCTGTTGCAAAGGCAATTTTATGGACAATGATAGAACATAAGACCATTGAGAGAATACTTACTGCTTGCAGATTTTGACGGAGTAAGATCATCAATCCTGCAGAAAGGAAATCCATGCAGATCAGTAGTACGATTGCTTTCCGTGAGAGCTTGTCCTTATTTAGTATTCTTAAAGTTATGTATGTGCTGCAACAGATGATAAAAATATATTTTATAAACGTGATTAGCATAAAGATTTACAATAATAAGCAACAAAATGTGAAAAGAAACCACATTCTTAAGCAAATATAAAATGGAAAGAAATTCTTCTACACTTAACGAAAAAAGGAAGGAGAATTTCTTATGAATTGGTTTTGGATTTGGCTTCAAAATATTTTGGGGATCTAATACAGAACGCTTCGGTCAGCTGTTGTGTAGGCAATGGCTGACCGGTTTTTAATATTCATTTTTCAGCTTATTGGCGTAGTAATAGATAAATTCCGTGATTGTCGGCACGCCCTTTTCGGAGCTGATCCTTGCGGTGTAGAAGCGTAAAAGATCATCAATGGGGGTTGTCCGCCATGCTTTGGCGATGGCATTCTGCATGGCGCGTTCGACGCTGGATTCCGTTTTTCCGTATTTTTGCCCAATGACACTGCAAAGGTTTTGCGTCGGTGCTTTGATTACAATTTGAATGCCATCGATCAGATATTGATAGCCCGTTGCCTTTGGGCTGATACCGACACGGTCTAATTCTGCACTGATCCTGCGGGAAATGCGTTTATCTCTCAGCGCAGGGCTTTCTGTTTCGGATGCCGTATTCGCGGTACTTGCACGATGCTGGATCACATTTTTCAGCGACCGCAAAAAATCAACGGCAGCGCTTGCGGAATATCCCTCCTGATGCTTCGAGAAAATGTAGTCTGCTCCGGCTTGCCGCGCAGCCTCGTAGGTGATCGCGCTGGAATTGTTGGTCGTGACCAAAATATACGGCATTCGAGGCGGCAGCTCCTGCTGCAAGCGCTGCAATAAAGACAGACCGCTGCCTCTCCCGCAATGCAGCTCCAAATCGAGAATCACGGCATCCGGCAGAGTATCCCTGATGATGCGCTCTGCTTTCTCCGAATTGTTCGTGACATCAAGCAAAACCATGTCCTCCAGCGTGTCTATGTACTGAATGATCTCTTGGCAAGCATGTGCATCGTCCTCCACAAGAAGAACAGTCAATTCTTGCTCCATCTTAAACACCCCTTTTTCTGCATATTATAGCGCAATACTCAACGAAAAGCAACAATTTTCAATAAAAAACTACCGACAAAATAATGTCGATAATAGCTGCTTTTTGCGGTTAAATTAATTTGCAGTACGGCAACAGAACATATTTGATTTAGCTATGGTATAGCACGCATAATGAACAGTTTTGCGTTTTACTTCAAATGTTCTAAATGTGGACAATTATAAGAAAAACGAAGTGAAGCATGTGAAAAAATGTTGTAGTGTGCATTTGCCTAATTTGCATGGTCGCATCGCTGTGTGTGATCACCGCCTGTGCGGCTGGCTGGTATGCTTTTGATCTGCAAACAACAGGCTGCCAAACCGATTTGGGGAATCCACGCTATAAGAGCACATCCGGTGATGCGAGTATTGGTCCGGAAGTTGGAACGAATATGTCACAAGGTGTAACTTTCTATATGAATCAGTCAAACGCTTATTCTAATGTTGGCACAAGAGCTACCGGTGATGTGGAACGATTTAATTTGAACCCTTTTACAATCTCTTACAGACCCGGCTTTGGCTCGGGAGAGTATTATCGTTTGGGTGTCTATAGTTATACAAAAAGCGCCGGATATCCGGTTGGCGTACGGGGGAACTGGCCGCCGTAAGAGAGCATAAGGTACGGCAGGCTGATGCCCACACAGCGTGTCGTCACCATGCAAAATGCAGCTGCCGGTTCTGCGTGTTATTGGAAATTATCGAACTGTTATATATCAAAGTTCGGAAGATGCCTTTTTGTATATTAACGATTTTCTGCGGCAACTCCGAAAGGACAAGCAGCAAAGCATACATAAACGGCGGATAACCGCACAACCCTGCGTGCGATTATCATATTACCCTGATATTGCCGCCGGACAGGAGAGCGGCATCTCCTTTCCGGCGGCAATAGTGACCCTTGCAAGGAACCGTATTGCCGCCTTACGATAAAAGGACGCTGCTGAGCGATGAGTCAAGACCACCGGCTGAGCCGGTGGCTTGCACAGGCCCTATAAGGGCATAATACAGCTACGCCTTAAGGCGCACGAATGGTTCGCCAATCGCAATTTGTTTACTGGCTGCCCCCTTCCGGGGGCGGCTTTTTACTTGCCCTTGCTTACCGGCTCACCCGTAAACGGGTCTGTGAATTCCTTCATCGTCATCTGATCCGTTACGATGTCCTCTTGTAGCTGGTTCCTTACGTATTCTTTAATCGTTTTTTCGGTCCTTCCTACCGTATCCACATAATATCCCCTGCACCAGAAATGCCTATTTCCGTACTTGTACTTTAGATTTGCGTGCCGGTCGAATATCATGAGGCTGCTCTTCCCCTTTAGATACCCCATAACCTCTGAAACGCTATACTTCGGCGGTATCGACACATATAAATGAATGTGATCCGGTAATGCTGCCGCCTCGATGATTTCAATCCCTTTGCGTGCGCATAGTGTCCGAATAATCGAGCCGATATCTGCCGAGATTTGCTTGTAAATCGCCTGTCTGCGGTATTTCGGTCTTAGTGTAAAATAATAATTGGCAAACAAAAAGGTAGGGCGAAACCGCCCTACC
>JBJFGB010000035.1:0-5165 GCA_051892295.1 Faecousia sp. | reverse complement strand
AGTCCACCGATCCCAACGCTCCCGAGTATGCCTGCATCAAGGAACTCATGGACGCTGTTGACACTTGGATCCCGACGCCTGACCGTAAGGCCGACCAGCCCTTCCTGATGCCCGTTGAGGACGTCTTCACCATCTCCGGCCGTGGCACCGTCGCTACCGGTCGTGTCGAGCGTGGTTCCATTAAGAAGAATGAGCCGGTCGAGATTGTCGGTCTCATGGAAGAGAAGAAGTCCACCGTCGTTACCGACATCGAAATGTTCCACAAGCTCCTCGACTACGCAGAAGCAGGCGACAACATCGGCGCTCTGCTCCGCGGCATTGACAAGAAGAGCATCGAGCGCGGTCAGGTTCTGTCCAAGCCCGGCTCCATCCATCCCCACACCAAGTTCAAGGGTCAGGTTTACGTCCTGTCCAAAGAAGAAGGCGGCCGTCACACCCCGTTCTTCAACAACTATCGCCCGCAGTTCTATTTCCGTACCACGGACGTTACCGGCATCATCAGCCTTCCCGAAGGCGTTGAGATGTGCATGCCCGGCGACAACATCGACATGGACGTCGAGCTGATCACCCCGATCGCTATCGAGAAGGGCCTCCGCTTCGCTATCCGTGAAGGTGGTCGTACCGTCGGTTCCGGCGTTGTCATCGAGATCAACGAGAACTAATTTCATAACCAAGGAGCAGGGCAGCAATGCCCTGCTCTTTTGCGGTAAAGCCTTGTATGGCGGTTTGCTTTGCTTACCCTCCGAGAAAGGAGAATTTATGACTTATCAAGAAATCATTCACAATGAAACCATCCGTGCCTATATTCGTAAGGCGGATGAATCCTTGATTGCGCTTGGCTATACGGAGCATAGCTTCGCCCATGTTACCGTTGTGGCGGAATCCGTGCGTTATCTTCTCGAAACGCTTGAATATGATGCCCACACGGTTGAGATTGCGCAAATTGCAGCCTACCTGCATGACATCGGGAATCTTGTCAACCGTGTCGATCATTCCCAAAGCGGCGCGGTCATGGCGTTCCAAATCCTCAACAGCCTGCATTTCGACCCGGAGGATATTGCAACGATTGTTACCGCCATCGGGAACCATGATGAGGGCACCGGTGTGCCGGTCAACGCCGTTGCTGCCGCATTGATCTTGGCGGACAAAGCCGACGTCCGCCGCAGCCGCGTCAGAAATCAGGACACCTCAACCTTTGATATTCATGACCGCGTAAATTATTCGGTCAAAAAATCCCAGCTCAAGATCAACGAGGACCGTACCATTGTCAAGCTGAAGCTCACGGTGGATACCCACTACGGCTCGGTGATGGATTACTTTGAAATCTTTATGCAGCGCATGATCCTCTGCCGCAAGGCAGCGGAAAAGCTCGGCTTGCAGTTCAAGCTGATCATCAATGAGCAGCAGTTAATATAACGGCTCAGTATCTAAGTCTCGGTAGGGATACAGACGCGCCCATTGGTTTTTCTCCGGATCGTATTGTACGGAGCTTCGGTGCGCGGAGAGGAGCCGTACAATGTCGTATACATCGACCCATATTTCGGAATCACATTCCTTTTGGCTCTCCTCGAAGACGAGCTGTAAGCCGAAATGCAAATGCACGGTGTCGATATTGTTGACGTTTTCCTTTGCGCTGTAGCCCGTCCTGCCCATGAAGCCGATCACGTCGCCTGCGCAGACGTGCTGCCCGACCTCCAGCCCCTCGACATAGGGCGCGTCCTTGCGCAGATGGGCGTAGTAATAGTAGCGCAGACGGTCGTCCGAGCGGATACCGATGCGCCAGCCGCCGTACTGGTTCCAGCCGAGGGCTTCGACCGTGCCGGATTCCACAGCGATAATCGGCGTGCCCAGCGCGCCCATCAGGTCGTTGCCGAGATGTCTGCGGGCAAAGCCGTAGGAGCGGCGATTGCCGAAATCGGAATAGTGCGAGTAGCCATAGCCTGCCGCAATGGGGGAGAAGGCTTTCAGCCCGTAAGCGGGAACCCATTCCTGTTCTCCGGTCTCCTTGTTTGTGACCGCAATGGCATAGCTGCCGACCAAGCCGCCGAGGACTGCCTCGTAAGCGCGGTGATAGTAGGCAAAGTATTTATATTGCGCTCCGAGCAACTCCTGCGGGGATTTGTCCTTGCGGAGCTGCTCCGCCGCTTCGTTGACCCCCTTCACCGTGATGCCGTTACCGCCGACCTTCACCGCAGCCAATGCGAGGATGTCGATCCAGTCCAGCGGCTTTTCCTCCCCCTGTGAGGCAATGTCAATGTCCAGCGCCCGTTGCAAAGCGGGATAATCCACATTGAATTCGACCCAGTGCAGCACCTCGTCTTCGGCAAAGACCTGCGGCGCAAGCAGAAAAATCGATAAAATACATAAAAATATCCTCTTTTTCACAAGCTACACCTCGAACGGTAGTCTGCGAAAAAGAGGATGATTTTATTCGGTCGGCTGTGCGTCAGAAATTACAAGTACGGTGCAGCTTTCAAGGTCATAAAGCTCGGCGGGGTAATAGACAGCCGTTTCATAGATACCGACACAGTCGTTAAAAATGGTGGAGAACTGCGCATAGCTGACAAGATATTCTGTAATTGTCAGTGCAGAAGCTTGCTGCGGCGACAGCGCCGAAAGCAGACGGGTATACAGGCTGTCGGTTTCGTCAGAGGAGGTCGGAATGCTTTCCTCGGAAGGCGAAAGACCGTATAAGAACGAAAACTCCTCCGCTTGCGCGCCCCAAATCACCAGCAGGGGAGAGGCTGCTTCCGAAGTTGTGAAGCCGTATGGCAAGCGGTGCGTCGTACCGGCATCCTCCGCGCTCTCGGAATCGTTGAGAAGCTCGCCGCTTGCGTCATAGCTGAGAGAGGGAAGCGTAAGCAAGGATTCGGCGGATTCCGTGGCGGTCAGGGAGGTTCCTTTTTCGGTGGTGGATGCAACCGACGTCGGTGCATCTGCTCCGGCGTAGCGCGTTATGCTGTAGTTCTCCGCTTGCGCTGCGGTATCTTCACCGTTTTGAAAGAGAAAGTCTGCCTCCTCCGTCCAATCGTCGGAAGCGCTTTGTCCGTTTCCCGCATCGGAATAGGCGGCATCTGCGCTGCTTTCCTGCTTTAGAGAGGGCAGCTTCAAATCACCGAAGAAAACAAGCGCGAGCAGGGCTGCGGCGGCAAGCCCGGCGGTGCAAACGGAGCGGACGGTACGGTGCAGCGATTTTTTGCGCTTCGGCTCATTACGCACCTGCGTCATAATACGGGCGGCGAGGTCTGCGGGCGGTTCGGTTTTGCTCGAAAGAAGCATCGCATCGGTTTGCTCCAACTGTGTGAGCAGCTTGCGGCATTGCTTGCAGGAGGCAAGATGCTTTTGCAGACGAGACTCCGCCGCTTCACTGTTTGCTCCGTCAAGATGCCCGCTGAGCAGAGGGAGATATTCGTTACAGTTCACCACCGCGACCTCCTTTCCGTTTCTGCTGGTTTGACGGCTTTGCTTCTGTTTTGTTCCCTGTTTGTAAAAGTTTTTTTCGCAGGCTTTCTCTTGCGCGTGCCAGACGGGATTTGACCGTTCCCTCCTTGATGTTCAAAACGGCGGCAATCTCGGTATAGCTCAGGTCGTTTACGACGCGCAAGGTTAAAATGCGGCGCTGCTCCGGGTCGAGCTGCCCCATTGCGGCACCGAGGCGTGCGTTCTCCTCACTTGTCAGCAGGGCGGACTCGGGCGTCGGCGCTGGGTCCGGCAGGTCGAGAAGCTGCGACTCGCCGCTCTCGTCCTCCACCGTCAGTGAAAGCTCGCGCCGCCGCTTGGCGCTGCGCAGAAAGTCTAAACAGGTATTGGAGGCGAGACGGTAAAGCCAAGTGGAGAAAGCTGCTTCAAAGTGAAAGCTTTCAAGATTGCGCCAAGCCTTCAGAAAGGACTCCTGCGTCATGTCAGCGGCATCCTCGGGATTTCCGGTGATGCGCAGGCAGAGATTATAGATCGGGGTCTGATATTGCAGAACAAGCTGCTCAAACGCCTCCGCGCTGCCGGCAACGGCTTTTTTTATAATTTTTTTCTCTTCGATGTCGATCACCCCTTATGCCAAATCGCGGCAGATCGCCTTCACAACAGACTCGACCTCCTGTGCGTTGGAGAGGTGAGAGATCTGTTCTTTATAATACGCACTGTGCGCAACACCGCGCAGATACCATGCAAGGTGTTTTCGCGCCTCCAAGCAGGCAATGTGCTCGCCCTTGTCCTCTAACGCCAAATGAAACTGCCGCAGAGCGACTGCCATGCGTGCTTGCAGCGGAGGGCGTTCAGGAATCGTTTCGCCTGCAAGCGCTGCCTTGACCTGCGCAAACAGCCACGGATCGCCGAAACTGCCGCGCCCAAGCATAAAGAAAGCCGCGCCGCTGTGCATTTTACAGCGTAGGGCGTCCTCGGGGGAGAAAATATCTCCGTTGGCGATCACGGGGATGGATACCGCCCGCACGACCTTGCCGATTTCATCCCAATCCGCTTTTCCGGAATAGAGCATTGTCTTGGTGCGCCCGTGGACGGCGATAGCGTCCGCGCCCGCCTGTTCCAGCGCCTGCGCCAGCTCCACGGCACAAATGCTGCCCTTGTCCCAGCCGAGTCGGGTCTTAACCGTGACGGGAACGGAGACCGCCGCTTTCACGGCGCGGACAATCTCACACGCCAGCGGAATGTCCCGCATCAGGGCGCTGCCGTCGCCGTTGTTCGCAATCTTCGGCATCGGACAGCCCATATTGATATCCAAAAAATCGCATCCGCTGTGCGCAAGCGCCAAAACAGCCGCCTGCGCCATCATCTGCGGGTCGTTGCCGAAAATCTGCGCGCCGCAGAGAGCGTTTTCGTTTTTTCGCAGCAGGGAGAGACTTTTTTTGTCCTGATAGACCAAGGCGCGGGAGGAGACCATTTCGGTGACGGTGACTGCCGCGCCGAGGTCTGCGCAGACCATACGGAACGCGTAGTCCGTCACGCCTGCCATCGGCGCGAGAAAGAGCGGAGAGGTTAGCGTATGACCGAGAAATTGCATGAACGTACCACCTTTGCCTTGCAGAGAAATGTCTAATGGAGTTATTATACTAAATTACAAGCGGATATGCAAGTGATGCAGAGAAAGATGACGAATTTGTATGTGTCAAGTAAATATTGGCAATCTTCCTTTTTCAAAAACCAAGTGAAAA
>JBJFGB010000034.1:0-5200 GCA_051892295.1 Faecousia sp. | reverse complement strand
AGTAGGGCCCCGCATCCCTGCGAGACCCTGTATTCCTTAACTTAGTGACATTGGGGACATGTCCCCGCCGTTCCGCGCAGCGGCAGACGGTACAGATGAACAGGCTTGTATGCACTCGGTAGTTCCTGCACCGGCGGGGACATGTCCCCGCCCTACATTGGCTGTTTCGTTTATTTCGGCGAGTCACTGCGAGGGACGCAGCCGTTCGCGACGCAGGAGCGTTACGGATGCGGCGTACCCCCTGCGGGTACAATCTCGTGCAGGCACTTATCACACCGGCACACATTTTATCAATCACATTACAGAAATAACACCCGATTTACGGCAAGGGGAAATACTATGAAACTATCGAAAAAAATCAACCTCTGCGAGTTATCGCCCATCCGCAAGTTCTATCCCTATGCGGTCGAGGCGCAGAAGCGAGGCATTACCATCCATCATTTAAACATCGGGCAGCCCGACATCCAGACCCCGCCCGCCTATTTTGAAGCGCTGGCGAATTACCGCGAGGACGTGCTTGCCTACGCCCCCTCCCCCGGCATTCCGATGCTGATTGAAGCGGTGCAGAAGTATTATTCCCGTCTCGGCGTCGATTTCTCCGAGGAGGATATCCTTATCACCACCGGCGGCAGCGAGGCGCTGCTGATGGCGATGCTCTGCATTCTCGACGAGGGCTGCGAGGTCATTGTCCCCGAGCCGTTCTATCCGAATTATCATACCTTCATCCGCATGGCAGGCGGCAAAATCTGCCCCGTGCATACCAAGCCGGAGGAGGGCTATCGCTACGCAGAGCGCGGCATGATCGAGCCCCTCATCAATGAGAAGACCCGCGCCATTTTGGTCACCAATCCAGGCAACCCCACCGGCACGGTGCTGACCGCGCAGGAGCTGCGGCTGCTTGCGGATATCGCGAAGGAGCATGACCTCTATTTCATCTGCGACGAGGTCTACCGTGAGTTCATCTACGACGGCGGCAAGCTCACCACCGCAGCCGCCTTTGACGATCTGAAGGAAAATCTCATTCTGATTGACTCCGTCTCCAAGCGTTTCAGCGCCTGCGGGGCGAGAATCGGCGCACTGCTCTCCCGTAACCGTGCTTTGATTGAGGCGGCAACGAAGATTGCGCAGGCGCGTCTGTCCGTCGCAACCCTCGATCAGGTCGGCGCAGCGGCGCTCTACGGTGTTGACCCGTCCTACTTCGACGCAACGCGGGAGGAATACCAGCGCCGCCGGGATGTCTGCTACCGCAAGCTCCGCGAAATCCCCGGCGTCGTCACCACCGAGCCGAAGGGCGCGTTCTATACCATGGCAAAGCTGCCCGTGGACAGCGCAGAGAAATTCCAAATGTACCTGCTGAACGAATTCGAGGACAACAAGGAGACGGTCATGTTCGCCCCCGGCAGCGGCTTCTACGCCACCGAGGGCGCAGGCGAAAGCGAGATTCGCATCGCCTATGTCCGCTGCGAAGCCGAACTCGAACGCGCCCTCGACCTTCTGCGCATTGCCATCGAGCGCTACAACCAAACATAACACCACGCACCTCTGTAGGTCGGGGATATGTCCCCGCCGCTGCAGGAACTACGAATTGCATACAGGGCTGTTCGTTTCTACTGTCTGCCGCTTCGCGGAATGCGGAAAACAATAATCAAACCGATCCTCTTTCTTTTTCTCCGCTTTGTAATTGCATTTTTCCTCCCTTCGGTGTATGATATGCGCAGAAGCTATCTCGAAGGGAGGTCTTTCCATGTATCAGCCCTTGGCGGACGAGCTGCGTCCGAAGATGCTGGACGAGGTCGTCGGGCAGGAGGAGATTTTGGGCGAGGGCAAGATGCTGCGCCGCATGATCGAATCCGGTAAAGTGCCGAATCTGATTTTTTACGGTCCCAGCGGCACGGGCAAAACGACCGTCGCCAACATCATCGCGGACGCGACGCAGCGCACCCTATACAAGCTCAACGCGACCACCGCCTCCACCGCCGATATTAAGGAGATTGTCTCCCAGCTCGATACCCTGATGGCACCCAACGGTATTCTGCTCTACCTCGACGAGATTCAGTCCTTCAACAAGCGCCAGCAGCAGTCCTTATTACAGTATATCGAGAACGGCAAGATCACTCTCATTGCCTCCACAACGGAAAATCCCTATTTCTATATCTTCAACGCGATTTTAAGCCGCTCCACGGTCTTTGAATTCAAACCCATCACCCCTGAGGCGGCGATGAAAGCCGTCTGCCGCGCGGTGGACTATATGGCCGCCAAAACCGGTCTGCGGGTGACCGGCGAGGAGGGCGCGTTGGAGCACATCGCCTCCTCCTGCGGCGGCGATGTCCGCAAGGCGCTCAATGCCGTGGAGGCGCTGTTCATCGCGGCACGCCCCGGAGATGAGGAACTGGTTATCCGGCTTGCGGACGCAAAAGCGGTCACGCAGCGCTCCGCCATGCGCTATGACCGGGGCGGCGACAATCAATATGACTGCCTTTCGGCGCTGATGAAGTCCATTCGCGGCTCCGACCCCGACGCGGCAATCCACTATCTCGCGCGGTTCTTGGAGGTCGGCGACCTCCCCTCCTGCTGCCGCCGCATTCTCTGCTCCGCGTGCGAGGACATCGGGCTTGCCTATCCGATGGCGATTCCGATTGTCAAGGCCTGTGTGGACGCTGCGTTACAATTAGGCATGCCCGAAGCACGGCTGCCGTTGGCGGATGCCGTGATCTTCCTTGCTACCGCGCCGAAGTCCAACTCCGGCTATCTCGCCATTGCCCGCGCCATGCAGGATGTGCAGGCGGGTAAGATTGGCGTGTTCCCGCGCGAGCTGCAAAATGTCCACGCCGACAGCGCCGGGCAGGAGCGCGAGCAGGGCTATCTCTATCCGCACGACTACCCGAACCACTGGGTCAAGCAGCAGTATTTGCCCGACATCCTCAAGGGCACGCAGTATTATGAATACGGCGACAACAAGATCGAGCAGGCGGCAAAGCACTATTGGGACGAGATCAAGAAGTGAGGGCTTATGGATATCCGATTAAATGACATTCTGACCATGAAAAAGCAGCATCCCTGCGGCAGCAATACATGGAAGGTGCTGCGCACAGGCGCGGATTTCCGCCTCAAATGCTTAGGCTGCGGGCATGAGGTCATGCTCCCGCGCAGCAAGGCAGAGAAAAATATCAAGGCAGTCCGCCGCGCGGAAGAATCGTTCGACGCGACGAGCTGATTTCCTGCAAAAAACACGGGCGGGAAATGGAATTCCCCAACTATTCCGACCCAAAAAATACCGATTTCACCGAAACAGGTCTGCATTCCCATAAGGGATTGCGACCTGTTTTTTGCACGCTTGCCCTTATACTTTGTCCACGGGCTTTGGAGGAGGCGATGCATATCACCGTTTATCTTGACTTGGTCTTCGCGCTCAATTTAGGGGTCAACTACCTCCTGCTTCGGGCAACCGCACGTTTGGGCGCGGCGGCAATCCGCAACCGGAGGCTGCTTCTCGGTTCGCTGGTGGGCGCGCTCTACGCCGTGCTCGTCTGGCTGCCGCACTTCGGCTGGCTGAAGCTAATCCCCTGCAAGCTCCTGTGCGCAGGCTTAATGCTGCTTTCCGCCTTCGGCCCGCACCGTGCCACGCTGCGCTTAACGGCGGTCTTCGGCGCGATTACTCTGGTGCTGTGCGGCGCGGTCTACGGCGTCGCCCTGCTGCAAAACGGCACGGTGCGCTACCGCGAAAATGCCCTGTTCTATCCCGTCAGCTTCTTCACGCTGCTGCTGACCGCCGCCGCTGTCTGCCTCGCCTGCCGTCTGCTTCTGCCGCGCCTGACCCACGCGCCGAACAGTCTCGTGCCCGTCTCGCTCTGCCGCAACGGGCGCACCGTGCAGCTCACCGCCCTACGGGACAGCGGCAACACCCTTTGCGACCCCATCAGCGGCGCACAGGTGCTGACCGTCTATTGGCAGGCGGCAAGACGGCTCTTTCCCGCAGAGCTTTCCCTGACGGCGGAGGATTTCGCCGCCCCCTCTGCCCTCGCCCTGCGTCTGCAAGCCGAAGCGCCGCGCCTGATCCCCTACCGCGCCGTCGGGGTGCGGTCAGGGCTGTTGCTTGCTTTACCCTGCGAAATCACGATGGAAAAGGAAACCAAACTCGGACTTGTCGCCTTCAGCCCGACTCCCGTGTCGGACGGAGGTGCCTACGATGCATTAACCGGAGGTGTCATTCATGCTTAAAACCCTTGCCCAACTTCTGAACGCGCTGCTTCACCCGCCGACCAAGGTGCAGTACATCGGCGGCAGCGATATCCTGCCCCCGCCGCTGACCGCTGCCGAGGAGCAAACCCTTCTCACCCGTGCCGCCGAGGGGGACGAGCAAGCCAAGCAGCGTCTCATAGAGCGAAATCTGCGTCTGGTCGTCTATATCGCGCGGCGCTTTGAAAACACAGGTGTCAATATTGAAGATCTGATCTCCATCGGCACCATCGGACTCATCAAAGCGATCAGCACCTTCCAGTCCGACCGAAAAATCAAGCTTGCGACCTATGCCTCCCGCTGCATCGAGAACGAAATTCTCATGCATATCCGTAAAATCTCCTCGCAAAAGACCGAGGTGTCGCTGGATGAACCCATCAACACCGATTGGGACGGCAACGAACTGCTGCTGTCGGATATTTTAGGCACGGACGGCGACACGGTCATGCGCCCGATGGAGGAGGATGTGGAGCTGCAGCTTCTGCGGGAAGCCCTCGCCCGTCTGCCGGAGCGCGACCGCTATATCGTCTGCCTGCGTTTCGGATTATGCGGCGCACCGGAAAAGACCCAGAAGGAGGTCGCGGATCTGCTCGGCATCTCCCAATCCTACATCTCCCGCTTAGAAAAGCGCATCATGCAGCGCCTCCGCTGCGACCTCCTGCGTCAAGTCTCATAGCTACTTCCCAAATACTTTCTGTAGGGCGGGGACATGTCCCCGCCGGTGCAGGAACTACCGACAGCGTACAAACTTGTTTGTCTGTCCCCGTCTTCCGCTTACGCGGTCGGCGCGTCAGGGATGCCGCGCCCTACAACCGTTGCTCGCACCCCTCCGTATGGCACGACGACTCGGCGTGCCGCGTGCAGGAACGATCAAGTGCGCACAAACTTCCGCAGATTGCCCAAAGCGGCAAACTTAGTGTAAAATAATAATTGGCAAACGAAAAAGGTAGGGCGAAACCGCCCT
>JBJFGB010000033.1:0-22679 GCA_051892295.1 Faecousia sp. | reverse complement strand
CATCCGTGGGGCAGGTATAGTCCCGCAGGAAGTCAAAACCTGCCCGAACAAAGGCGTTCTGTATGCTTTTCCAGAAGATCTCAAGGTTATCGGAATATACGCTGATGCGGATGACATTTAACGCTTCTGCTTTGGCGCGCTGCTCCAGATACCAGTTCACTGCCGTTGTTTTGCCATAACCCATAGGTGCCACCACCGTGGTCAGGGCGCAGCGAGAGATGGGCCGCAGACTCTCCTGCAATCGCTCGGATATGTAAACAGTATTCAGATTCCATTTTGATTTTGGCATAATACGTACCTCTGACGATTCTTTCTTGCACGGAACAGACACCCTATTCCGGATGCTGTCATCCAAAAAATACTCCGCGCAACCTCAGCAGATTGCGTCCGGACATTGCGCCTGCCATATCGCTCTCTCCTGTCATTATCTTATTTATTATACCATGGAGCTGCGGAAAAGGAAAGCGTCTGTCATGTTTTTTGAAACAGCCCGGTCATGCGGTGCGCCTGTTTTTACGAAATCTAACATAATACAGACAGAGAAAAAAAGCCGCCTCTCAAACCTGATTTTGGAGGAATGTGTATGGAATGTATTTGAAACCGTCAAATTAAGAATGGGGATTGGAGCAAATGAATCCCATTGAGCAGATTTGGAAACAATCCGTGAGCGTGGCTTCCGGAACGAGGTATTTACAACATCGGAGAACATCGCTGCTCGTCTCCGTGATACGTCTTGTTCTCTTACCGCCGATACCATCTCCGGCATTGCCGGAAGGGACTGGATTTTTAAAGCTTTTCATGAACCCATAGTAATGAAAGAGGCTGTGGTGAATAAAAACAGAGGAGCAGCCGCAGTGCAAGCCTGCTGTTGTTCCTCTGTAATTTACTCAGTATAATCAATCATCGTTGTCTACACAATTCGAAAGTGCTTGAAAATTTTCTATCAGTATTTTAACGATTTTATCAGATTGTAGATATTCTGCGATCCTTTCGGTTGCATCGTGCAGAAGATAATAAGAATGAAGTTTGTCGTCTCCTTTGCGGCAGACACCAATCCTTAATCGTCGTTGTTCCGGTGTTCCCGTCAGAGATAGCTCAACAAACATATATCCCGCGTTGTTCGTCGAAGGGATTTGGAAACTGACAGAAATCGATTGAAAGTCTCCGCTTCGGGGGATTTCATTGTGGATGCGTTCTGTCATTACCTCAGCAACCCTTCCCGCCAAAAAACGCAGCCGTTCTTCGGCTGTCAGTTGAACACTCACAACGACCCCTCTTTCCTTACGGCTCATTTGGACACGGCAGGCATTTGATATTCAAATAGCGTCCTGCTATTGGTTGAAGATTGACCGTCCATGTTTCTCTATAGCCAGAGAACGAAAATACGGGATTGGAGATACGCCATGAGAATTTTCGTTACATTTCACGCAAGAGAACTGCGCTTGCCGCTCGCATGCAATGATACCGACGCGCCGTTTGAGCTATCCCTTGCGACGGCGGGAAATACCGACTTCCGCCGTTTGGTCACGGCCTTCAAGCATACTTGCATTACCGCATGCTATGGCGGGTTTCTTCTACAAGGTGCGCCGCAGGTGCCGGATTTCCTCTATCACACCGGTCTCGGCACCCGCAACTCGCAGGGCTTCGGTATGTTTGATTTGCTTTCATGAGAATCCTTGCTGCAATGTTGTAATATAAGCCGCCGTTCACCACGGCTTTGATTTCCGGGCTGTTATAATACTTACAATCAGCGGCACGCTTACATTTTACGGCAGAATCGTTGAGGTGCCTGAACGGTCTGTGTGCGTTGCAGCATATCTCCGCTCGACGCGTGGTGTCAAAGTGTTTCGACCCACGACATAAAATCTAAAATAGATTGATTTGTACGCCGGATATCTTCATCTGTGGCATTTTCCCCGTCATGTGTAAACAGATTTCGCTGCGAGCGTATGCTGTCAATCAGCAATACCTTTTCACCGAACGCTGCAAAGTCTCTGTCACGGAGATAGAACAGTGCGCCGAATTGCACCGGCGGAAAGTGCTTCGACAGCAGAAGAATATCCTGCGTCATACGCTGCAGCTGTGCCTGCAGCGCGGCTTCGGGCAGGGCGCAGAGGCGGCGCATTCCCTCGTCCAATGCGGACTTATAGGACTGGTCATACCACTGATTTCCACAGCGGGAATAAGATATTGTTTTGTAGCAATTCGCAAAGGGAAAGCCCGTCCGCATATAGGTGTTGATATACCTTCTCCGCTCCTGCGTATAGGCATTTACTGCGGAGATCACCGCCTTGGCGTTCTGCGGATCGACCGCCACCTTTTCCACCAGGAGCTGCTGCAGACGGTCAGAGATGTCCCGATAAGTATAGTCAAATTCGTCTTCCAAATATTTGCTGATGCTTCCGTTGCTGCTTGCGGCGGGGAAAATGGCGTATTTCTCCTCGGTGTATGCCAGATACGCCTGCCACAGTGCCTCGCCGTCCTGCGCGCTGTGAAGCTGCAGCAGCATCGTATGCACGAATTCCAAATAGGAGCGGTAGTAGGCGGCATAGGCAAAAAACGCGGTGTTCATTTGATCCGTTGTCTGATAGCGCTTAGAACGCCATAGGACATAGCCCTTCTCGATCAGAAGCCGCAGACCCTGCTCCCGGATCTTTTGGGACGCCGCCGTGACATTGCCCTCCGCCATGTCCGCCTGTAGGGAACCGGAGCGAGACAGGGCCTTTCGCTGCTCGTTCGCCAGCTTTGCGCTGATCCGTGCCGGAAGGGACATATCTTCCGAGATGCGGATCTCAGCCCGCTCCTCCGGCGATATTTCCGCGAATTTTCCCAGCTTTCCTTTTTGCCTTGCCGCGTTCGTACTGCGGAGCTGATCCGCCAGCGCCGTCTTACCGTCAGCAAGCGCCAGCTGCTCCAGCGCCTTCAGACTGCCGCGCCGGGCTTCGGTGAATGCGTCAAAATAGTCGAACAGCCGGTAGGTATCCATACAGCTTTCAATCTGCCCGCAGCGTTTGCCGTCCTGTGCGCTGTAGATGCTGCTGTAGAGCACATCCGCCACCGTAACACCCTCGTTTTCCAGCATTCGGGCAAAAAGCAGCAGCAGCATGGACGCACTGCGCAGTCCGCCGGTATAGTCCAAATACAGCGTTTTGCTGCCTTCGCCCTTAATCCGCTCCTGAATCACCGCCTGCACGCTCTCCATACTGCGACGGTCGCCGGGGTTGATCTCGTTCAGAGCGTACGGGAAAAAGACGCCTTGTATTTCCTCCTCCGTATAGTCATAGCGCCGCATCCAGTCGGAGATCGTTCGGATATAGTACGTCAATGTTGTTACGGGCGGCTCCTCCGCAGACAGGACGATTGGCTGCTGCATGACCTCGTCGGAGCATAGCAGAAGGATCTGATCCAGCTTTTCCCCGTTTGCCGCCAGCTTATCAATGAGATATTCCGTGGCGGGAATGTTGGTCTGGTGGCCGGTGAAAATCAGATTGGAATCTGCGGCGGTATAGCGGATTGCCCGGCAGTTGTTCTGCATCAGGCTGGGCATAAAAAGCAAGTAATTCCGGCGCATGGGCGCATCTCCCTTCTTTTCTTTTCCCCAATCGGCTGGGAAGAGCTTGCAATACAGCGTGTCTTTTCTGCGGCGCGGCAAGCCGGCGTTTTATTTTTTGCGCGCTTGTTTATAGGACAAGCCAATCTTTCCGCCGGATATGCTGATGACCTTTACGGGCACCATATCTCCCGGCAGGACATAGCTTTCGATATCCTCGGGATAGAGCCATCGGTCGGCAATCTCCTTGATGTGTACCAGACCTCGTTCGCCCGTCGGCAGATCCACAAAAAAGCCGAAGTTCTTTATGTCCGTGACGCAGCCCGTCACAATATCTCCGACCTGAAGCTTTTTCGTTTGCTGCGCTGCGGTGCGCCCGGTGCGAATCTCCTCCACCGTGGGCAAGGGCTGCGTGATGTTTTGATGCTCCTTCAGGCTTAAGTAAGAGATGTTCTCGAGATCCGTCCGAATCGTCCGTTTCAGGTAGAAGAAATCCTGAATGGCGGGCAGATTGCGGATGCCCTGCGGCAGCGCCGTCAATGTGGAGACCTTCTCCTCGTAAGCGGAAATCAGCTGCGCGATCCGCTCCGTCGGGGCGCTGACCGGGTGACTGCCCGCCGTCAAAAGCCCCTTCCCGTAAAGCGCGGCGGGATCCTGCTCCCAAATGGAGTCAATGGTCACCCTGACTCTGCCGAAGCCGTAAGGCTTCCCCATGCCGAGGGATTGGCGGCAATCCGGCTCCAAGGCAATGCTCCAGAGCAGCAAGCCAAGCTCGTCCTCGTGCAGATTCCGATAGCGGATGGTACCGGTAAACGAAGTGCCTGCCGGGAGCGGACGCATGGCGGTCGCGACCTTTGACGGCTGCGTCTCCGGCGCGGCGGCATCCTTCAGCCAATACTGCTTGAAGCCCCGCAGCCGGAAGGTATTGTTATTGTAATGCTTCCCCTCCTGCACATAGCCCGGATAAAAGCTGAGCTTCGGTTCACCGAGCAGCGTATAGAACAGCGGCTGCGGCTCTGCCGCGCCGTTTACCTCCAGATCGCCAACCGAGACGCGCGACCGGAAGGAAGCCTGTTTTCCCGCAAACCCCATGATTGCGTAGGGATAATCCAGGAACGGCGCGGATGCCTTTTGCAGCGCCTGATGCGCCTGCGGCAAGCCCTCCGCGATACTGTGCTCATAGGCGATGCGGAGAAATTTGGACATACCGAAGCTGGTGACCCCGTTGCTGCGCACGAAGAAAACGGGCTTTCGCTCGCCGCTGCGCGGCAGCGCCCAGTAGGCGGGGTTCGTCTTAATCTTTCCCGTGCCGGACAGGGTGTTCCGTTTTGCCTCGTAGTCCTCCTCGAAGGAAATGACATCCTCCCGCGTCAGATGGATCGGCTGACCGCTGCATTTTGCGGGGAAGAAATAGAGATGCCGCTGATTTCCCATCCAACCGGTACCGACGATGCTGCCCTCAATCGCGTCCTCGTCTTCCAACGGTGTCTCGGAGAGCGTAATGCTTTCCCCCTGCCGCTTCAAATAGACATGCTGCGAGAATGCCCAGCGGTTGCACCACGGGGCGGCGGCATTCTTCCTTGCAATGGGGATTACCTGCCCGTCAATGGGCTGAATATGATAGTCGTTCCCTGTTTTATAAAGGTATCCCGCGCCGACCTGCTGCGGAACGCCCGCGTTATTGATGCCCAGCACCGTCTGATAGTGGCGCTTCAGACCGCCGCCCAGCGAGCTTTTTGCCGCGGCAAGTTGGCGGTAGAGCAGCCGGTAGTCGCAAAAGTCCTCCTCCGACCGGAGCAAGCCCAAACCTAAAATCTGCATATTTTCGCGGATCAGACCGCGAAAGCCGGAGCCGGGAATCGCGTAGCGCCCGTTTAAGGTGCGGAAAAAGTCCGTCTCGTCGGGTCTATCCTTCTTTGCGCCGCTCGAAAGAAAAATCGGTGTCTCTGCCGTCACGGTCACCTTAATCTCGCCGGACAGAAGCTCCGGATCCCACGCATCATGGGGCGGCAGGCTTGTCGGCGTCTCATACCGCCGAACCGGCTCGACCGCAAAGGGAACGAAATTATACGGCGCACGCGCCTGTTTTTGGTTTATCATACCGCTTCCTCCTCCGTCAGCCGGACTGCGGCAATGTATGTCTGCCCATCCTCGTCCACGGCGACATATTTTCGGAGCCGAATGCACTTTGTGGCGCTATCCGGCAAAATTACCTTGGCAGTTTCGTCGATAAAGCGGTCGTTTTCCTCCTCCGTCAGAACGGATGCCGTCAGATGACCGCCGTCGGTCAGAAAACGCACCTCCTGCGTTTGCCCGAAAAAGTGGGCTTCGATCCACTCCGTGGGGTCCGGTTCCGCCGGCGCCGCGCCGAAGGTGACTTGGCTTAAGGATATAATCAACGCCTGCGGCTGCGCCTTTGCCGCCGCTAAGGCAGCTTGCAGCTCCAACGCTTCCGACTTCATGCTTTGTCACCTCCCATGCTTTGTTCCCATGCCGCAACGATGCCGTCCGCATCCTGCAGCGACACCTGACCGTTTTCTACGAGAAGCGCGGCTGTCTTTTCTCCCGCCGTAATCTGCACGGCGATGCGGTCTACCGTGCCGCGTCCGATGGCCTTCGTTCCGCCGAGCTGGTACATCCCGAGACCGAGGTCACGCAGGGCGTACAGCAGCAGAAGCGCGCCGGCTTGCTCCTGGGCGGGCAGCTCGATCTCCCACGCCCATTCGCCGCCCACGGGACGCTCGGTAATCAGAGCCTTGCGCATGGTGCCGCCGGTCACCCGGTTGATGCGGATCCGCGTGACTTTTCGCGGCGGGTTCTGCATTCGGAGCGAGGCGTCGGAAAAATACAGCTTACCGGCAACGCCGGTATCCGTACCCGGTTTTGCGCCGCGTCCCATCAGCCGGTCAAGCGCTGCCTGCGGGATTCCCAAAAACGGTGCGATCCTTTTCATATGGCTGCGAATGGCACCCTTGAGCGAGGAGCCGGGGATGATCGGCTTTCCGTTCTCCTCCAGCTGCACCCCGTCGAGCTTATCCTTTCCGCTGCCGATGCCGGTGGACGCCTTCACCAGCAGGTTCGCGCTCCGCGCGCTGACCGCGAAACGCAGCTTCTTCGGCGCTTCCTCCGCAAGGGCGAGCGGCGCGCCGTCTTCGGCGTCGTTCAGCCATGCCTCGAGGTCGGCGGCGTCAAACATGTTGTAGATTCTCCGCCTGACCGAGAGCTGCATGCGCCCGAAGCCGTTGCTTTTCTGCGCGCCGAACAGAATCTCGCCCGAATGTATGGCGGATAAATACCGCTCGATCCGTGCCGCGATGGCGTAGGTCTCCTTGCTGTCCTCGGGACTTCCGCGCCAAAGAAGCTCAAAGCGGCAGGAGGAGCCGGTCGGCAGGCAGGCAATGTCAAATTTGCCGCCCTTCGCCGCCGTGCCGGTGGCACCGTCGATATGCAGGCGGGGACGCACGGCGGACAGCACCGAGGCATCAAAGACCGCGTCGGAGATGCGCAGCGCGCTCTCGTCGTCCTCGGAGCCTAACAGCAGCGGATCCGGATCCCATGCTTTCATGGCGCCCGCAATGGAGGCGGCTTGCAGCATGGCATAGCCGTTTGCGGTTGTCAGCACCTGGTCAATCTGATTGCCTGCGCCTCCGGTGCGAAGCGGCGAGACGCATGATGCCGTGATCCAATAGCGAATCGCGGTGGTAAAGGATGCTTTCATCTGCGCGTTCCCTCCTTTCGGGCGAGATCTATCATATCCACCAGCAGGGTCAGACGCTCGGGAATGCCGTCCTTACACAGCGGAATGCCCAGCGTCTCATACAGCGGCGTGCGGCAGATGCTTTGCAGCAGCTTTTCCATCCCGGCAAAAGCTTCCCGCTGCTTCGGCGCGATGGACTTGTTGGCAAAATACTGCTCGAGCGCCGTAAGGTCGCCGCCACGGGAGATTGCCTGCTCGCAAAGCGCCTGCATGTTCCCCAACTGGCTTGCCGACAAGCCCGAGGGGAGCCGGTCGCAATGCTCCAGCAGCCATTGACACCGTGCGCGCCGCATGGCGGCTGCTTCGTCATTCGTTTTCTTTTTCGGAGGTGCGAGCCGCGCTTGCCGGGTAATCGCAGCATAGCCGCGCAGGAACAGCACTTGCCCATAGCCTTCGTTTGTTCTTACGCCGAACCCCTCCCGTTCCAGCGCACGCAGGGCGGATGCGGAAGGCGCGGGCGTGCAGCGCAGACGGAACACACTGCCGGCTTCATACATGGGCAGGACGGGAACCTCGCACCCCCACGTCTGATTAAAGCCGTGTATCTCAGTGACGGAGGTTGCGCAGCTTTCCACAGTGACCTGCGCAACCTGCAGGGCTTTTGCGAGCGCCGCTTCGTCCAAGCCGGTCGGTTCCCCGTTTTGGTACATGGTCATGGGGGACAGAAGCAGCATGTAAAGCTCCTGCGGAATCTCGGCGTCCGCGATGCTGCAACGCAGCCAAGCGGGGCTGACATCCCCGCGCAACTCGGTCACGCTGCAAAGTCCGTTGCCCGCATAGCGGTCCGCGCCCAGCCACAGCTGTCCGCGCAGAACCTCCGCCAGCATCGGCGCCAAGGAGGGATCCTTCAGAAGAATATACCCTTCCAGCTCCGTATCCTCCGCGATTGCCTGCGCGGTGAACAATTGCTTCTCACCCTTGCGCAGAATGCGAAGGCTGCTCGTCATGGCAGGCGCGCCGTGCAGGAGTGTGTCGTCTTGCAGGACACAGAAGCGCTCCAAATGCGCGCGCTTGTCCCCGGGGACGACCTCCTGCGTCGTCAGAACGCTGTAGAAGCGGGTCTGCGCCTTGTCTTCATAAAAGCCCGCAGGCGTGGGTATGGTCGCTTTGCCGTTTAGGATCGGGAAAGCATTCAGAAAATGGACATCGTCGCCCAAAAGCTGCGCCCGGTGTGCGGAAAACCATTCCGGCGCGGTTTTTGCAAGCGCGGAGATGACAAAACCTCGGATTGCGCTGCCGGGAACATAGGCTCTCGTCTCGGCAAAGTTTTTCCGCGTCTCCCGGCTGTTCCTGCCGCGGAGATAACCCTCCGTCAGAGGCGTTTCCAAGCGCAGGCGATAGCGCAGACAGTCGGTCTCCCCAATCGAAGTATCCAGCAGCGCCTGGTGCGCAGGCTCCGCCGAGATTCGAACCCGCCCGAAGCCACGGTTGCGAAGCAGTCCCAGCCATTTTATGGCAGACAGTCCGCGCTGCACAAGCTCGCTGTCCTCCTCCGCGCACAGCAGGAAGCCCCGGAGGGAAAGCCCGCTGCGCAGGCATTCCGCCACGCGGAGGCTGCCCTTTGCAGCGACACCCTCGGAAAGCTTTGTAAAGGTGCGTCTGACCGACCAGTCGGACGCCTGTGTAAGGTGCAGCGTGCCGAAGATCAGCCGCCGCGAATCGTCCGCCTCGATGCCCGCCGTGCCGAACAGCTTGTCCGGAAGCGCGCTGTCGGCACAGTGCGTCCAAACCAGCAGGTCTTCCATGCTTTCCCGCAGCAGACCTTTCAGCGTTGCACCCGGAAGAATGGGTCTGCCGCCGGCGTCTAAGCGCAGAGAGATATCCTCTTCGCCGGGAATGCTGTTGCCGGAAGCAATGATGGTGTCAGACAGCAGGGTCACTGTGACCTGCAAACATATTCTGCTCATGGTTCCTCCCTCCACAGTGTCGTGTGATCCATGACCTCTATAGCGTCAAAATACAGGCAACGCCGGACGCCCTCCGGATCGGTATAGAAGACCTCCTTCACGAGCCTGCCTTCCTTCCATGCGCGCTCCAGCCAGTCGCTGCTGCGTGCCTCGATCCCCACATAGAGCAGCTCCTCCATATTGGAAGAACGCAGTGCCAGCCGCGTCTCAAGCTCGCCTTGCTTGAACGCCTCGCGCAAGCTCTTGACCTTGCTGCGGGGCAGCTTCTTGCTGCAATCACGAAGCTGCGCCAGCACGGCGGCAAAGAAGCCGTATTGCCGCTCGGCGGGAACGCCGCTGCCGCTGACGGCATAAGGCCGCATCACCAGCCGTGCGCCGTCGTCGGTGACATAATCCTCGCGGATCTTCGAAAGGGAATCCTTCAGCTGCCCAAACTCGATGTGCCAATCTATGGCGGATATGCCGCCGGTCTTGTCGATGGATGCGCCGAAGGCTTTCGCGTTGCTGCACAGCGCTTCACTTAGGTCATACGCCGTGCGGAAGGGATACTTTTTATGGACGATCACGACGCCAGCGCATGCCGCGTAGCCCTTGCCGTCTGCGTCGTTGCGCTTCCCGTTCAAGTGCCGGATAAAGGACACCGCGCAGTCCAGCCCCAAGCTGCCCGCCGTGAGAAAACACACATCATCTCCCGCGCCGATGACCTTCCGAACCGGGAAAGCATGGGCTTGCGCGTCCCAGCCCAGAGACGGCAGCACTGCGGCAAGCTCCGCCGTCATCTCATTGTAGGCTTGGCTGAAGTGCGCGTCGATGCTTTGACTGAATTGGCGGAGCTTTGCGACGCAGGCATCCCAGTCGTTCCCTGCGGTTCGGTAAATCTCCTGCACCCGCGCGCCCATTGCGTTTCCGTCGATATGTACCACAGCGAGGAAATTGTCCGCACCCGCAAGCCGCTCGCCGTCATTCGTCAACTGCCATCCGGCAGGTGCGCGGTTGACCGGCAGGGGGATCGCCGGGTACGAAACGACGGGTTTCTGCTCCACATCAATGCCGAAGGAGCGGCGGGCGAAGGAGGCTCTGCGCCGCGCCTTCTTCTCCTCCAGCGCGGCGGAAAGCAGCGTCAGATTCTCTCCGGCGGTTTTTTCTTCATCATAGTGCCGGAGCTTCACAAACAGCTCCATCTCCGGGAACTGCCGCAGCACGCGCTCTGTCACGGCGGCGGCGAAGGACCGCGCACGCGCCGGATCGGCAAATTGCAGCACCGTGTGACCGCCACCGACATAGACCAAATTGTCATCCGTGTATGCATCCGGGCAGCAGGCTTTGAAAAATTCCGGGCTGGTCACAAAGCGGATCTCCTCCGAACGAAGCAGATTGTCCCGCAGCTTGCGGCTGGCGAAAATGTATGCCTGCTTTTGGGATACTTCCAATATCATCAAATATCGTTCCATTATTGCCACCATTATTCTATCAGATTATTTTTTCGGAAGAGCGCTTTCAGATCCAAGCAGTACGCTTTCCGCTGCTCGGAAATCACACTGTCCGCCGGCGCCTTCCCGTCACACTGCTCAATATAGCCCCGGGGAACCCTCGCATCCAGCCAGCCCGCGCCGGTCCAGCGCACCGCCACCGGCGCAGCCTGAAAGCCGACCTTGATCTTCTTCTTGGGCGTCGCATGGAGCAAATGCGATAAGGTTTGATTCGCGCGGAGGGAAAGATTCTCCACCAAGAAATAATTTAAGTAATCAAAGTAGACGGCTTTCAGGGTATCCGCCTGATTGACCGGGATATGACCCACCTCAAGCAATTGCTTCGTCTTTTCGGAAAACCACATGCGATAATAGCGCTGCTTGGAAGGATTGCCCTTGTTGCCGGGGTAGAGCTGCTTGAAATTGAGGATCATGGCGCTCATCTGCTGACAATATGCCTCGCTCAGCAGAGCACTGTCCATCTCGGAAGCATCCGGCAGGTCCAGCGTCCGCTTCTCGTCGTCCTCGCCGCCGCGATGTATCGACATAACCGTCGGACGCGCCGCCTGCGGCTCATCCTCCGTCTCGCCGCAGACCGGCGCGAGCTGCCGCGCCGGGTTAGGGGCGTTTTTCAGCCCGCCGAGCTGCTCCGTCTCCCTTTGCCTGCTGTAGTAGTGCCTTTGATTGTCCGCGATACTGCGCAGGGCGTAGTTGGAAAGGTCTCCCTTTTCCGGGTCAAAGCCGTCGAGGTGCTCGCAGAATTTTTGGATTGCCTCCATTCTGGCTTCGCACGCCGTTCCCGTTCGCTCCGTGAACTCCGCAGCAGCGGCATAGTTCTCCCAGAGGAAGATCCAAACATTGTTCCTCCATGCGAGAAACGCCGCTTCGTTCTCCGCCAGGGCGGAGGGCTTTTTACGGCCCAATTCGTTGAGTTCGCGCTGCTGCGCCTTGCTCAGCTGATCCGGCTGATGTCCCGTCATCTCTCTCGCCCTCCTTATAATGAAAGGATCTTCTGAATCGTTTCCTTCGGGTTCGTATCTCCACTCTGCGCAAGCACGCGGACGATGTCATCCAGCTGCACCAGAGCCGTGACATCATAGATTGTTGCCACTCTGGTAATGAAATCAAGACCGCCGTAGACCACGCAGGCGATATAGGTGTCCTTCTTGAGCTGGCGCGCATAGCGCAGCGCCATCAGCTCCACGATGACAGCCGGCTTGCTGCTGTAGGTGATGCAGGCATACAGCTCGTCGCCGTCGTTGATCCGGTCAATCATCGTCTGAAAGGTTGCCAGCTGTGCGGCAAGCCCGTCGTCATACGGAATCATGACCCGCGTCACCTGACCGTTGCGCAGCATGACGCCATTTTCCTCGCACAGCTGCTTTGCCTCGGCGGCAAAAACCTCAAAATTCTTCTTGGAATTCTCATATTCCTCGGTAAATACCAGAATTTCAATCTCCTCGCCGGCCTCCGCGTAACCGTTTACGACAGGGAGAATGGGAAACGCCGTCTCACGCGGCGTTTCGCCCGGTAAGCCGTAGTGAAGCCTCTGATTGTCTACCGCCTTGTAGGCAGCCAAAACCAGCGTTGGCTGTCTTGTCATAAAACACAAGAACTTCTTCATGCTTGATGCCCCTTTCCTTTTTGTCGGATAATTCCATTATACGCATAGCAGTCTCCAATTTCAACAGTTTTTGACATCGCTATGTGTTGCCTTTTTTGCAATCGCCACCGCGTCCTCCAAGGTACCCGTGCAGCAGAGAAACCGCCCGATGTGACAGAAGGAAATGGTTTTCACCCCGGTATATCGTACCAGCGTGCTTGCATCGCAGCCTGCCCATTCCACCGGGAACAGGGCTTCCTGCGCCGTCCCTGCGCTTTGGACGGCAAATCCGCCGCGCGCGGAGGGGTAGATTACAAAGCGGATTGCGTGCGCTTCCAGAAGCGCCTGCGCGGAAGCCTTCCACGGGATATACCGGGGCAGAATGAGAATTCCGTCCGCCGCAGTTTGAAGCGCTGCCTGTATCGCCTGTTCCGTCTCGGCTTCCGAAATGCAGCGGCGCAGTGCATTATCAAAAATCACCTCCGCGAAGGCGGCTGCCCGTTCAAACGCTGCGTCGAAGCTTGACGGTTCGTTCCACTGCGGATTGAACGCAGAGATCACCTGACTGACGGACACGGTGGGGACTGCGGATGCGGGCTGCGGCGCGGTATCCTGCGCATCGACGGCGGCGACAAAGCTTTGATCGAATGCCGCAAACACGGCTTCGGGCGCAGCAACCGCCAGCTGTGCCAAGAGCTGCCTGCCGAATGCCTGCCAGAGCAGACCGAAAGAGGAATATGGGATCCCGTTGTTCCTTTGGCGCGCGCATTCCCGCCGGTGGTGGTCAAAGGCGCCGCCGCCGATGTCGTAGACGAGCTTTCCCGCCGGAAGGGTATCCGGGAGCGTGTCCGCCCGAAAGAACCGCCATTGCGGATGCAGCTTGTGCAAAAGCACGGTTGCAAACACATCATCCGCGTGAAATACGCCGCCGTGTGTAATCGCGTCTGCATTTTGAATGTCGTCAATTAACACACATTTTGCTCCTTTCTCGCAAAGCATTCCGCTCAACAGTTCAAGAATTCTGCTACGGGTGTGTTTAAGATACAGTAATATCCCAGCAAAAACGATGCTGCAGCATTCATGCCCAATCAAAAGCTCAGAGGAAAATTTTCATGCTTCATCTCTCATATATACAGAATATCTCCGATGCGCTTCTTTTTTCGGATTTCAGAGAAAGATTTTTGGCTCCCATAGCGTCAATCGCAGGGAAGCTGTTGGGAAAAGCTGTTTCCCTGTTTCCACACTGCAAGAGGGAAATCCGCCTGAAAAGAGTATCTTGATTTAGCAAGTGAAAACGACGGAAACCGGGTTGAAGCGCCTGCTTTGCAAACGCTCAATGGGCCTTTATTTTGAACCCTTCCCCTACATTAGAAGAAACGTTAGGGCGTACTATACCCACCCAATTAGAAAAATGCTGATTTTTCTTAGAAAAACCGGTGGAAAATAACCGCCGCTTGCTCCATTTGAATGAATCTTTTGAATCGAGCTGCGGTTATTTGTCCCATTGAAGGTCACCGCAGCTCGATTGTTCTACGCATCTATGGATTGTCCAGACCATTCATGATTCGGACGAGCTTTTCTCCCAGAGAAAACGCCGGGTTGTTCAGGTCGTTCAGGTCAATCAGATAGATGCCCATTGCTCTGGCGCGATCCTTGATTGGCTGTAGATCCTCCGTAATGCGACCGCCTTCAAATGCCTTGTCGGAGGAATACACGATTACCGGCTTGCTGTTCAGCGAGAACCGGTCTGTCAGGTATTTGATTTCGTACAGATGCTCCTTGTTGAATTTCGCCGTTTTGCAGGAAATCACAAGGGAGGCCAGTCCCTTGGTCAGAATGACATCCAATTCGTTGCTGATCCCCTCGCTCCATGCGAAGTGAAGATTTGCCTTGCAGTCGTCAAATTCCCGTGTGCGCTTTGCCGCATCCCAGACATACATCTCCAGAATGTTCCCTGCTGTCGCAAGGCAGTCCGAGATCGCGGGATTTGAATGAAGGAACTTGATTGTTGTATGGTCATCCGCTAACTCTGTCTTCAGGTCAAAAATCAGACCCAACTGCTCCATGCGCTTCAATGCGGGTACCACTCCGGAGCATGGATAGCGTTTCCCCCCGCCGGCGCTCTGCTTCCGCTTGTCCGAAAAAGTGGTCTCTGTCTTGTAAAAGCTCGTCACACAGCCGCACCGGACATCCACATGATACATGTTTTCCGGGCTTTTGCTGATTCTGCAGCGGAAGGGCGCAAAGGTGTTCGGAACACGATAGGAGAAGAAGGTGTTGAAGCATTTGAAAATATAATCTCTTTCGGAACTCTCGCTTGGCGCCGGATATTGGAAGGTAACGGTGAGCTTTCCCGGAGCAGGCTCATCCATTCGGAGGTCCCGAATAAACCCTGCACCGGCCATTTGGTCGAATACAGCGGGCAATTCGAGCGCTTCCCATCTGATTTTTTCGATAATTCTTGTGTAGGGCTTCCAGCAGGTGTTCTCGTCGATTTTGCAGTCTGTGATCCAAATATCAGAGCCGCTGGTTTTGGGATGGGCGAAGAATGCAGATATCATTTCCCAATCATCCCGGAATTCGTTGTAGAACTTCCACAGGGTTGGCACCAGTTCCTGCAGATGCTCCATATATCGATTCTCGGTGGGAAGTTCCTTTGCCCCGTAGAGCGAATAGATTTCATCTGCTGCAACGGTGGTGGTCAGGGAATAGGCGGGCGCAAGGGGGAATCCGCCGATATTTTCAATGGAGCCGTCGGGTCTGCTCCGCATCACCCCAACATTGTCATACTTGGCGGCAATGCGCTGTGCGGCAACGACCATTACCTCGTCTGCGCCGGAGATATCCAAAACGCACTTTTTCCGATGCTCCTTGACCAGAGTCTCCAGACTGCCGTTAATCTCCTCCACACTGCCGTTCGTGCAGGGACGGAATCCGATCTGACCCAGAAAGCCGTGTCCACGCAGGAAGGAGACCCATTCCGGCTGCTCGTGCAAGCCGAAATATACCAGCTTTTGCGGCTCCAGAACCAAAGGCCCCGTGATATTTTCCGCAATCGTTCTCCCCCTCAGTTTGATGAGTGTCAGGGTATCTTCGGCATACAGGATCCACAGCAGATGATTGATGAGCATGGCATCCGGGGCCTTGTAGTCTTTATTTGCGGCATACTCGGCAAAGACGCTCAGGCAGCGGTTCAACTGCTCGATTTCTGCGGAAATATTGATGCCCGCGCTGTCAAAAGCGAGCTGCAGCTCCTTCAAGCCAGACAGGCTCCCGCCGACGCTCAGATTTTTTGTGGCAGAACTGACCTGCTTCTGTGTGCTGTCGAGCATACTCCGGAGCTTTCCAAAAAGGCCGGAAAGGTCGTCTGCAAGGTTGCCCTCGGCGTAGTCTTCCCGCGCCTGCTGCGCAGCATCCTGCAGTCTGAACGCAATCTCCCGGAATGCGCCGTCTATCCTGCCGGTACGGAGAATGCGTTCGCACTTTTTACCGGCGAGCAGATGAAGCTTTAACGACATCTTATCCAGTTCGTCAAATTCAGACTCCTTGATTGCCGTTTCGATCGTCCTCCGGTCAGTTTCCCCGCCGAAAAACCGGTTCCAAACAGGCTGGGTCAGCGTAATGCCCACAGGGCTGCAGGGAACAAGGCAGGGGTGCAGACGCTTCGCCGGGCATTTCCACATGCCGTTGAACTCCTTGTCACACATCTCAAAACCATAGCGTTCAAGCTCCTGCTGCGTCGGCAGCACATATCCGTCGGCGGTCATGTACATTATCCACCGGCGATGCTCCAATTCCAGCAAGGCACCGAAGTCGCTGCCGGAGAGCGCCTTTTGGTAGGCGGCTGCGATGGTGCGTTTGTTCGTGCTGGGGGAAGGATTTATGCCCACGCTTGCCAGCTTATACTTCAGATGCAGAGCCGCTGCGCAGGAGGAGCGCTGGTCGTATGCCTCGCCGATGAGCCTTCTTGCAGATTCTGCCAGAGAAATGCGGGGCTCTCCTATCTTGTTATATAAATGCGCAATCCGCAGTGTGCGGCGTCCCAGTTGGTCGAGCACCCTGCCGTAGGAGGAAAGCTGACTGCCAAACGCATCAATCTGAATCCACACGGGAAGCTCGCCGGCTTCGACGGTGGCACGGGTGTTGTTTGCGGCATCCTCGGAGCAGTAATAGTTGAGGATGGTTTTTTTCTGTGAGGGATTTTCTCTCTCGGCCAGACCCCTTGCGAACAGGTTTGCCGCATCGATGTTGGTGTTGTTGGCACCGAGAGAAATGATGATGTAGCGGGAGCTTTGATACTCGGCAAGGATTCTGCGGCAGGCTTCCTCCGTCAGCAGATCGGGGACCCTGTCGTAGGTAAAGGTGACATACTCTGTGTCGCTTATCCGGTCGGGATCACGCCCCATAGAAGTCAGGTTGGAATACCTTTCAAGCCCCTTCGCCTTTGTGAGCAGAAACTCTTTCAGTTCCCTCTCCGGATCGGCTGCAACAATATGAATGTTCAGATGAGCGCCAATCATTTGTCCGCAGCTAATCAGGCTCAAAATCATTCGCTTGACAAAAACGCCGCAGCCAAGGCAGAGAATATGCAGGTTGCCGTCTGCGCCCCGATATTGATACAGCGGATGCTTGTCCAGCACCATATAGCTCATCAGCTCGTCCGGTTCGACCAGCGGCAGCAGGTTTCCAAATGCCTGATACTGCCGCTTCAGACTCCGGAGCTTATCGCAAAGCGCCTTTGCCGAGGGAAAACGATCCTGCTGATCAGAGGCCAGCCCCTGGGCAAAGAACGAAATCAGCTCCCCGGCAAAGGAATTCTGCCCGGCAGGCAGCCCGGCGGAATATGCGCTGTGAATCTGCTCTTTCCATTCGCTGTCATACATCCTCAACGCGGGAGAGAAAATCCGACCGGTGACAGCATAGAACAGGATGGACACAAGGGAATAGGTATCCGACGATGGATCAACATGGTACCCACAGTCGGGATCCTGCAGCTCCGCAAGCGCCAGCACCTCCGGCGCAGAATGTGGATTGCAGGTGTACCGATGTTCCACAGCGCAGCAGGGATCATTCGGATGGTATTCGTAGGCAGAGCCATAATCGATGATATGCGGCTCCAATGTTGTTCCACCCGCTGCCTTTACCAGATAGATGTTGTCAGGGGACAGATCCAGATGATACATTTTGCAATCCCCATGCAAGTGGGACAGGCGCGAGGTCGTTTTGATCAGGATGTCGAGAAGCTCAGGAAGCTGCTGATTTGACAGCACGGTGCCTTCCTCTCCCTTTACAAACCCACGCTCGATAAAAGCCCGGAGGGACTCCCCCTGATAAGTATCAACAACCAGATAGACATTCCCGTGAATGTCGCTCAGCGGCCCTTCGACCTGCAAGACATCCGGGTCATTCTGCTTTTCCCGCTTGCCGTTCCGGTCAAACGCCGCACCGGCCTTTGCGGTCAACTGCGCTTCCCGTTCAAAATAATCCCTCGCCTCATTCCACAAAGTGATGTCATTGGAATCCCCGGTTTCGGTAAGCGGATTATAGATGGTAATTCTTCCGTCGTCCTGCCGCTCGGCAATCGCGTTTTGCAGATTTTGCGGGTACAGTTCCTTCAGCGCAACGTATCGACCGGTGTTCTCCCTGTGCGCGATGTACATCAGAGAAAAACCGCCGCCGGCGAGAAACTGATCAATAACATATCGTTCGCCGGAAGCCATTTCAATGATATCCTGCTCCTTTAACGGGCGTCTTGTATCGCAAGTGTTAAAAAACATACATTCCACTCCCTTTATATTTGTTCGTAAAGACTGCATTTCAGCGGGCAGGGGGATTGCTTTTTCTTTTTATTCTCGCTGCGCCGGTCCGGTTGCGCGGCGGCGACCTCTTTTTGCCGGTCCAGCAGTTCCGTGATCACCGCCAGCGGGCAGGGTACATTCGCCGCACAGGTATAGTAAGCAGCCAGCTTGCAGCCGTCATAGCTTATGGCACCGCAGCGGCCGCTGTTGTCGGAAGAATCCAGCGAGATTTTTAATTTCTTCAATTTCAGAATGTAATAATCGAAGGGCAGCTTGTCGTTTAGCTGACCCCAGCCATAACGGATGGAGAGCTTTTCGTTGATATCTGCAATGAAATCCGTGCCGACGAAGCCGTGGGAAGCCTCCCGCACTTTCCCTCCGTTCAGGAAGCCGTTGATATCGAACAGCATGTTTTGACCGTCATAATATTTCTTCGCTTCGCTTGCCCAGGCGGGATTGTATTTGTTTAACTGCTTGACGATCCTACCGAATACCTTCGGCTCCATGAAAACGCCGCGAAGGAAGGAAAAGCAGAAGGCGTACAGCCACAGCAATATGAGGATGTTCCTTGTCGGATGCTTTTCATAGCTGTCAATCATGCCGGTCATTTGTTCCCGGAACTTCCTTCGGCTGAGCGTCTCGTTGCAGTATCTGGAAATAAACGCATAGAGCGAATAGTATGCTTCGTTCTCCCTGCCAATCTCCCGCAGCGGCTGCGCGGTATCGAAGACATGGGTAAATACCGCCGCCAATTTGTGGAAGTCATCGAGGATCAAGCTGTGACGGGCGTTGATTCCCGCACCGTTGATTGCCACGATGCTGTCAAAGCTCTCCTCGGTGAGCTTGCCCTCTTCGAACAGTGACTTCCGGATTTGCAGCGTCTGCTGACCGCCAAAGTGATAGCCCTCCGCCTGCGGCACAGCTATCCCCCGCAAAATGTCGCAGCCCCTGAAATACAGCGCCTTTACTCTCTCGAACGGATGAAAGGAATCGGGAACCCTTTGACTGTTGGCAGAAGACAGCACCGTGAAAATTGCCAGGTGATGCAGATTCTTTACATGGAGCGGATGAAAGCCCAAATGCTGCAGCACCTTGTCCAGCTCCGCAGGCGGCACCAGGAATGCCACTGCAGTATGCAGAACAAAGGAAAGCAGCTCCTGGCTGCCGGAATAGGGCAGCCCCGAAGCGAGGTAGTTGCGAAACTGGCGGCCGTCACAATACAAAAGATCAAATGTGTAGTTCTCGCTGTCCCGGACGGCTGCCCGCTTTTGCCCCTTCGTTCCGCTTTTCATCTGCAAGTCGTCGGCATATCTGTGCCTGTACCAGCGGTACATTTCTCCGCTTACCTGCGATATGCTGCCCTGAGCGACAATTTCCTGAAAAGCTTCAGTTTTGCCGATGATGCGGCAATAGGCGTGATACAGCATTGCAAAAAGCGGGTTATCTGCATAGCTGCCGCGTGCTCTTACCGGGTCATTCCGGTACCAGGACAAGGCAATGGCTTCAAAGTCCAGTTGGTTCACAGCTTGATCCATAGTCAAACATCCCTCGACAATCATTATCATAGTCAAATCTTTGGCTGCTGCATAGAAAAAGCGACCCAAATAAATGAAAAAGCTCGAAATGCGCATTTGAATGGGGAAGCTGATATTGCTCATTTTACTGTGATTTGCGACAATAGGTATACAAATACAGCGATCATCGCTAACAGCACCGGCGATCAGGCAGTCCCCATGGATCTGCATCTCCGGTATCACATAGTAGAATCATTATCAACAACAAATATAATATAGCATATTTTGTAAAAATTTCAAACCTACTGTTACTGCTATTATTTTATGGGTCATCTGATTGGATGGCGCTGATTGAAAGAAATATGCCGAAACAAAGACAGAGGAGGAAAAACGATGGGCGCTATAACAGTTAAGATCTTATCCGAATCGGAACGGAGCACGGTGCGTGAGGCACTATTCCGTGAAGGGGCCGCAGCCTGTGAGCAGAACCCGAAAGCTGCCGCATATCTTGCGGAGTACTACGGCGAGAGAGGGCTTCCGCTGCGAGCCTACGGCTATCTTTTACAGGCAGCACACCGCAAGCTTGCCGTCTCTTCGGATGCCCTCACGGCGTATGCAAACGAGGCAAAATCGCTCTCGGATGACGAGGTGCGCATGGACTACGAGGGCGCGCTGATGGTCGGCAAGGAGCTGCGGCAGACGAATTTCCGGGATGCCGCGTACTACCTCTGCATCGCCGCCAACAGCGTCAGCGACAAATACGGCGTGGCGGCGCTGCTCGCGGCGGACCTCTTGAGCAGCGACTTGCGCTTCAAGGCACAGAGCGAAAAATACTACGCTCTGGCTGCACAGAAGGGCAACCCCGATCTTCCACCCTTCAGGCAGGATAACGCAAGCGGCTTCCACCGGGCGGGAAACGGAGAGGACGCATTCTTTGCCGCCGGGATACTTTGAGCAGAGGGGTGTGGAGCATGAGACTCTGAAGAAGCCCACAGACCGGGCGCCCCGGATTGCTATTTCAGACTTGCTGCAAAAGCAAGCGTTGCGTTCTGCACCAAAGAGTGATATATTATGTTTGAGAAAAGCAGCGGTTTTCACAAATATCATACGAACCGGCGGCGCGCACGGCGGTCGGCTGATAGCCGCCCCTACGACCGCCAATCGCAGTCTTTGCTGTAGGGAGGATAGTATCCGCCCGAGGGCAGGAACTATCGGTTGCGTACACGCCTGCTGTATGGTATGCCGCGCCGTGTTTGTTCGGAGCTTCCCGCATCGCGGAATGATCATAAAAACCTTTGATTGGAGAGGAAATGATGAAACAGATCAAAATTTTTCTTGCCTCGTCCATTTGTGCGTTTGCCCAGGAGCGGCAGGAGCTGAAGGGCTATATCAGCGCGCTGAATGATATCTATGTGGAGCGCGGCGTGTATTTCAAGCTCATTCTCTGCGAGAATCTCAGCAAGGCGCTCTCCTCTGAGCGGAAGCAGGAGGAGTACAATCAGGAGATCCGGGACAGCCAATTCTTCTATGTGATCCTCGGCAGTGAAGCCGGTGACTACACCAGAGAGGAATTCGAAGTCGCCCGCAAGAGCTTCCTGGAGAAGCAGACGCCGAAGATCTATACATACTTCAAGCAGTTGCCGGAGGGCGAAGCGAAGCAAAGCGTGCTGGACTTTATGGGTCAGCTGGACAAGGAGCTGGGGCATTATTACAGCGTCTTTGCACATATCGACAGCATCAAGCTGGATATCCTGCTGGAGCTGACCCGCTGTGTCGATGTGCGCGGCGCGGTCACATTGGAGGAGGGAACCGTGAAGCTGGACGGCAAGCCCATGCTGTCCATGGAGCATATCCCGCTCTACAGCAAGAATGAGGCAGTTCAGCGGCTGTTGGAAGAAAAGAAACAGTTGGAGGACGAATTTGCGGCGCTCACGCAGATGGCTTCCCTGATGCGGGACAACCCCGCCTATACGCGAATGCTGCTGGAAAACAGCAAGAAGCGGAACGCGCTTGCCGAGCAGCTCCACACGCTGGAAATGGATGTGCTGGGACTCTGCCGCACCGCAGCGGAAAAGCGCAGCCTTGGGCAGCACTTGAACTGGCGCGAACAGAAAGCGCTGACCTTTATCGACGAGGGCGATTATGAAGCGGCAAAAAACCTCCTGCGCGACGAGACCTGGAAGCAGGAGGTCGCCCATGCGGAGGAAACAATCGACCTCGCCCTGGAACCGATCCGCGAATACATCTCCGGTCAAACGACCCTGATCCAGACGATCAAGACCGGCGGCGTGACTGCGGAAAGCGCAGCGGAAATCGAAGCGATTTATGATGAGCTAACAGCACTGTGCGAAAAGCATCGGATCGCATTGACGACCTTGTATGGTTTCGCCAGCTTTCTGAAAAATCAAAAAAAGTATGCCAAGGCGCTTCGAATTGCGGAACAACTGAAGCACTACTACGATGCTCCCAAGTCCCAGGCGTCAGCGGCAGAAAAAAGTCGGCTGCTCAATCTTTTGGGTATTCTCAGCGCGCAGCACCGCTTTGCCGAAGGAGAAGCAGCTTTCCGGGAGGCGCTGGAGATTTGCCGCAGTCTTGCCGAAGAGAATCCGGACGCCTATCAGCTGGATGTGGCAGCGACCTGCAACAATCTGGCGAATCTGCTGAATAATCAGCACCACCCGGAGGCAGCGGAACGTCTTTACCGGGAGGCGCTGGAGGTCTACCGCAGTCTTGCCAAAGAGAATCCGGATGCCTATCTGCCGAACATGGCAACGGCCTGCAACAATCTGGCAATTCTGCTTACGAATCAACACCGCGCGGAGGAGGCGGAACGCCTTTACCGGGAGGCACTGGAGATTCGCCGCAGCCTTGCCGAAGAGAATCCGGACGCCTTCCTCCCGGATGTGGCAGCGACCTGCAATAGTCTGGCGAATCTGCTGAAGGATCAACACCGCACGGAGGAAGCGGAGCGCCTTTTCCGGGAGGCACTGGAGATTCGCCGCAGCCTTGCCGAAAAGAATCCGGACGCCTTCCTCCCGGATGTGGCAGCGACCTGCAACAATCTGGCGAATCTGCTGAAGG
>JBJFGB010000032.1:0-23235 GCA_051892295.1 Faecousia sp. | reverse complement strand
TATTTTAGAAAAGCCTTAAATTACAACGATTTAGGGCTTGACAAGAGAGGAAGGCTGTTCATCTGATCCGTCAGAACCACTCCGGCGCTCTCATAATTGATTTGGCACATTGGGAGAATCCGCTCCCGCCAGACTTGCCCGACATCCCTTTGCAAAAAGTCCTGCCAGCTTCCGGTATATTCAGCATAAAACGGGAGGGAATCCTCTGTCAGGCGGTAAGCAATCTTCTTTCCGTCCTCAATTTTCTCCCAAGAAAAGAGCAGATTTCCGGTATCAAAGCCGGAGCTTGTCATGCTGTCAATCCTGCTGACCGTCATACGATGAATTTCGGGAGCGCGGAATTCCCAAGGCGAAACACCCTCCTCCGCAAAATCATCATAAAAAACAGAAGGTCCCTCATAGTTGCCGAACAGCAGATATGTCTTGCCTTCCTCAAAAGGCACCTCTCCTTCGGTGGAAAAAACAGAGGAGCCAAAAGAGATCTCGTTCGCCTCCGGCAGAACCGTATCATAAGCCGCAAATCTGCAAATGATGTCCTCGATTGAGAACGTTGCTTCATAGCTGCGCTGTATCAGCGCCTCGGTTCCAATCAGCACATCATTTTCATCATAAACAGCCTGCTGTATGGGATCGTTATACTCTGCGACCGAGGTACAGCGCACAGCCACGACCGCCAGAGAATTCCCGTATGCGTCAAAGTCGGGACTGCCGAAATTGTCCAGCTCATAAGCGGACAAAGATTCACACCCCTCCACATGGGCGGCAAGAAAGCCGCGGCAGTCGTCCGCCATCAGTCCGGGATAGTCCCGCTCCGTTTGGCAGGAAAACGGCGTAGGCATATTGTTCTCATACAGCAGTCCGGTCCAAAATACATCACCGCGCGGAACGGCAATGGTAGTATACTGCGCGTTGACCTGTTCCCGCTGCACATTGGCTCCCCACCATGCAGCAACCCCAATCGAAGAAACCGCCACAGCGGCAGACAGCAATAAGCCCAGCAGCGCAGAAAACACGGGTCTGCGCAAGGAAAGCTTGCTGAAAAGATTCACGAACTCCACCTCCTGTTGGTAGAAAAGGTAGTAGGCTGTCACATCTATAACTTTACTTTCTAAGATGCAAGTTTTTGAGATCAGCAGTAGGGCGCGACGACCTCGGCGCGCCGTGCGGAACTACCGACTGTGTGCAAATTTGCCCGCTTTCCCTGTCTGCCGCTTCGCGGACGGCACGCCGAGTCGTCATTCCCTATGCCCGGAAGATTCAAATATTCATAAAGTTTTAGGAAAACTCTGAACTAATTCGCAAGAGCGGTCAGCGGGAGATTTTGCTGCAAATTGAGGTTAAGAAAGCGCAGGAATACTTTGTGCATTTCAATGAAACGGCAGCCTCTGCCCAAAAGTAGATAGAACCATGCTATATATTGAAAAATCACAAATCACATTTTAATTAACTAAAGAATAACATATATTTCTATAGATGTCAATATTATGTCTTTTAGAAATGTAGAAAACGGTATCCATATGCATCAAGTAAAGCCGTTTCCGAATCGTCGCTTGGCACACAGGGAAGACTCAGCAGAAGAGAAATTTGGAAGGAATCGTCTATTTTTCCAAAAAAGCACTTGCCACAGGGAGAAATCTATTATAGAATAAAGGCGTATGTGCGAATACTATCACGAAAGCAAAAAAAGAAACAAGAATAATTACAGGAGTTGACGCAACTATGAACATTCTCGTTATCAACGCAGGCAGCTCGTCTCTGAAGTACCAGCTCATGAACCCCGAGACGGGTGAGGTCTTTGCAAAGGGTCTTTGCGAGCGCATCTACATTGACGGCAGACTGACCCACAAGGTCCCCGCGAAGGACATCAAGGTCGAGCGCGACATTCCGATGCCCACCCATTCCGAGGCGATTGAGGCGGTTCTTTCCATCCTCGTCGATCCCGAATACGGCGTGCTTAAGTCCATCGACGAGATCGACGCGGTCGGTCATCGCGTCCTGCACGGCGGCGACAAATTTGTCGAGTCCTGCATCATCGACGAAGCCTGCAAGCAGGCCATCCGCGACTGCATCCCCCTCGGTCCGCTCCACAACCCCGCCAACCTTATGGGCATTGAGGCGTGCGAAAAGGTCATGCCCGGCAAGCCGCAGGTCGCCGTGTTCGACACCGCGTTCCACATGACCATGCCCCCGAAGGCATACCGCTACGCCATCCCCACGGAGTATTATGAGAAGGATCATCTGCGCCGCTACGGCTTCCACGGCACCTCCCACCGTTTCGTCTCCAAGCGCGCCATCGAGCTGATGGGCAAGCCCGCAAGCGAGCTGAAGATCATCGTCTGCCACCTCGGCAACGGCTCCTCCCTCTCCGCCGTCGCGGACGGGAAGTGTCAGGACACCTCCATGGGTCTGTCCCCGCTCGCCGGCGTCCCCATGGGCACACGTTCGGGTGACATTGACGCCTGCGTCGTGCAGTATATCATGAACAACTACGGCATGACCGCCGACGAGTGCCTGACCATGCTCAACAAGAAGTCCGGCGTCTTGGCGCTGTCAAACGGCGTGTCCTCCGACTTCCGCGATCTCGAAGCGGGCGCGAAGAATGGCAACGAAGCCTGTCAGCTCGCGCTGGATAAGTTCTGCTATGAGGTTCGCAAGTATATCGGCGCTTACGCCGCTGCCCTCGGCGGACTGGACTGCCTCGTCTTCACCGCAGGCGTGGGTGAGAACGGCTCCACCAACCGCGCCGCAATCTGCGAGGGTCTGGAGTTCCTCGGCGTCAAGCTCGACCCCGAAAAGAACAAGGTGCGCGGCGAGGAGGCTCTGATCTCCGCCGACGATTCCCGCGTCAAGGTCTGGGTCATCCCCACCAACGAAGAGCTGATGATCGCGCAGGACACCGCCGATCTGTGCAGCAGCGCGAAGTAATTGAATTCTTACAGAGAGCCGCCCCGGAAGGCGGCTCTCATGCTATCGGTTGTGGAAAGGAGCTGAAATGGTGAAGAAAACCTTTCGTGTGCTTTGCCTCTGTCTTTGTCTTGGTCTGATGCTGTCCGCTGCCGTATCCGCCAACTCTCCCCCAAACGCAGAATTGGAGGGCGGCGGCTTTACGCCCGGTTCCATGATTATTTATCTGTTTTTTATCAGTCTTTCGATCCTTTTGACCGTCCTCGTTGAGTTGGGCGTCAGCCTTTTCTTTCGGTTGGAGGCATCGCGCACCGTTGTATTGACCAACGTCGTTTCTCAGCTTATCATGCACTTTCTATACCTGGTCGCTTCTCTTTTGATCTTTGATTGGATCGATCCAAATTACGTGATCATTATTTTGGAGGTATGTGTGTTTTTGGGCGAGTGGGGCTATTATGCACACAAACTGGTCAACGCTTCCAAGGTCAAGCTCTTATTCTTCACTCTGACTGCAAATCTGCTATCCCTGTTTTTAGGTGGTCTCGGCATTTTCCTTATTCTTTGACCGTAATCAGCATATCGAAAGGTAAATATGGTAATGAAAAGATTCTTCCTTCTTTTATTAACATTCTGTCTGCTGCTGACCGGCTGCGGTGTTTCGGGCGAAGCCGACGCGACGAGCGTCACTACCACGGCGGAGGAAACGTCCGCGACCGCCGAACCCACGGCCGAGCCGGTCAGGGAAGCGTCGCTGCTCGATGCGTGCGAGGCCTTTGACGACACCGGCGCACTTTGGTACATCCCGAATGCACAGATTGAAGCGCAGCAGTATCCGACGCTGCGCTCCTTCGCAGATAATCTTTTGATGACGACCAACAGCTACATCAGCGACGGCAGCAGCGAGCTGACGCTCATGCTCCTGAGCGCGGCAAACGGCGAAGTGCTGCAAAGCCACACGGTAGCACTTACCGAAGGCGTTGAAGCGCAGCTTTTAGGAGAGCACATCGCCGTATGTGACAGTCTCTCCGGCACGGTCGTTGTGCTGGACGAGTCGCTGCGGGAGACCACACGCTACAGCCTTGCGCGCGAGCCGGGTCTATGGTTTCTCGGCACCGACCTTGACACGCTTTACAAATGCAGCTATCTTAGCGGCATCCGCGCCGTCTCCCTCTCGACGGGAAAAGAGCTTTTCTTCCTCGATCTTGCCGACCTGACCGCGTGCAGCATGACGGAAACCGATGTCTGCTTCACAGGGGTTGACCGCACAACGCAGAAATGCACCGCCTTCTGCCTCGATCTTGCAAGCGGCGCGCAGGTCGAGCCGCCGTTTTCCGGCGATTTCTTCCGTATCTGCCGCAGCAGCGGGACATGGCTCGCCGACTTCTACGGGGAAGAAAACGCCATTGCATTCGGCAGGGATGCCAATGCCTGCGTCGTCGTCGCGCAGGAGGGCACATTTTCCCTTCTCGATCCGCTGGGGCACCTCCTGTTCACCGACCTTGACGGAACGCTGTCGCTTTACAGTTCTGAAGGCACTTTTCTCTCGTCATGCGCCCTGCCCGGTCAGTATGTGCAGAGCCTCATCTGGCAGGAGGAGCTCAGCGGCTATCTGCTGCTGGCGAACGACGGCGAGGGTCACAACCGTCTGCTGTTCTGGGACATCGGCGCGAACACGGACGGGGAAGATCTGCAAACGCAGTCCCTTGCCGACCTCCGCGCTGTCCCCGGCGGCACGAGCGCAGACGCCTCGCTCTATGAACGGGCGCAGGCGCTCTCTGACCGCTTCGGCGTCGAGATCCGCATCGCCGACCAGTGCGAGACGGAGTTTACGAACTTCAGCTGCTATCAGGTCTCCGACTATGGGCCCGTCTACACAGGGCTGGATATTCTGGAAACCGCGCTGTCCGTCTTCCCCGAGGGCTTTTTCCGACAGCTCATCTACGGTCATATCGACCGCGTGCAGTTCCAGCTCATCGGCGGGCTGACCGCGACGGACGGCTTCGGCGGCGACATGAGCTACGCGGCCTTTACGGACGCAAACGGCAGCCTGTGCCGCATCGTCCTTGACGTCTATTCGATCAACACAAATTCCGTCTGGCACGAGCTCTCCCACGCCGTCGACAGACGCCTCGCGTGGGACGCGATGTACCGCGACGGCGCACTGTTTTCCGAGGAACGCTGGCTTGCGCTCAATCCCGAGGGTTTTGTCTATTCCGAGGAGTACGGCGCGCTGCGCGATGACATCCAGCCGGAATGGTATTCCTATTTTGTCGATGATTATGCCATGACCAACGCGACGGAGGACCGCGCGCGGATCTTTGAAATCGCGATTGAGAACAGCGGTATGCTGTTCCTGGATGCGCCGGGTCGTATCGCAAAGCTGCAATACTACTGCGATTGCATCCGCGACTGCTTCGACACGACCGACTGGCAGGAACCAATCCCTTGGGAAGCACCACTTCTTCAATACGAACCATAGGAGGTTTTTTCATTATGACAGTATCCGAACGTTTACTCAAATACGTTTCCTTTGACACCCAATCCGACGAAAGCTCTGAGACCTGTCCCTCCACCGACAAGCAGCGCGCTTTGGGCGCGGCATTGGTCGAGGAAATGCAGGCCATGGGCATTCAGTACGCACATATGGACGAAGACGGCTATGTCTACGGCTCCGTCGAAGGCACAAAGGACGCGCCCGTCATCGGTCTGATTGCCCACATGGACACCTCTCCCGACTGCTCCGGCAAGGATATCCGACCGCGCATTGTCGAGTATCAGGGTGGCGACATCGTATTAAACGAACAAAAGGGCATCGTCATGCATGCGTCGGATTTCCCGCGTCTCCAAAGCAGCGTCGGCAAGCACCTGATCGTCACGGACGGCACGACCCTGCTCGGCGCGGACGATAAAGCGGGCATTGCCGAAATTCTGACCGCCGTGGAGGAGCTGATGCAGGAAGACACGCCGCACGCCAGTATCCGCATCGGCTTCACGCCCGACGAGGAGATCGGCAGAGGTGCGGATCGTTTCAACATCAAGGCGTTCGGCGCGGACTACGCCTATACCGTAGACGGCGGCACCTTGGGCGAGCTGGAATATGAGAATTTCAACGCCGCCTCCGCCGTCGTAACCGTACACGGGCGCAACGTCCACCCCGGTTACGCCAAAAATATCATGGTCAACTCCCAGCACATCGCAATGGAGTTTCATACCATGCTTCCGGCAGCAGAGCGCCCGGAGCATACGGAAAAATATGAGGGCTTCTGCCACCTGTGCGAAATGCGCGGAGAGGTCGAGGAGAGCCGTTTGGAGTATATCATCCGCGACCATAACATGGAAAAATTCGAGCGCAAAAAGGCGCAGTTTGCCGAAATCGCCGCTTTCTTAAACGCTAAATACGGTGAAGAGACCGTGGAAGTGCAAATGCGGGACAGCTACTATAATATGCGGGAGAAGATCGAGCCGGTGATGCACATTGTAGATGCGGCGAAGCAGGCGATGCTCGACGCAGGCGTCACGCCGAGCATTGTCCCCGTCCGCGGCGGCACCGACGGCGCAAGGCTGTCCTACGAGGGACTCCCCTGCCCGAACCTGTTCACCGGCGGCGAAAACTACCACGGCAGATTTGAATATGTCCCCATTGAGGACATGGAAGCCTGCGTCCGCACGGTAAAGTGCATCCTAAAAAACGCCGTGAAATAACCTACAGGGAGTTTCATGACAATGACACGGAAAGAGTGCCCTATTTGTCATTGCGAGGAGCGAAGCGACGTGGCAATCTATGCAGGCACTCTCTTTATGGCTGTAGGGCGCGACGACTCGGCGCGCCGGTGAAGGAACTACGGAATACGTACAGATTCGTTCTTTTTAGTGAAATCGGTGGGCTGACGCTTTCTGTCAGCCCACCGAAATCTTTTATTTTTTCCCTTTTCGTTTCAAGATCACAGCAAGAACGATGCCGCCGATGAGCAGCACTGCGCCGACTGCCATAATGACGGCTCCCATGATGGAAACCGGATTGTTGGTGATCATATTGCCCATTTCCGGCGTCATAAAAAGATCACTGTCAAAGTCGGAGAACATTCTGCCGACCATAAATCTTGCCAGCGCGCCGAGTCCCAAAAAGGCGGCGCCCGCAATGGCAAGATAAACGCCGAACAGCCAACCGTAACGCCGCAGCAGCTTTCCAATCACGCCGGGAACATCCTCTACCCACGAGTGCCGCTCCACAACAGGCGGCATCTCCTTCCGAGGCGCTTGCGGGATCTCCTGCTCGTCGTCAAGGAGCCAGTCCGTCGAAACGCCGAAGGTCTTTGCCAGCAGCTTCAGCTTGTCCAGCTCCGGCAGCGCCGTGCCAAGCTCCCACTTGCTCACCGCCTGCCTTGACACGCCGACGCGATCTGCAAGCTCCTCCTGCGAAAGTCCGCTCCGCTTGCGGCATTGGAAGATTTTTTCATTCAGTTTCATTTTTACGCCCTCGCTTTCTTGATTTCTGCCCTCAGTCTAAAATAATCCATGCGATTTGGCAAGCGACGGCGGCTGGAATTCCCGCAACCGGCGGTTGCAACTGTGCAAAAAGTCACCTAAAGCAATCAATCATTGCCTCGGCGCAGAGCATCCCGTCCACAGCAGCAGACAAAATGCCGCCCGCATAGCCTGCACCCTCCCCACAGGGATACAGTCCCGCAATGCTGCTCTGGCGGTTCTCTCCACGCAGAACGCGAATCGGCGACGAGCTGCGCGTCTCCGGTGCGGTCATGACGGCATCCGGCGAGGCAAAGCCATGCAGTGCGCCGTCCAGCTCCGGGATTGCCTGTTCGAGCGTTTTCGTGATTTTTTCCGGAAACAGCGCGTGAAGGTCGCATGGCGTCACCCCCGGGCGATAGGTCGGCGTGACCGTTCCGAGTGTCTCGGAGGGACGGTGCGCCAAAAAGTCTCCGACCGTCTGCGCAGGCGCGGCATAGGTGCTGCCTGCAAGGGCGAACGCTTTCTTCTCGATTTCCTCCTGCCAGTGCATCCCGCCGAAGATGCCCTGTTCGGGGAAATCCTCCGGCTTGAGGGTGACGAGCAAGGCGGCGTTTGCGTTTTCGCCGCCGCGTCCGCTGTAGCTCATGCCGTTGGTTGCAACCGCGCCCTCCTGCGACGCCGCCGCGACGACATAGCCGCCCGGGCACATGCAGAAGGTATAGGCAGAGCTGCCGTCGGGAAGATGGCACGAGAGCTTATAATCTGCGGCAGGAAGCGCTTTTCCTCTCGGCATCCCGTACTGCGCCATGTCGATTGCACTCTGCTTATGCTCAATGCGCACACCCATGGAAAAGGGCTTTGCCTCCATCGGTACACCCAAAGCGGCAAGGGCACGGAAGGTATCGCGGGCGCTGTGCCCGATGGCAAGGATCAGCTTTTCACAGGGCAGGAGCTTTTTCTCACCCCCCTGCACATATTCCGCGCCGCGGAGTGCGCCATTCTCCATTTGCAGCCCCGTCAGCCTTGCGCCGAAGCGGACTTCCCCGCCGAGGGAAATAATACGCTTACGCAGATTCTGCACGACCTCGAACAGCACATCCGTGCCGACGTGGGGCTTTGCATCATATAAAATTTCCTCCTGCGCGCCGGCTCTGACAAATTGCTCCAACACCCAGCGCCCGCGCTCGTTTTTCGTCCCGGTGTGCAGCTTGCCGTCGGAGAAGGTGCCTGCACCTCCCTCGCCGAACTGCACGTTCGATTCCGGATCCAGCGCACCGCCGTTCCAAAACCGTTCAACCTTTTCCCGCCGCTCCGGCGCAGGGTCGCCGCGCTCCAAAACAATGGGCTTTAAACCGGAAAGCGCCAACACAAGCGCCGCAAACATCCCCGCAGGTCCGAAACCGACAACCACAGGGCGAGTTTCCGATTTAACCTTCTTCACGCGGTAAACATACGGTTCTTCCTTTGTAATCTTATTGTTTCTGCACTGCCGCAGGACGCGGCTTTCCCCGGAGCGGAGCGTTACGTCGACCGTATAAACCCACTTTAACTGCGGCTTTTTTCTTGCGTCCAGCGAGCGGCGAAAAATTTGCAGCGACGAAATCTCCGACGCGCGGATATGCAGCGCCTGCGCCGCGTGGTAAAGAAGCGCGCCCTTGTCATGCTCCAAGGGAAGCGTAATATCCCGAATGCGAATCATTTCTTCCCCCTCAATTCTCCCGCGAGGCGACCCGACGACCACGCCCATTGCAGGTTATAGCCGCCGCAGTCCCCATCGATATCCAGCACCTCTCCCGCAGCGTAAAGCCCGGCGCAGAGGCGGCTTTCCATCGTTTTTTCGTCAAACTCCGCCGTGCGGATGCCGCCGGCAGTCACCTGCGCGCCGTCCATACCCATGGTGCCGAGAACGGGCAGCGCAAAATGCTTGATCTTTTTCCCAAGCGCCGCCCGCATTTCCCCGTCAAATTCCCCGCAGGGCATTTCCAAGGAGAAGCCGCAGGCGCGCAGGAGCGTCCTGCCGAGACGGTTATGGAGCATCCCGGTGAGCAAATCCTCCGCCTTGAGCTGCGGCAGCGCAGTGCAGCGCGTTTTCAGCAGCTCCGAAAGCTCCTCCGCTGAGATATCCGGCAGCAAATCGAGCAAAAGGGTCTGCTCCGCCCCGCCGACAGATACCGCGCGGGACAGTTCAAAAATCACGGGGCCGCTCACGCCGTAGTCCGTAAACTGCACCTCGCCGCGCCGGGTCTCTTTGCCGCAGCGCACCGCCGCGTCGCAGCGCACACCCTTGAGGGAGCGGACATAGGTCGTATCGGTGCGGAGCTGGACAAGGGCGGGATAGAGCTTCGTGCGTGTATGCCCGAAGGAGGTCAATAAGCGGTAGCCGAAATCCGTGCCGCCTAACTTTGCGCCCGCCGCGCCGCCTGCGCAGACGATCACGCGGTCAGCTTCAAAGCTTTGCTCTCCCGCCGCGGCATAGAAGCGTCCTTTCTTTCGGCGCAATTCCGTAACCTCCGCACCCGTCACAATGGAAGCATTCTCCCGCTGCTCAAGCGTCAGCCGCAGGACATCCGCGACGCTGTTCGCGCTGTCACTGAGCGGATAAACGCGCCCGGAAGCCTCCGTCACGGTCAACAGTCCGAGCGAGCGAAAAAAAGCCAACGTCTGCTCCACGCCGAACTGCCGCAGCGCATAGCCGCAGAAGTCGGGCAGCTCTCCGTGATAATTCTCCCTCGTCAAATTGCGGTTGGTCAGATTGCAGCGCCCGTTGCCCGTAGCAAGGAGCTTTCTGCCCATCCGCGCCTGCCGTTCCAGCAGAATGACCTCGTTACTCTTTTGTTCGGACGCGGTCAGCGCCGCCATCATACCCGACGCGCCGCCGCCGATCACCATTACCTTCATCGCATTTCCTCCGAAGTTGATGGGAATATTATATCCCAAAGCACAGCCCGAGGCAAGTGTTTCCTTGACAGAACGGGCGGAAAACGCTAAGATATAGGCGGGAGTTGATAGAACATGAATATGGATGAGCTGGTCAAACGGATCAACGAGCTTGCGCGCAAGGCAAAAGCCGAGGGTCTGACCGAGGAAGAGACAAAGGAGCGCGCCGCCCTGCGGGAGCAATACATCGCCGCCTTCCGCAAAAATCTCTGCGCGCAGCTTGACAACACTTATGTCCTCGAGCCGGACGGCACCAAACACAAATTAGGACACAAATGACCCGAAAATCATCTTTTCGGGTCATTTTTTACGGAAGCCGCAACGCTCCCATGTAAAAGAGGAAAACAGTCAGCGCGGTATGTGCAAGAAAGAGCAGCCAAAAGCCCACGACAAAATACCAGTGCCGCGTTTTATGGCGGAACAGATACATCCCCAGCAGTCCGCCGAGGCTTCCGCCGAGTCCTGCCACCAAAAAGAGTGTTTTTTCGGGAATCCGCCATTTTTTCTTTTTTGCAAGGCGTTTGTCGGCATACATAAAAATCAGCGCCAGCAGATTCATACACAGGAGATATCCCGCGTAATAATAGAACATATCATCAGTCCCTTCGGAGGTGTCTCATGAAAAGAGCATTTGTCTTGTTCCTGTTACCGCTTATTTTAACATTGTCCGCCTGCGCTGTCAAGCAAGCCAACGCGCTTGAGACAATTGCGTGTCCCGCCGCGCCGAGTACGCCGGGCTTCTATCTGACCGCCGATTTCCCGACCGACGCCATCCTCGCCTCCTCGTCCGATGAGGGGCGCAGCGCAGTCTTTCTGCACGAGGATTATACACTCATACAGGAGGTCTTCTCCGCCGATTCGCTGGAGGACGCCCTGCTCCGCGTAACGGGCAGACCCGCAGACGAGCTGGAGCTTCTGCGCGTGTGCAGTTTCCCGCAGGAGGAATACCGCTTCGCATGGACGGCAGCCGGTGAGGAGGGTGACCTCGCCTGCTCCGCCGCACTGTTCAGCGACGGTGCGTATTACTACGCTCTCTCCGTCATATGCGACGCAGCGCACGAAAAAGAATACCGCACAGTCTTCTCCGACCTCTTAACAAGCGCCGAGCTTGAAGCCGTGTAAACTCTTTACTTTTTGCGTCCTTTGCGCTATACTGTTGACAAAGGTGGTGCAAAGATGAAAAAATGGCTGATTATCGCCGTCGCGATTATTTTAGTAGTTCTCCTCACTGCGGGCGTATTTCTGTGCATCCGTTTTATCTCAATCTACCGCGAAACGCAAGAGACGGAATCCACTGCACAGTCCCTTTCCATAGAGGAATATGCCGCGCAGAAGCTGCCGGAGTTCGTGCGGGAATATGACAGGAAAACCAATACCTTAACGCTTTCCCGCGTTTCCTCACTGTCCTATGAGGATGCGTGCAGCATCGGCGGAAAGGTCTATGTTGACGAGCTTGCGCCGGAGACCTATTTGAATCAGGCGCGTTCCATCGACCTCGACATCACTGCGCAGTGCCGCTCCGGCGCGCTGACTGTTGTGCTATGCTACCTCTCCACGGACGGCGAACCGATCTTCACCGTTTCCAGTGAAGGCAATATTTGGACCTGTTGGGAATGATTCTCTATCCTCAGCCGCTTGGCTGAGGATTTTTCTTGCTTTTTTCTCTGTTTTCTACTATGATGATAATAATATCCTTTGGAGGTCTTCATATGAAAAAGAAGCTTTTGTCGCTCTTTGACGCAAAGCTGTGGAAATTTCTGCTGGTCGGCGTGCTGAATACACTCGTCGGCAACGGATTGATGTTTTTGCTCTACAACTGGGCGGGACTGGGCTACTGGCCGTCCACGGCAATCAGCTACGCACTGGCAAGCGTGATGAGCTATTTTCTCAACCGCTACTTTACCTTCAAATACAAAGGCAGCGGTGTCGGTGTGATTGTCCGTTTCGCGCTGAATATCGTGGTGTGCTACCTGCTCGCTTACGGCCTTGCAAAGCCCGCCGTATATCATCTCCTGTCCGGCGCATCACAGACTGTGCGCGATAATCTCGCCATGCTGACAGGGATGTGTCTGTTCGTCGGCTTCAACTACCTCGGGCAGCGCTTTTTCGCCTTCCGAGAGACAAAAAAGGAGGAATAACCCCATGAAACGTGCCGTTTCCGTTCTGCTGATCCTTGTCCTGCTGCTGTCCTGTCTGCCGCTTGCGCAGGCGGCGGAGGCTCCCGTCACAATCCTGCTTGGTTCGGATTTTCAAAACAACTGCTACCGTCCCTCCTATAACCGTTTTCTCTACGACGATACGCCGCTGGACGAGCAGCCGCGCGCGGTCTCGCTGAAAGCGCTTCTCTCCTCCGTCGCCGCCGACGGCGTAACACCTGACGCGGCGCTGTTTGTCGGAGACTATACCGACCACTTCCAGTCCGACGGCGACGGCACGCATTGCTCGAGCGAGGGCATCGGTTATATCCGCTCGATGCTGGATGATTCCTTCGGCGATGGCTATACTGCCTCACACACGACCCTGTTCACGCAGGGGAATCATGACTACGAGGGAACGCCCGCGCTTGCCGAAAGCGGCTTGCAGCCCTATGACGCGGAAGACGCTTACCTCGTATATGTCATCAACGAAAAGGACTTTCCTTACAGCCAAACCACTGCGATGGAAAGCACGATCTCCGCGACCGCGCAGCGTTTGGGCGCGTGCATGGACGAGCTGATTGCGGCAAAGGAGCTGCGTCCGCTCCTTGTGCTTTGCCATGTCCCACTGCACTACTCCACCCGCTATAACGGCGGCGACAATCCCTACGCAAGTCTCATTTTCTCCGAACTGAACGAAGCCGCCGAGGAACTGAACGTCCTGTTTCTCTTCGGGCATAACCATTCCGGCGCTGCTGCGGACTATGAGGCGGGCTGGGGCGGCGCGGTCAACTTTGTCGCGCGGGGTCAGACGCTGGATGTCAACACGCCAAACCACGGCGCGGCGGGCAGCAACAAGCAGACGCTCAACTTCACCTATCTGAACGCGGGCTATGTCGGCTACTCCACGAGCGCTACCAATGATACGCGCACCCTCTCCGTGCTGACGATCTATGACAACCATGTTGTCCTCTCGCGCTATGATGAAACCGGCGCATACACCGCTGCCGAGTCGCTTGGTCAAACCGATCCGAGAAAGCCGAGTGAGGGCGCGGTCGCCGATTATCCGCTGACCATTCCCCTGCTGATAAGCTCGGAATACACGGTCAATGCCGCCTCTGACACGCCCGCTTACGGCAAGGTGACGGTGAAAACCGGTTATGTTCTCGCCGTGCCGAACGAGAATTACACCGTCAGCGGCTGGACGCTCACACCGGCAGACGCGGCAACCGTTACGCAGGACGGCAATAAGTTTTTCTTCTCCGACCAAACCGCCGACTGCACATTGACGGTTCATTTCACGGAGAGCCGCTGCCTCTCTCTGCAATACGAAGATTTAGACCGCAGCCGGTGGTACCACGACGGCGTGGATTACGCGATCTCCCACGGTATGTTCAACGGCGTCGCAGAGGGGCGCTTTGATCCCGAGGGTACCATGACCCGTGCCATGCTCGTGACGGTGCTCTACCGTTTGGAGGGCTCCCCCGCGATTCTGCCGGGTACGGATTTCAGCGACGTGCCGGCATCAGAGTGGTACAGCTCCGCCGTAACATGGGGGAAGCTGCGCGGCATCATTGACGGCGTTGGCGGCGGCAAGTTTGCCCCCGAGGAAGAAGTGACCCGCGAACAGGCGGCGACCATTTTGCTCCGCTACACAAGCTACAAGGGTTATCCCATCTCCGCCTTTGCCGACCTCTCGGCATTCGGCGACCGAGGCAGCATCAGTAGCTATGCGCAGGGTGCCATGTCGTGGGCGGTCGCCGAGGGCTTGATCAGCGGCGTCGGCAATCAGCGGCTCGACCCGCAGGGCAACGCCACCCGCGCCCAGCTTGCGGTAATTCTGATGCGCTATTGCATCAATATTGTCGAAGCGTGAGATTGACTTTGCGCGGATTTCCGCTATAATGTTAGAAAAAACAACCGAGGTGACCTCCATGTTTCGGCGCACCCTGCGCAAAATCATCCCGACCTATGCAATTCTGCCGCTGACGCTGACCGGACTGATGAATCTTCTCGCCTATCAGGGCGCAAAGCTCATTCAGCTCTTCACCGGTTATGCCGACGCGCTCGATATGACGACGGCGTTCGACCGGGCGACCCCCTTTCAACCGGCGTGGGTGCTGGTCTATATCGGCACCTTCGTATTCTGGATCTATCAAAATACCACCGTCGCAAGAGAAAGCCCAAAGCTGGCATATCGGCTGGCAGCGGCGGATTTCGTCGCGAAATTGATCTGCCTCGTCTTCTTTGTGGTGCTGCCAACCACAAATGTCCGCCCCGAGGTGGAGGGCAGCGGCTTCATCCCCTTTGTGATGCGGTTTATCTATTGGGTCGATACGCCCACCAATCTCTTCCCCTCCATCCACTGCTTTGTGGCATGGCTCGGCACGAGGTACATCTATGAGTGCAAATCCCTGCGGCACCGCGCGCAGACGAGCGTGCTTTGCACCATCGGCACGCTGCTCGTCTTTGCCTCGACGCTCTTTACCAAGCAGCATGTCCTGCTTGACGTGCTCTCCGGCATTGCCGTCGCAGAAATCGGCTGGCTCGTCGCCCGCTTTACGAAGCTGCCCAATGTATTGGAACATTTGAATGAAAAATTCATGAAGACCCGCCTATGCAGTGTCCTTTAAATCGCTATCCTCCCGCAAACGCGGGAGGATGCTTTTTTGCATGATGCCGGGAATTGAAAGCGGCTTCTTTTGCACTTCACGGTTGCTTTCCTGCATGAAATGTGCTATGGTATTCCATGAAAGCATCCGACAGGAGGCACACGAATCCATGAAAATCGTAATCATCGGCGCGGGGAAAATCGGCGTAACCCTTGCAGACCAGCTTCTGCGCGAGGGACATGAGATCACGGTCATTGACCGCAGCGCTGACGCTTTAGATGCGGTCAACACTCTTGATGTGATGACCGTAGAAGGCAACGGCATTACCCTTGAAACACAAAAAGAGGCAGGCGTTGACCGTTCCGATCTCGCCATCGCGGTCATGTCCACGGATGAGGAGAATCTGCTTGCCTGTCTGATTGCCAAAAAGCTGGGCGTGGGCAACACCATCGCCCGCGTCCGCAATCCCGAATATTCCGCCGGCATCCGTCTGGTACAGGACGACCTCGGCTTGAGCATGGCGCTCAATCCGGAGCTTGCCAGCGCGCTGGAGATCGCGCGCATCCTGCGGTCGCCCTCCGCAATCAAAATCGACACCTTCTCCAAAGGGCGCGTTGAGCTGCATAAGGTGCGTCTGCCCGAGACCTCACCCCTCGCAGGCATGACCCTACAGACGCTGGGCAGGCTGCAAACCGGCGTGCTGATCTGCGTGGTTGAACGCGGCGAGCATGAGGTCTTTATCCCCGCCGGCAACTTCCGGCTGCAGGCAGGCGATCGCATCAGCTTCGTCGCCAAGCCGAAAACCGCGGCTAAATTCTTCCGCAAGATCGGCATTCAGACCGATCCCGTCAAGCGGGTAATGCTCCTCGGCGGCGGCAGAATCTCTTATTACCTCGCAAAGCTGATGCTTGATTTCGGTGCGAGTGTCAAGATCATCGAGGTAAACCCGGAGACCTGCGACCACCTCTCCGAGGTGCTGCCGGAGGCGACCGTCATTCACGGCGACGCGACAAATGAGCGCCTGCTTGCCGAGGAGGGCATCGCAAAAATGGACGCTGTCGCCTCTCTGACGGGCATCGACGAGGAAAACGTGCTGATGAGTCTCTACGCCCGCAGTATCACCGACGCAAAGATCGTAACAAAGATCAACCGCACGACCTTCTCGCATATCATTAAGCAGATGGACTTGGGCAGCGTGTTTCATCCGCGTTACATCGCTGCCGACCACATCGTCCGCTATGTCCGTGCGATGCAGAATTCCCTCGGCTCAAATGTGGAAACGCTTTACAAGCTGGTCGGCAACCGTGTCGAGGCGCTGGAATTCCGCGCCACGGCGAAGTCCGCCGTCTGCGGCAAGCCGCTCATGGAGCTGACCTTACAGCCGAATCTGCTCATCGGCGCAATCAACCGCGGTGGCAAAATCCTCACGCCGGGCGGCAAGGACACCATTGAGCCGGGCGACACCGTCATCGTCGTGACGACTGTGACGGGGCTGAACGACCTCGACGACATCCTCGACAAACGGAGAGCCCGGGCATGAACTATCGAATGATCCTGTCCCTTTTGGGCTACGTTTTGCTGTTGATTGGCGGCTTTCTACTGCTGCCCTGCTTTGTCGCGCTGATTTATGGGGAGCGGGAGCTTTACAGTCATCTTGCAGCAATCGGCGTATGCGCGCTCATCGGGCTGCCGTTGATTCTCCTGAAACCGAAGACGCGCCGCACAATGCACGCGCGGGACGGCTTTGTGATGGTCTCCCTCTCGTGGATTGTAATTTCGCTCGTGGGCGCGCTGCCCTTTTGGTTCAGCCGCGCGATCCCGAGCTATTTAGACGCGCTGTTTGAGACGGTCTCCGGCTTTACGACCACGGGCGCAAGCATTCTGACCGATGTTGAGGCGATGCCGCACTGCCTGCTGTTCTGGCGGAGCTTCACCCACTGGCTCGGCGGTATGGGCGTGCTTGTGTTTATGCTCGCGGTCGTGCCGATGTCGGGCGAGAGCATCTATCTGCTGCGGGCGGAGTCGCCGGGTCCCTCCGTGAGCAAGATGGTGCCGAAAATGCGCACCTCGGCGGCAATCCTGTATACCATCTACATCACCATGACCCTGCTTCAGGTTCTTGCCTATCAGCTCGGCAATTGGTTCGGCTGGGGCGAGATTTCGCTGTTTGACAGTCTTTGCCTGAGCTTCGGCAGCGCGGGCACCGGCGGCTTCTCGGTCAGGGCGGACGGGCTGGCAAGCTATTCTCCCTATATTCAGTCGGTCACAACGATTGCAATGATTCTGTTCGGTGTGAATTTCTCGATATATTTCTTCCTGATCTGTCGAAAATTCCGTCTGATTTGGAAGAACTCCGAATTAAAATGCTATCTCGGCATCATTCTTACAGCCGTCACGCTGATCACAGTGAATCTGATGCTGACGGGCGGCTACTTCCGCACGGTGGGCGAGGCGGTGCACCATGTCTCTTTCTCCGTCGGCTCGATCATCACGACCACGGGCTTCGGCACGGTGGATTTCTCCCTTTGGCCGGAGTTTTCCAAGGTGATTTTAGTCACTCTGATGGTCATCGGCGCGTGTGCAGGCTCGACAGGCGGCGGCATCAAGGTCAGCCGTCTGTTGATTCTGTTCAAATACGCCCGCTCGGAAATCCGCCATATGCTGCATCCCCATGCCGTCGAGGTCATGACCGTTGACGGCAAGCGCGTCAGCTCCGACGTGATTCGCGGCACAAGCGCGTTTTTAATCGTGTATCTTTTCATCGCGCTGTTTTCCATCGCGCTGGTCGCCTTCGATAATTTCGGCGCGGAAACAACCGTCACCTCGGTGCTTGCCACGCTGAATAACATCGGTCCCGGCGTGAGCATCGAGATCGGCCCGTTGGGCAGCTACGCCAATTTTTCCGCCTTGTCGAAGGTCGTTTTGTCGCTGGATATGCTGTTCGGCAGATTGGAGATTTTCCCCATGCTTCTGCTGTTCCGCCCCTCCACATGGAGAAAGCACTGAGAATACGCAAAATCCCCCTCCCCGAATTGTCCGATTCGAGGAGGGGGCTGCGTTTCAATCGTTATGACGGATACGCGGAGCTATGAATGCCGTCAAGGTCATCTCCGGCGCGCTCGGCTCTGAATCCGTTTTTCCATATGAACATCGCTTATCCGACACGGACGATGCAGACAAATTCCTGTCCCTTGTAGGTCACGGTGATCTTCGTCGTACCCCGTGCCAGTGCGGTGACATAGCTGTTTTTGACCTCGCAAATGCTCGGGTCGCCAACGGTATAGGTAATATCGTCGATGTGATTTCCGTTGGAATCGTAGAGATAAAGATCGAATTTCTCACCTACGCTGACAGAGACATCCTCTCTGCCCGCCTGTAAATGTGCGCCGTCACCGGTGCTGCCGGAGAACGTGCAATTCACCTTCACCTCAGCGGTCTTGCCGTCTACCTCTGCGGTCACGGTCGTCGTGCCGCTGCCGACTGCCGTCACCGTGCCGTCTGCATCGACCGAGGCAATGCTTTCATTCGCGCTGCGCCAAAGGACTTCCGCGCCGTCAGGCAAATTCGTCACGCGCAGCGTTGCACTCTCGCCCTTTTCGTTGAGTGTCACATCGGAATCGTAGTTCAACTGCGGGACAAATGCATCGCCGGAAGTCGGCGCGTCCGGATTATCCGGCTGTGAAGGATCCTCCGCGCCGCAGACAATCTCGCAGGAAGCCTGCTTGTCTCCGCACTCCACCACAATCTGCGTCTGCCCTTCCGAAACCGCCTTGACCGTAAAGGTCACGGATTTCAGTTCCTTCCCCATCGCCGTAGTTGCCGTTTCCGCGACCTCGGCAACCTGAGAATTCTCACTGTGACAGTAGACCTTCTCGTCGCACGAGAGATTGACACTGACGGTCAGTTCCTTAGTCTCACCTACGGCGGCAAAACCCAGCGTTTCAGAAGAGAGAAGCAGTTCCTCGCAATCCCCGTTTGCCACGGAAATGCTCGGCTCATCCCGCTGGACAAGGTTCTCAAACCCCGGCCACCAGCCAATCATATCTCCGATAAAATAAAATACCACAAGCACCGCAAGCGCAAGGAATACCACCGCCGCAATCAGGATGCCCTTCGGCGCTTCCTTTTCGCTCTTATTCTTTTTCTGCGCGGCATACTTTCCCTTCGCGCCGCTTCTGCGGGCTTTCCGCTCCTCCTCCGTCAAGCGCTCCCTCCGCGTCGGCTGCTGCGCGTCGGTAGAACGGGCGGTACTTCCGCAGAGGGGACATTTGCCGCGCTCCTCATCGTAAATCGTGCCGCAATAATAGCAAACCGCCTTTTGATTCATCTGCTCCATATTCCTGCATACGACGTGTATGCGGTCAACTCCTTTCTGTGTAGGCCTTCTGTTTTTCTTCTTTTTTTCGTCTCCTTTTTTATATCATATCATTTTCTCCCGCAGAACACAAGAATAGCTATTGATTTTTTTGAAAAAATGTCATAGTATATAATTGCATGAATTTGAGTTTTTCTTTTTTATTAAGGAGGCGAAAATGATGTCCGAACTCAAAATGATTTCTCCTCTGCTCGATCATATGGCGGTGGATAAGGAAATCGCCGGACACAACGGTCGCACCTGCTATACGCTGCGCAGCACATCGGGCGAACGGTTCATCCTCAAACGCATCTCCGTTCCCGCCTCTGACAGTCAGGTACGTGCCTTGATTCTCTCCGGCGCATATCCGGACGAGGCCGCCGTGCATGCGTATTACGGCAGAGTCGCCGCCGACATTCGGTCGGAGCTGGAGATTGGGAAAAAGCTTGCCGCTTCGGGCAGCTTTGCAGGCGCGATTTCCTACCAGATTGAGCCGAAGGAATCCGGCGTCGGTTACGATGTCTATATTCTTTACCCGCTGTACATCCCGCTGAACGATTTTTACGCGCACAACGCCATGACGCATCTGCGCGCGGTCAATCTCGGCATTGATATCTGCGACGCAATCTCCGCGTGCCGCGAGGCAGGCTACCTTTTTGGAAACATCAAGCCCGAAAACATTTATTTCATGACGAACGGAAAATTTCTGCTCGGCGATCTCGGCTTGGTTTCCTTGCAAGAGCTGAAATACTCCTGCCTGCCGGAAGAGTACATCGGTCCCTTCTCTGCGCCGGAGCTGGCAGATATCACGACCTCTCCGAATACGACCATTGATCTGTATTCACTCGGCATGGTGCTTTACCGTATCTATAACGGAAATCACGGTCCCTTCGAGGACGAAAACACCGGCGATGCAATGGCAGACAAGCTCCGAATGACCGGAAAACCGCTGCCGACACCGATCTACGCCGATTACGAGCTTGCTGGCATTATTCTGAAAGCATGCGCGTTCAAGCAAGCCGACCGCTATCAGACGCCCGAGGAACTGAAGCAGGCGCTTATCCTGTATATGCAGCGCAACGAGGTATCGGACACCTTGATTGTTCCCCCGATTGTTTCGGAAGTCGCGCCGATCACGGATGCCGTCTCGGAGGAAGCGGAGGAAGAAACACCGATGCGCATGACGGATGCGGATAAGCTCGACGAGGATTTCCGACACAGCTTCGCGCCGGATCTTTCCGGAGCCGGCACAGAGGCAGATGTCGATCCCGCAATTCTTCTGACACCTGTTCCCGCCGCGCCCAAGAAGCCGGAAAAACCTGCAGCTCCTGCGCCGCAGACGCAACCGAACAAAAAGGAAGAAACCGTTTCGGGGGGCGGGGAAGCGCCTGTCTCGGAGGACACGCCGCCCCTGATTGCGGAAGAGCCGCCGCTGGAGGATACCGCTTCTGCCCTGTCGGAGACGGAGATTGATCCCGATCAAATGGATCTTGACGAGCTTCTTGCCGCTGTTAACCGCTGCGTCGGCGAAAAATCTGCGCCCGTACCTGCGGAAGAGAATCCCGAGGGGCTGACAATGCATATGGAGGAAGCGCCCGTGCAGACGCATGACTATGTGGATCCGCAGGCCGCGTCGGAGGAAGAGGAAGACGAAGAGGACGCGCCGCCCAAGGGGGGTAAGGCACTCAAAATCGGCATCATCGTCGCGCTTCTGCTTGCGATTGCCGCCGTGGCATACTACCTGCTGACATGGTATTTTGTGGATGTGAAAAAACTGAACATGCTCTCATGCACCACGGAGCAAATGGTCATCGAGTTGGAGAGCGAGGACAGTATTGACCGTTTCGCGCTTGCCTGCACCGACAGCTACGGCAATGCCTATCCCTTCACGGTCAGCGGAAATCGCTTCACCTTCACGGGGCTGCGGGAAAACACAACCTATACCGTTACCGTCTCCGCCGCCGCGCGCCATAAGCTCACCTCTGCAAGCACCTATACCTTGAGCGTCACCACGCCCGAGTCTACGGAGATTACCTCCTTCACCGCTGCGCGCGGCAACGCGGACGGCGAGGTATTGCTCTCGTTCATCCAGGAGGGTCCCTCCCCCGCTCGTTGGAAAGTCTCCTACGACGACGGTTCCGGCAAGTCGGATACTTTTGAATTTGAGGGTAATTCCTATCTTATCACAGGATTAGAGCAATATCAGTGCTATACCTTTACCCTGGAAAACACCGACAGCGTCTACCTGTCCGGTCAGACCACCGTGGAATATGAGCTTCTGCCGATTGTAGAGGCGAAAAATCTCAATGTCTCCGAAATTAACGGCAACAGCGTCACCGTCGTTTGGGAGGCAGGCGAAAATCTGCCCGAGGAGTGGACACTCACCTGCGAGGCAGAGGGGCTTACACCGATTGCGGGCACGACCGGCGAGACCTCCTATACCTTCACCCTGCCGGATCTGAGCCGTGATTACACCTTCAGCGTCAGTGCCGGCGGCATGGACTCTCCCGAATCCCTCGTGCTGCCCTCTAATCCGATCATTGTCGAAAATATCGCGGCGAAGACGAACGAGGACGGCACGGTGACGGTCACATGGGACACACCCGTAGGCGCGCCGGAAGGCGGCTGGTACGTCTCTTATAACACCGTCGGCAGCTTCCACGCAGACTATATGCCCGACGCGGAAAACAGCGCAGTGACCGGAAATTCCGTTGTTCTGCGCAATCTGATCCCGAACGCGGAATATATCGTCTCCCTCACGCTGACGGCAAACGACAGCTCGCGTCCCATCTTCGGCACGACGAAGACGACCTTCCGCACCGCGGAAACAGGCGTTTTTGACGAGTTCGGCGTATCGCCTGCACCGCCGTTAAGCGCTGCGAGCGGATACATTTCCCTCTGGCTGCTGCCGGAGAAGGAAAATTGGAATTACAACGATCTGCGGAATCACAAGACAACATTCTCCTCGGAGGAACAGGTCGCAGTCTGCATTGAAGTCAATGCGGTCAACTCCTCAACGGACGAAGTCACGCTGCTTTATGTCCTGCGTGACGATGCAGGCAGAGTTGTCAATGATGTTTCTAAGACGCTCCCGTGGAACGACATGTGGTACAGCCGCCGCCACGCCGGCGCGATTCCGCTGCCCGCAAGCTCCGGCGAGGCGTCCGCAGCCGGAAACTACACGCTTGAGATCTATGTAAACGGCAAGCTGCTTGCCTCAGTCGGCTTCACCATCGCGTAAGCCGCATCCCTTTGTATCTATTCTCGGCGAAACATCCGATAGATATAGATAAATTTCAAAACATGTGAGGAGGAAAACAATGCAGAACTGGTTTGTTGTTGTCATGGGCATCGGAACGGTTTTTGTCGTGCTGGTCTTGATCATTGCGCTTTGCTATCTGCTCGGCTTGATCTGCCGTGCAGGCACAAAAGAGGAGCAATCCAAGCAGTCTCCCGTCTCCGACGCGCCCGCTGCTATCCCGAATCGCGCTGAGCTTGCTGCAGCAATCGCCGCAGCCGTTGCGGAATACAGCGGAACAGATGCGTCCGCCATCCGCATTCTGTCCATCAAAAAAATCTAAGAAACATACGGAAAGGTGAAATGAACTATGAAAAAATATCGTGTCAATGTGAACGGCTCTCTTTATGAGGTTGAAATCGAAGAAATGCAGGCTCCCGCGACGATGAGCGCCGCAAAGCCCGCCGCTCCCGCTGCCGCACCCGCAGCTCCCGCCGCCGCAGGCGCAGGCGCAAAGGTCAACGCTCCGATGCCCGGCACCATCCTCGATGTCCGCGTGCAGAACGGCGCGAAGGTCAAGAAGGGCGA
>JBJFGB010000031.1:0-5484 GCA_051892295.1 Faecousia sp. | reverse complement strand
CATCTCGTCCATGCTATGTACCTCCATATCCTTTCTTCTTGCGCAGGCTCTCCTGCATTGCCCGAAGGCTGCTTGCATCGCTTACCTGCGCATGACGGTGTTCCTCTCGAATGATGCGGACGCAGTCATCAAACGCATCCTCCGACAAAGGCGCGTCCTGCTTTTGCAGTACCCCTGTCAAATGCGACATTTCGGCAGAACTCAGTCCTTCGGCAAGGCACGCCAAATCGAGCGGAAGATCCTCGAGATGCCGCTCCAGCCACACGGAGAAGACCTTACCGAACATCGGCACGGAAAACTCCTCCTCCGTCAGACCGCCAATGCGATCAAACAGTGCGGGTTCACGCAGCAGCATCCGCAAAACGCCCTCCTCCGCCATCGCGGAGCGTACGTTGTCATAGTGCAGCTCGCGCGCTCTGGGCTGCCTTGCGGCGGCAATCTCCAAATCCCGCTTCTGCTGCGTTTTTTTCTCCGTCGCCACACGGCGTTTGAATGCCTTGCCAATTTCCAGCTTCATGACCTCAGGGGATAATCCCGCCATCTCCGCTGCCCTTACACCGTAGATTTCGCGCTCAACGGCGGTCGTGTAGGTCGAAATCAGCTCTGCCGCCTGCTTGGCAAACTCCACTTTCTGCTCGTCCGTCGTAAGATCAAACTTCATCCGCAGCGAACGCAGGCGATACTCCGCCTGATTCTCCGAGCCTTCCAGAAGGAGCTTGAAGCGATCCGCGCCGTATTTTTTCAAAAATTCGTCGGGATCCTTCGCGCCCTGCATCCGCAGCACCTTCACACGCAACCCCGTCTTTTCCAGCATCGGGATCGCGCGCTGTGTCGCGTTCTGTCCGGCAGCGTCGCCGTCATAGGTCAGCACGATTTCGTTTGTATATTTGGACAGCATGTCCGCGTGCTCCTGTGTCAGCGAGGTGCCGAGGGACGCGACCGCGCAGTCAAACCCGTATTGGTGCAGCGCGATGGCATCCATGTAGCCCTCGGTTAGAATGATAAAGCCCTGCTTACTCTTTTTGACGATATTCATCGCAAAAAGGTTTCGTCGTTTATTAAAAATAATCGTCTCGGGGGAATTGAGATATTTCGGTGTCGAATCATCCATGACGCGTCCGCCGAAGCCAATCACATTTCCGCGCACATCAATGATCGGAAACATCAGACGATTTCGGAAGCGGTCGTAGAAGGTGCCCTTCTCGCGGTTTTGCAGGACAAGTCCGGCATCGTAAAGCTCCTCTTTGGTAAAGCCCTTCGCCGTCATTGCGTCCAGCAGCGCGCTCCATGCGTTCGGCGCGAACCCAAGCCCGAAGCGCGTCACGGTCGAGGGGGATAATCCGCGCTTGGCAATATATGCACGAACCTCGCCCTCGTTTGGGGAGCGAAGCTGTTCGTTGAAAAAACGCGCACTTTCTTTACACAGCGCCCACAGACGCTCTTTTTTCTTGTACTGCGACTGATTTGTGCCATCCTCCGGCACCTCAAGCCCGGCGCGCTTTGCCAAAAAACGCACCGCATCAGGATAGCTGAGGTTTTCAATCTCCATGATGAAGTTGATGACACCGCCGCCCTTGTGGCAGCCAAAGCAGTAGTATATCCCCTTCTCGGGCGCAACGGAGAAGGAAGCAGTCTTCTCTCCATGGAAGGGGCAAAGCCCGAAAAGGTTGCTGCCCCTGCGCGTCAAGGCGACATACTGCCCCACGACCTCCTCAATCGGGTTGCGGTTATTCAGTTCGTCGAGAAACGCAGAGGGAAATGCCATCCGTCTTACCCCTTTCTATCCCCGCACCTGCCATGCCGTCGGGATGAACAGCTCATCGTATTTATACATGGCGTATTTATCCGTCATACCCGCGATATAATCGCAGATGACGCGTTCCATCCCTTCAAAGTCGATCTGCGGCTGGAAATCCGCCGGAATCGCCTCGGGATGCTTGCTGTAATATTCATAAAGCTGCTGCAAAATGCGCCGCGCCTTTACCTCTTCGCCCTTGGCGACGGGGTTTTTATAGACGCGTTCAAACATAAAGCTGCGCAGCGCCTCCATCGCTTTCTCAACCTCCGCCGTCATGCCCAGCGTTCCTGCATCCAGCGTATGAAAGATCATGTCCGTCACAAGGGAATTGATTCGGTCGCGGTGATCCGTTCCCAACACATCGGATATTTCCTTGGGAATGTCGGCGTTGGTCAAGATCCCCGCGCGCATGGCATCGTCAATGTCGTGGTTGATATAGGCAATCTGATCCGCCTTGCGGACAATCTGCCCCTCCAGCGTCTCCGGCAGACGGCTCGAACGCGTATGTCCGAGAATGCCCATGCGCACCTCGTAGGTCAGGTTCAGCCCCTGACCCTCCTTTTCCAAAAAATCCACCACGCGCAGGGATTGCTCATTGTGCCGGAAGGGCTTTCCCATAACCTCCGAGAGCGCAACCTCTCCCGCGTGCCCGAAGGGCGTATGTCCGAGGTCATGCCCGAAGGCAATTGCTTCGGCGAGATCCTCGTTGAGCCGCAATGCCCGCGTGATTGTGCGGGCAATCCGCGCAACCTCTAAGGTATGGGTCATGCGTGTGCGGTAGTGGTCTCCCTCCGGCTGCAAAAAGACCTGCGTCTTGTGCATCAGACGGCGAAAGGATTTGCTGTGCAAAATACGGTCGGAATCGCGCTGATAACAGGTGCGCACATCGTTCTCTGTCTCCGTCTCCACCTGAGGGCGTCCCCGAGAGGCATCGGAAAACTGCGCTTTTTCCGAGAATCGAATGTGTTCCTCCTGCTCTAACCGCTCTCTAATCGTCATGGCGCTTCCTCCCTATAGTATTGGTCTTCTAACCACTTTGCGGGATTCTCTTCGATATATCGAAGATGCTTCCAAAAATCCGCTTCACTGCGGATAATATGGTCATAGTAGCTCGTCTGCCATAGTTGCTTTCCGGAAGTGCGATTGGTGTAGCGCTTCAAAAAAGAGACAAATCTCGGTATAACGGCATCTGTAGCGCGCGGCATCCCTGACGCGCCCTTACAAGCCTTTGTTATCCGCACAAGAATATGCAGATGATTCGGCATGATCACATATTCTTCCACGCAAATATTTTCCCGTGCTTGGTTCAAATAGTCAATTGCTTCTTTCAGAACTTTCCCATAAGAAGTCAGTTCCGTCTCAGGCGCGTCAAGGATGCCGCGCGCTACAATCCGTGAAAGAAGATTTCTGCGTCCTTCCGTACATAAAGTCAGAAAATAAACGCCTTCACTGCCATAATCGTACCCCTCTAAGCGATTGCGCTTATGTGATTCATGTATCCTGTTTTCGTCCATAATTTCTTTCTGTTAAATAGGAAAATCCCGATATTCGCTGTCACCGACAAGCCCCTCAATCGTGCCCGAGGAGAGATCGAATACACGGGCAAGGAAGGGCTGTGTCTGCGCTTCCGGAAGCAAAAGGTCAAAACTGACATCCGCGCCGAAATCGGTATTCTTGATGATGCCGCCGAAGGCGGTAATTTCAAGCTTCAGCCGCTCATACCAGCTATAGGGGCACGGCAGATAGACATTCGTCCATACGCGCTTCATGGAACGCCCCGCAGCGTCTAAACCGATTTTCGCGCTGTGCGCATAGGCGCGCACCAAGCCGCCCGCGCCGAGTAAAATTCCGCCGAAATAGCGCGTGACGACGCAGGTTACATTGAAGATTCCCTCGCGCTGCAGCACCTGCAAAACAGGCATTCCCGCCGTGCCGCCCGGCTCTCCGTCGTCAGAAAAGCGTGTTGCACCGTCCTTGATGATATAGGCGTAGACATTGTGCGTCGCATCCCAGTATTTTTCGCGCATCTGCTTCAGCCGCGCAAGCGCCTCCTCCTCCGTTTCGGTGCGGAAGATATGCCCGATAAAACGCGAGCGGCGCTCGATGAATTCGGCGTCGGCATCCTTTGTCGGCACCAAATATTCCATCATGGCGTCTGCTCCTTTACAAAACGGCGAAGCTTGCCGTAAAGCGTCTCAGAGCAGATTGTTTCGACCTCTACGCCCTCAGCGGTATAGTCGGTTTTCAGCACCTGTGCCTGTTCGTGCAGAAGCTCCAACGCGCCCGCCTCTCCATATGGAAGCAGCAGCGTCACATGATGCAATTCTCCAAGCAGAATCGACTCAATGCAGGACAGCAGGCTGTCCAGTCCGACACCGCTTCTTGCGCAGGTCGTCACGCACCGCGCCCCGGTCGGGCAGGCGGTAATGTCCTCAGCCAGATCCGCCTTGTTATAGCAGCGGATTACGGGAACATTCGGCTTTGCAAGCTTTTCAATCAGCTTGTCCACGACCGCGATATGCGCTTCCATCTGCGGGTCGGACGCATCAATGACATGAATCAAAAGATCGGCATATTCCAGTTCTTCCAAGGTCGCCTGAAATGCTTCAATCAAATGGTGCGGTAATTTGGCAATAAAGCCGACCGTATCCGAAAGAAGGACTTCCAAATGATCGGAAATCCTTAAACGCCGCGTCGTCGTGTCGAGGGTGTCAAACAGGCGGTTGTTTGCAGGAATTCCCGCGTCGGTCAGCTTATTGAGCAGGGTCGATTTCCCCGCGTTGGTATAGCCGACCAGAGCCACGACGGGAACCGAATTCTTAATTCTCCGCTCTCTCTGCACGGCGCGTACCTTCCGCACCTCGGTAAGCTCCTGCTGCAAGCGGTTGATCCGCTCGCGGATGTGTCTGCGGTCCGTCTCTAACTTCGTCTCGCCGGGACCGCGGGTGCCGATGCCGCCGCCCAAACGTGACATGGACTTGCCCATGCCGGAAAGCTTCGGCAAAAGATATTGATACTGCGCCAGCTCGACCTGCAAGCGTCCCTCGGCAGTCTTCGCACGCTGCGCGAAAATATCAAGAATCAATGCGCTGCGGTCCAGTACCGTCGCGCCCGTAATCTCCTCCAAGGCGCGAATTTGCGAGGGAGAAAGGTCATTATCAAAGATAACCATGTTTGCCTCGGTCGTCTGCAAAAGCTCGCACACTTCCTGCGCCTTACCCTCGCCGATAAAGCTGTGCGGGTCGGGCGCATGGCGATTTTGCAGCACCTTCGCCGCGCAGGAGCCGCCTGCAGTCTCCAAAAGCGCTTCCAGCTCGTCCAGCGTCTCATATGTGGCGGTTTCCTCCGGCTTGAAGCAGTCTGCGTTCAGACCGACAAGCACCGCTTTTTCGCAAACCATGCGCTCATTATTTTCCATGCGATTCTCCCAAAATGTGACAAAGAATGAAAAAAGTCCGCACCGATACGATGCAGACTTTACTCATTACTTCAGGCCAAACTTCTTATTGAAGCGGTCAACGCGTCCGCCGGTATCAACCAGCTTTTGCTTGCCGGTATAGAAAGGGTGGCACTTGGAGCAAATTTCGACCTTGATGTCCTTCTTGGTGGAACCGGTCGCAATGACCTCACCACAAGCACAGCGGATCGTCGTCTGTTCGTACTTCGGATGGATACCTTCCTTCATC
>JBJFGB010000030.1:0-5566 GCA_051892295.1 Faecousia sp. | reverse complement strand
CGCACGGGCCGGAGCCATGCTCCCAGAAGTTGTCCTCCTTGCCGAAGCGGAAGATACGCTCTGCGGGAATGCCGATCTCCTTATTCCAAATCTCAAATGCCTCATCGTCGTTCTCGTAGATAGAGGGATAGAGACGCTCCTTCTCCAGACCGCAGACCTCTGTCAAAAATTCCCAGCACCAAGCAATCGCCTCGTGCTTGAAATAGTCGCCGAAGGAGAAGTTGCCGAGCATCTCAAAATAGGTGCCGTGGCGGGCGGTGTGACCGATGTTGTCAATATCGCCCGTGCGGATGCACTTTTGGCAGGTGCAGACGCGGCGGCGGGGCGGCTCGACCTCACCCTTGAAATAGGGCTTCATCGGCGCCATGCCGGAGTTAATGAGCAGAAGCGAGCGGTCGTTCTGCGGGATGAGAGAAAAGCTGGGCAGACGCAGATGTCCCTTGCTCTCAAAGAAGGAGAGGAACATCTCGCGCAGCTCGTTTACGCCGTATTTTTTCGTCGCCATGGGAAAAACCTCCGTAAGAAAGAATATACCCCGCCCCGAAGATAGGGGCGAGGTGAATCGCGGTACCACCCTAATTGCCGTGTGAAACGGCATCTTAGTCATCCGTTAACGGGGATGAGCCGTCCCGTTCGTCGCGGGCTGCTCGGAAGTGGCTGTTCGTGTGTCCGGACTGCGGGGCTTGCACCCTCCCCCGCTCGCTGCCGCCCTCGGCACGAATTGGCTTCCTCAACGCATCGTTCGCATTATCGCCGTTATTTTAACAAAAGCAAGGATTTTTGTCAACCGTTTTTGCGCTTCTAACCATCATTTTTCAACAATTCCTCTGTACACCCGCGCCGGTGCAGGAATTACCGCGAAAGTACACAGGTGGAAAATAGATTGCCACGTCGCTTCGCTCCTCGCAATGACAAAGAGGGTGCCTTTTCGTGTCATTGTCATGTAACTCCCTGTAGGGCGGGGACATGTCCCCTGTCTACAGAGGTTGGCATTATATGAAAATCCCGATTGTCAGCGCAAGTCTGCCCTTTTTCGTTTCGCCGCCAAGCGTAAGAATGCGGAATTTCCCGCTGCCGCGCAGAGAGACCTCATCGCCCTCGGAAAGCAGGCGGTCGGGCTTGCAGCTTGTCAGGCTGTTGATTGCCGCTCTACCCGCATTCACCGCCTCCGCAGCGACACCGCGGCTCAAGTGAAACGCGGCAGCAAGCACGGCGTCCAAGCGCAAAGACGAAACCGTCACGCGCACCTCCCGCAGCTTCTGCGGCGTTTTCTCCGCCTGTGAAAGTGCGATTTGCGCACAGGTTACATGCTGCCTGCCCGCACTCGTCAGATTATCCAAAAGATAGCGCGTCAATTCCGAGAGGATAAAAATATCGCAGTGCTTTTCGTGCAGGCAAATATCCCCCACCGCGTCGCGCCGAATCCCCAGGCCCATCAGCGCGCCGAGGATATCCCGATGCGACAGCGAATTCTCCTCATAAAAACGCACGCGCAGGCATGCAACGGGACCGTCCTCGTCAAAATACGCCTCCCGCGTCAGGTACTCGGGCAAATAAAACGCCACTGCCCGCTCCGCGCCCTCTGTGCCGCCGAAGAACGCGCACTGCGGCAGGAGCTGACGGATGAGCGCCTGCTCCCGCTGACTTAAAAACGCCGTCGCCGCCGGCATTTCCCGCTCCCGTGCCCGCTCCAAACGGTCACAGACGCGCACCAGCAGCATTCGTTCCTCCTCGCTCTCGGCAATCGCCGCAATCTGTCTCTTCTGTTCCATTTTCCCTCCAAATCCCATACACGAACAAATGAGCGTGCAATTCCGAGATTGCCACGACCACTGCGCAGCCGTTCGCGACGAAGGAGCGTTACGGATGCGGCGTACCCCTTGCGGGTAGTGTGCGCACTGGTCTCGCAATGACAAATTAGGGTTGCCTCCTCATGTCATTGCGAGGAGCGCAGCGACGTGGTTGCGCAGCCGTTCGCGACGAAGGAGCATTACGGATGCGGCATACCCCTCGCGGGTGCAATCTCATGTAGGCAGCATCGACCGCGAACAAGGACGCGAAATACAGCAAAGAGCGAAGCGACCGTTACCAGTTTACCTATTCACTATTCACTGTTCACCATTCACCGGGAACAAGCAGAAGCCCTGCCGGTGGGGTTCCGGCAGGGGCTTTGCTATGACAGCGGCTCGGAGATCACATGATGCTCCTCGTCGGACTGTTCCATCATCTTCTGCGCATAATCGTTCGCGAAATCAAAGATAAAATTCTCATAGTCGATCTGCACGTCGAAGGCGTTTTCAACCTTGCCGACGAGCTTCTGCACCATGTCCTCTTCTTCGTCGGTCTGTTCCTGCCGAGGCTCCTCCAGCAGATACGGTCCGACGGTATCCTTCACGATACCGCTGACGAAATTGTAGGCAAGCAGGAGCACGACCGCCAGCACGGCGACCTTGATCCATACCGTCCACCAAAAGCGTCCCATATCTGTTGTCACTTCCTTTCATCCTTCTTCGACGAACCGCGCCGAAAAAAGTTCCGATTTATTTTGCAGCCTTATCCTGCGCGATCAGGAGCTTGAGTGCCTCGACACCGACGCGGACGGCAGCGGAGGTATCCTCGCTCATCTTCTGATCCAAGCCCGCAGCCTCGCGCTCCTGATTCCAAATGACATGGAAGCAAGAGCCGCAGCGGCAGCCGAGGGCATCGGCCACGACGAACAGCGCAGCGGATTCCATCTCGCTTGCCAGAACGCCGAGACGCTTCCACGCCTCCCACTTTTGCAGCAGCTCATAGGAGACAGGCATCTTCGCGGGGCTGTGCTGCCCATAGAACGCGTCCTTGCACTGCACAACGCCCACATGGGTCTGCTTGCCCATCGCCAGCGCAGCCTGCCGCAGGGCAATCGTCACATCGAGGTTGGCGACGGCGGGATATTCGATGGGCGCGTATTCCATGGAGGTATGCTCAAAGCGAATCGCGCCAGTCGCGACGACGATATCGCCGGACTGGACATTCAGATTGATGCCGCCGCAGGTGCCCACACGGATGAAGGTATCCGCGCCGATGTTGTGCAGCTCCTCCATGGCAATGGAAGCGGAGGGTCCGCCGATGCCGGTGGAGCAGACGCTGACCTTTTCGCCGAGCAGTGTGCCGGTATAGATATTGTACTCGCGGTTTTGGCTGATATGCACGGGATTATCAAAGAGGCTTGCAATGGACTCGCAGCGCCCCGGGTCGCCGGGCAGGATGCAGTAGCGGCCGACATCGCCCTCGACGCAATGGATATGGAACTGTTTTTCAAGCTGTTGCATGAGAACACACTCCTTATAATTATGATTTGGTGACTTATAGTATAGCGCAAATCCGAAAAAACAGCAATCGCTTTTCGCATTTTACCTGATTCTTTGTGATTCTGCACGAAAAAATACGTTTGTTTTTGTGAAAAAGCCTCAGAAAAGCGTGATTTGGCTGGTGTCCGGTAAGTCACCGAACGCGCCCGCCTCCTTGAGTTTTTCGATGTGCGTCTTGGATACCTTCGGACAGGCGGCGGCAAATTCCTCAATCGAGACAAATTGCCTGCCCTCGCGCCCGCTGCAAATATCCCACGCCGCGCTCTCGCCGAGTCCCGAAACCGCGACGAACGGAGGCAAAAGCTTTCCGTCCTTAATCACAAATCGAATCGCGTGGGACTCATACAAATCAATATCTGCAAATTCGAAGCCGCGCAGATAAAATTCATAGCAGACCTCGAGTGTCGTCAGCAGGTCGTCGTCCTTCGCCGTGCGGTCGGGGTTGTTGGAGATTGCCTTGATATGCGCCTTGACCGTCTCCATGCCGTGGGTCATCATCACCGCGTCAAAGCCGTCCTTCTGGCTGCGGCGATAAAAGTACGCAGCATAGAACGCCAGCGGATGATGCACCTTGAACCACGCAATGCGGAACGCCATCATAACATAGGCGGCGGCGTGGGCCTTGGGGAAGAGGTACTGGATTTTTTTACAAGAGCCGATATACCAATCCGGCACGCCGTGGTCGATCATCTCCTGCTCCGCGCCCTCCGGCAGTCCCCTGCCCTTACGCACCGCCTCCATGATCTTGAACGCGCGCTTTTCGGGCATGCCGCATTTGATCAGATAGAGCATGATATCGTCGCGGCAGCCAATCGCCTGTCCGACCGTCGCCGTGCCGCTGAGAATCAGATCCTTGGCGTTGCCGAGCCACACGTCTGTGCCGTGGGAGAAACCGGAAAGACGGATGAGGGTGTCGAACTGGTCGGGCTTCGTGTCCACGAGCATTCCGCGCACGAAGGTTGTGCCGAATTCCGGAATCGCAACCGCGCCCGTGGGGCCTAAAATCTGGTCGTTTTCATAGCCGAGCACCTTGCTTGAGACGAAAATCGACATGGTGTCCTTGTCGTCGAGGGGAATCTTCTGGGCATCCACACCCGTTAAATCCTCCATCATGCGGATCATCGTCGGGTCATCGTGCCCGAGCATATCGAGCTTGAGCAGGTTTTCCTCCATGGAGTGATATTCAAAATGGGTCGTGATAATATCCGTGTGGATATCGTCGGCAGGATGCTGCACGGGGCAGAAATCCCAAATCTCGTTCTCCTGCGGGATGACAACCAGACCGCCCGGGTGCTGCCCCGTCGTGCGGCGCACATCCACGCAGCCCATTGCCAAACGGTTCTCCTCCGCACGGCTGACGGTCATATTCCGCTCCGCAAGGTATTTTTTCACATAGCCGAAGGCGGTCTTGTCCGCCACCGTGCCGATGGTGCCCGCGCGGAAGACATGGCTTGCGCCGAACATCTCCACGCAGTAGGCGTGCGCCTTGGACTGGTATTCGCCGGAGAAGTTCAGGTCGATATCCGGCACCTTGTCGCCGCCGAAGCCGAGGAAGGTCTCGAACGGGATGTTGAAGCCGTCCTTGTCCAGCTGCGCGCCGCACTCGGGGCAGACCGCGTCGGGCAGGTCGGCGCCGCAGTTGATGCCCTCCGGCACCTCAAAGGAGCAGTATTTGCACTTCGGGCAGCGGTAATGCGCGGGCAGAGAGTTGACCTCGGTGATACCCGACATATAGGCGACCAGCGACGAGCCGACCGAACCACGGGAGCCGACAAGATAGCCATGCTCCAGAGAATTCTGCACCAGCTTCTGTGCCGACATGTAAATAACGTCGTAATGACAGGTGATGATGTCGTGCAGCTCCGTCTCCACGCGCTTTGTGACGATCTCCGGCGGATTCTCCCCGTACAGGCGGTGCATCTTGCCGTAGACCAGCGATTTCAGATCCTCCACGGAGTTTTCGATCTTCGGCGCAAAGAGGTTATGGGGCACGGGGCGGATGGTATCGCACATATCCGCGATGCGGTTCGGATTCGTCACGACAACCTCAAACGCCTTTTCCGCGCCGAGATAGGAGAACTCCTCCAACATCTCATCCGTCGTGCGGAAATAGAGCGGATTTTCACGGTCGCAGTCGGAAAAACCCTTGGTCGCCAGCAGAATACGGCGGTAGATCTCATCCTCCGGATTGAGGAAATGCACGTCTCCCGTCGCGC
>JBJFGB010000029.1:0-1502 GCA_051892295.1 Faecousia sp. | reverse complement strand
GTAACCGTCAAATCCTCCCGCACCTACCCCACATCATCCGTTCCCCTGACAATATAGAGAGACTCTACACAGTATCGGCGAGTCGCGGCGACTGCAGGGATAGTATCCACACAGTATCGGCGAGTCAGCGATACTGTGCGGAGAGTATCCGTTTGTCAGGGGGAAAGTATATGGAAACAGGGCTTCAGACAGTCAAGCAACAGCGAAAGCTAAGCGAGTGGGCGGAGCGGGTATCCGCATGCCGGAGCAGCGGGCTGAGCGTCAAGACATGGTGCCGGGAAAACGGCGTCAGTGAGCAGACGTACTACAAGTGGCAGCGGCGGCTGTATGAGCTGGCGCAAGAAGAGCGCGAGGGTGGTTTTGCTGAAATCACCCCAATCCGGCGGACGCCAGGCAGTATCGCCGTCACCGTTCAGTTCGGCGGCGTGGAACTGGCCGTCCACAACGGCGCAGACGCCGCTACCGTAGAGGCTGTGCTGCGAGCGGTGAAGTCATGTTGAGTGACTTCACTGGCGCGGAGAAAGTGTACATTTGCTGCGGGTACACCGACCTCCGGCAGGGAATCGACGGGCTGTCAGCGCTGGTGAAGCTGGAATTTGACCTCGATCCGTTCAGTAACACATTGTTCCTGTTTTGCGGACGGCGGCGGGATCGGATCAAGGCGCTGTACTGGGAAGGCAACGGCTTTGTGCTGCTGTACAAGCGCCTGGAATCCGGCAGCTTCCAGTGGCCTCGCAAGGAAAGCGAAGCGCGAGCACTTACGCCGCAACAGTACCGCTGGCTCATGGAGGGATTGAGCATCGACCAGCCCAAGGCGCACAAGCCAGTCAAGGGACTGGAAATCGTGTAACTCCCGAAAATGCAGCGGAAATACAGCCTGCGTTTTGGTGAGATACCGGTTGCCTCTGTCCAATTTGCTGCAGATGTGGTATCATGGAAGCAGCAAAAACGAGGTGAGAAATCGCCGCAGGACGGAGGGAAACGCATGGCACAACAACCCGAAGAGCATGCTGCCGACATGGTTTCCCGTGAGGAATACGAGCGGCTGAAATCCCGCAACGCCGAGCTCGAACAGCAGGTCAACGCGCTGACGGAAGCGCTGCGGCTGGCGCAGCACAAGCGGTTCGGAGCGTCCAGCGAAAAGACCGTGGATGACGGCAGCCAGCAGCTGAGCTTCCTGTTCAACGAGGCCGAGGTCATCTCTGACCATGAGGCTGCACAGGATAAGGAGGAAACCCTTGTCGCGGCGCACAAACGCCACAAGAAGCATGAGTACACGCTGGATAATCTGCCGGAGGGTGCGGCAACAGAAGTCATTGAGCACCGCATTCCGCAAGAAAAGTTGGAATGCCCCATCTGCGGGGAAACCATGCAAGAGATCGGTAAAGAGGTCGTGCGCAAGCTCAAGATCATCCCGGCACAGGTGGTTGTAGTGGAGCATCGCTATTACGCATATGCCTGCCGCCGGTGTGATACCGAGGGGATTGAAACTCCCGTTACCA
>JBJFGB010000028.1:1952-5662 GCA_051892295.1 Faecousia sp. | reverse complement strand
GAGACGAGCCAGAGCGGTATGCTCTGCAAAAAGCTCACATCCTCCACGGCGGACACGATCTCGGACGGCAGGGCTGCGGCCTCCGTAACCGTACCGCCAATGCCGCTCATAGCGGCGGTGATGGCGCTCCCGCAGATGTTGAAGATAGCCAGCATGATCTCCATGCCGTTTCCCACGGCGACCTTTGCCGCCGCGAAGCGGATGAAGTGTCGCAAAACAAACTCCGGGCGCTGAAAATCCTTGAACGACGCCGCGGAATGGAATATACCCATGGCGAAAAACAGGACGAGCAGGCCGTAGCCGATGCCCTGCAGGGCCGAGTGGATGCCGACGATCACGCTCCATATCTGCCCGCCCTTAAAGCTCTGCGGCGTGGTGGTGAGGAGCGTCCATATCTCGGTGAGCTTCTCATTCCATACACCGAGAGCGTTTTCCAAACTGCTTATGATCCAGTTGTCGCTTATGCGTCACACCCCCTTTGCGAGTGATGAGGCATAGCATCACAGCACGCCGATGGTGGAGAGGATCTCCTTGGAAAAGGCGATGAGCAGGCCGCCGAAAAGACACAGGAAGCCCTGCGTGCGCTGGCTGGCGTCGTGGCTCTGTACGCTCATGCCAACCTGCACGACACCCCAGCCGAGGATGATAATGCCAATGGCCTTGATGCAGGAAAAGATAAAGTCGGAAAGGTTGTTCACAATGGTGAGAGGGTCGCTGTCCGCCAGCACCGGCGTCGTAAACAGCGCCGCGGTCACGGCGAGGATCGCGGCGGTGAAATAGATGTGCTTGATTCTTTTCAAATATAATCCTCCATGTTCTCGATGATTTCGATGTCGTCCAGACTGTCAAAGGCAAAGGAAAGCTCGCCCGTGTCGTAGACGCACGTGGTGTGATGGACGTAAGGCGCGGTGCCGCCGTCCACGGTGTACTTGACGTTGGGATGCTTCATCAGGTCGTATTTTTCGTCCATGATTGGCTTTTCGCCTCGAATGAATACAATGGCGTTGCGGTTATCCAGCATCCGCACCTCGTCCGGGGTCAGCAGCTCGCGCCCGGTCTGCTGGAAGTTCTGCGAGAACGAGCCGCTGCGTCCCTTTGACTGACTGCTCGTCCGCGTATCAATGGTGGCCTTGCCCAGCAGGTCCGAGATGTACTTGTGGGTGCTCTGCTCGTTGCCGCCGAGGTAAACGATGCTGTCGGCGTTGCCGATGATGCCCTCCCAGTCGTCCTTAAACAGCGCCTTGAGCTGGGATATGTTTTGCAGAATGATGGTCGCCATGATGTTGCGTGAGCGCATCGTGGCCTGGAGCCGGGCATAGCCGTCCGGCAGGGCGACATTGGCAAATTCGTCAAACAGGAGTCGCACCGGGATGGGCAGGCTTCCGCCGTGCTTCTTATCGGCTTGATAGTACAGTTCCTGAAACGCCTGCGTATAAAGCATTCCCACGAGGAAATTCAGAGAGGTATCGTTGCTGTCCGGGATGACACAGAATACGGCTTGCTTGCGCTCGCCGAGTTTTTCCAGCTCCAGGTTGTCATGGGACGTGATTTTTTGAATTTCCGGCAGAGTGAAGGACGCCAGCCGCACGGCGGCGCTCACCAAAATGGACATGGCGGTTTTACCCGCGGCCTGCTTGAAAATCTTGTATTCGCGGACGGCGATGTGATCCGGCTGTTCCTCCTCCAATGCTTCAAAGAGGAGATCCAGCGCGGATTTATAATCGTCGTCCCCCTCTCTAGCCCCGCCGTTTTCGATCATGTAGAGCATCATTTCCATGGTCTGCTCATACTGCGGGGATTCATGCAGAAGGTACAGCATGAGGGCGGCGTCCAGCGCGATCTCCGATTTCTCCCAAAAGGGATCGTTCGACTGTGCGCCCTTTGGCGTGGTGTTCTTGATGAAATTGTTTATGATCTTGAACACGTCGGCGTCGTTCCGTATGTAGTGGAACGGATTGTAATAATCGGAGTTTTTCGGCTCCACAAGGTCGAACACGCGGACGATATAGCCCTGCTGCATGAGAAACGGCGCGGCGGAGCGGACAAGCTCCCCTTTGGGGTCTGTCACGATAAAGCTGGCATTGGCTTGCAGAAGATTGGGCTTCACTACAAAACGGGTCTTGCCAGAGCCGGAGCCGCCGACAATGATCTGCAGGAGGTTTCTCATGTGTTGGCGTGGATTGAGGCTCATACTCAGATGCTGGGTGAGGATGGCGTTGTTATAGGTGTCCTTGTCTGCATAGCGCCGGTTGACGTCGTGGACGCTCCCCCACTTGGCCGAGCCATGTTCCTCTCCCGGCCTGCGGTTAACGCGGGTGGAATAGTGATAGCCGATGGCGCAGACATAGACGATAAGAAAACCGAGGATGAATTTGACCGTGTATGGCGTCCAGTGGAGAGCAAAGGGGCTCTGGAGGGCGGCGCTGAACTGTCCCATAAACTCCATGAGATTCATGCCGTCCTCATACACGCCCGCGCCGAGCACGGCGAGCCATATTACGATGACGGAGCACACCGCCCATACGGGCGCAGCGTCCTTAAAGGATTTGTTCTGACGTATAGGCGTCACCTCCGAAAATAAAATTGCCGGAAATGGGTTTCATGGTGAAACTCATTTTCAGCCACACGCTGGGAGTCATCGCCGCGCTCCCACGATAGCCAAAGCCCGCGTCAGCGGGCTTTGGTGGTGTTATCCCCTTAGTTACCACCAATACGGCGGGCGGCTGCGGTCAAGGCTCGGCCAGTGCACACACTGGCCGACTCGAGCGCATTTGCGTCCAGCAAATGCGCGGCCTTGACGGGAGCCGGACGCCGTATTACATATCCCTGCAGGGGGATAACACCGCCTGTCACATGGCCCTTCGAGAGACGTTCCTGCTCTTTTGGGGCGGGTCTATCCGGTGGGCGATGGCATTTCCAATTTGCTTGCCCATGTTGGCTATCTGATCGAGAGCGCCGCGCCGCTCCTGGGATGTCCAGCCGTCATAGAGTGCGGCGAGGTTCTGCATATCCGGCTTTTCCACTGCTATTCCAAACCGGCGGCATAGGAGATAGGCCACGCTCTGCGCGTCCAGTTCGCTTTCAACGCGGGTGTATCCGGCGTTCATGCCTTTGGCATGGAAACGAGAGTGGGCAATCTCCCCGGCTATGGCCGCAAAGGACTCGCGGTCCGAATGATTGGGATTAACGGAAAGCATCATTTCCCTCTCGTTATATCTGGCCGGGACGGACAGATCGCCGTTTACTTCCACCGGCACAACGGAAAAATTGAGAAGTGTGGTAAGCGCCATATCCATCTGCTCGGTGCCATCCGCCAGCGTAGGTGTGACAAAGTTCTTGCCTGTTGTCTGCGTGATGTCATACACGGGCGTAAGGGTATATCCCCGCCCAAAGGTCTGGCGGGCAAAAATGTTAGCGCCGCGTCCGGCCTCGGAGGGAATGACGTTTCTGCCGAGGCTTCTCCACCGCTCGGCTGTGCCGAACTTCGTAAAGCCGAGATTCTGCGCCATGACCATAACGACGTTGCCGGGGCTGTATGTGGGATTGTCGCCCTGCATATCGAGAAACCTCGCATACATTTCGGGGTTCTGCGTGACCTCGACCACGGCGGCATCCTGCATGGCGGAGGCGTTTTCGCGCTCGGCCTGCTTCTGTGCTTTCCACTGTTTGTCTGCTTCGTTTTTCTTGTTGATGATGGCTGAAAGGTCTGC
>JBJFGB010000028.1:0-1852 GCA_051892295.1 Faecousia sp. | reverse complement strand
ATGTCGGCTTGCAGGGCGTCCGTAAGCATGGAAAGCTGGTCGTCCGTGTCAATGTGGTATTTCTGCATGAGGCAGAATTGGCGCTTGTACTTCTCCAGCTTTGTGATCTCCCTGCGTATCTCAAAGGGGATGGGCTTCTTATATCGGCTTTTCCCGGCTTTTCCGAGCAGGTACAGATAGCGGACATACAGCGCCCGGATGCCGTGGAGCTTGTGAGGGCGGCGTATGCTCCCGCGCCGCACGATGTAACGGCATGGAGCGGCCGTTACGATAAGAAACGGCCGCGGGGACTGCTTCGGCGGCTCCGGCGCGGGGCGCTCATTCCGGCTCCCGGCAATCCGTTTCCGGATGTCATCCTCGGCATAGCCTTCGCCCAGACTGTCCAGCCGGATAAAGCGAGCGCCGCCCGGTGGCCGGACGGCGGTGTATGTTATGCCGGGGCCGCGCTTGACGGCATAGCCCCGGTTTTCCAGAATGGAAAAAAACGTTTGCAGGGTAAAGGCGTCCGCAATGGCGGCGTCTATGTCCTGCCGGATGAGGCCGCGCACGGTGGTCTTGCCGCTGTGCTCCGCGTTCCACTCGGCATAGTGCTGGCCGCGGCCTTTCGGATCGATCACGGACAGGCCGTTTTCCCGGCTGACCTCGTTGGATATGCCCCGGATGTCTCCGAAGTAATCGTGGAACTTGTTCTGATATTTTCTGCCATCCACAAAGGACACAGAGTTGAAGACAATATGGCAGTGGAGGTGGGCGTGATCCAAGTGGGTGGTTACGATGGCCTCGTATTTCTCCCCCAGGAGCCGCTGGGCAAACTCCACGCCGAGCTCCTGTGCCTGCTCCGGCGTGACTTCGCCGGGTTTGAAAGAATGGATGATGTGATAGCCGAGGACACCGCGGGTCTTATCCCACCGATGCTTGGTGGCGACCATGTCGGCATAGGCTGTTTCCAGCTCACAGTTTATGGCGGCTTGGAGGATAACGCCGGTGGAAGGCGCGGTCTTTTCATAATTGCACACATAATGGATGCACTTGTCCAGCCGGGCATGGACGGGAATGATCTTATCGTAGGCCATTACAATGTGTCCTTTATAAGTCGGTATGCCTCCCGGACAAGAGTGGCAAGCTCCTGGAGGTCTGTGTCCGTGGCGCATTTCCGGGCATTGACGTGGTGCGCGATCTGATTGATGTTGTTGGCCATGCCGGAGAGCTGCCGCAGGAGCTTTGAAAGCTCGTCCGGCGGGCGCGGGAGCACTTGGCTTCCCATGATGAGCTTCCGCACATGGGCGCTGGCCGTGAGGCCGGATATACCGCACTGCTCGCAAAGATGCTCATATTCAGCGTCATCCAGCCACAAGCCGATAAAGTGGGTGCGTCTGCGCATAGAAATCTCCCTTTTGATGAAATAAAAAAGAAATGAGTCTCACGGAGAAATTCATTTCCTGTATAGTGGTGTAATAGGGTGCGTGTGTTCAGTTAGGAATGGGTTTCATGGTGAAACCCATTCCCTGCGCGGGGGTATTAGGGGGTTCCCCCTAACAAGGGTCGTTTGTGTTGAACAACTGACGTACTTGCTGGACCGTTCCCAGAACGGCATGATGCACTTCACTGCATGTACCCGATGATATAATATGTATTACCGCATGGTTTTCTGCACATAATCTGTTATAACAATATGCAGAAAGACTCCCCTATGATATTGACTTTCTGCATATAAAAAGATAAAATATATGCAGAAAGGAAGGCGTGATATGAGAAAATTTGATTACTCTTTTTTGAATAACGGTTTGCTGCCTGCAAATCTTGTGAACTTGACTTCTAATATTGCATCGCTAAAGACAATGGCCGGTGTTCG
>JBJFGB010000027.1:0-5676 GCA_051892295.1 Faecousia sp. | reverse complement strand
ATCCCCAATTTGTCATTGCGAGACCAGTGCGCACACTGGTCGTGGCAATCTCCGGTTTTAGGTTTGTACGCAGTCCGTACTTCCTGCACGAGATTGCCACGGCTCAAGCGCCTCGCAATGACAAAAGAGGGCAGCCTATCCTGTCATTGCAAGGAGCGCAGCGACATGGTCATCTGCTGACCAAACGATTATTTAAGACCTCCAAGGAGAAAAAGAAATCCCTTCGGGCACCATTTCCCGAAGAATCCCTTCATAATAGAAATAAAGAAAAAAATGAAAGCAGAGGAAGCGCGATATGAAAAAAAGCTTAAAGCGAATCGGCGCTATTGCAGTCTTGTTGGTGATGCTCATCAGCCTCGTGCCGCTGCATGCCGACGCGGCAATCACGGAGAATGAAAGCCTGAAAAAGCTCACAGACAGCTACACCAGCGGAAGCGGAAGCTTTACCCTGGAAGCCGGCGCGCGCCTGTTTGTTCTCGCTGATGCAGAACCGTCTGAGGAGCTTCTGCAGACGGCGTCGCTGATCAGCGCGGAATTCGGCGCAGCAGGACTCCCCTCCTCCTCAGCACTGCCGCAGGTTTGGGGCGCAGCAGATGATGTTTTAAAGGGCGATATTATTTTGGAATTGGTTGAAGGTCTTGCCGCTGACGGCTACCGCTTGACCATCACCGCAGACAACCTCAGAATTACGGCAAGCGATACGGACGGTCTTCTTTACGGTGCATTTATGGCAATCAAGCATTTCCAAGTGTATGCGGAATATGGCATGAAGCTCCCTGCCTGCACCGTGCAGGACGAGCCGGACACGAAGGAACGCACCGTTATGCTCGACTGCGCGAGAAAATACTGGTCCGTCGATTGGATCAAAAACCTAATCCGGCAAATGGCTTGGATGGGCTATAATACGCTCGAACTGCACATGACCGAGGACCAGGGCATCCACGCAAATATTTGGCGTGATGCAAATGGCAATGTTGTGCCGGATTGTAACGGCAATGATTTCGGTTGGCTGCCCGGCTACAAAGAAGCCAAATGGGCAAGTGATTCGGGCAACGGACAGAACATTACTTCCGGCGTTCAGGATCCCAACGGCACCAATAATTATAACAGAGATGAACTGATCGAGATTCTGAACTGCGCAAAGGAGTATCACATCGAGGTCATTCCGGGCGTTGATGTCCCGGGGCATTGCGATTATCTCATTTATCAGTGGGATAATTCAGGCGCTTCCGGCAGCTTTACCTTTAACTATAAGGGGACGAATTACTCCAACCGCCCCTCCGCAATCTATATTTCAGATTCTGCGCTCTATCCGAATGACACCTATAAGAACTACGGTACTTTGAAGGTTACAGATGATTATACCAAGAATATGTCTCTGGCGCTGATTGAAGCCTACGCAGCCTTTTTCCAAGAATACGGCAACAGCACTAAAATGAACATCGGCTGCGACGAGATTCGCGGCTCGCTCAGCTACAATTCTTTTGTCAGCTATGTCAACGAGGTTTGCGCCATGCTCAAGTCCCACAACTACAGCGTCCGTGCCTTCAATGACTATCTCTATGATAGTTCAAGTGTTCCATTAGACGAGGATCTTGAGATTTGCTATTGGCAAACCTCCGATAATGCTTCCGTTGCGGATTATATCGCCGACGGCAGAACTGTCTATAACTGCATCAACGTCTTTACCTATTATGTCCTTCGCTATAATAAGACTCATGGCGATGCGCGCAGTGAAACATGTCTGCAATGGACGTTCCATCACAGCACTGAGGGCCGTATCTTCAGCGGCTGCGGCGGGAATTGCAACTACAGTAAATGCAAGTCAAATATCGGCTGGAACCCGAGCAAGCTATGCTCCGTTGCGGACACGCAACAATACACTTATAGCGGCGAACAGCTCGGCGGCGGCTACTTCCTCATCTGGGGCGACTGGGCAGGCTGGAGTACGGAAGTACAGGTCTGGAATGGCATCGACAGCAACGGCACCTACAATCTCATTGACCGTATGTGGTCCAATTCCATCAAAATGTGGAATTGGGATGTTGACAGCGCCAGCAACAGTAGCGGCTTGTCCTATTCCGATTACTGGCCGCTTCGGAATCTCTACCGCCTCTATCCCGGTTTTACGACGCCCTCTGCCGAACCTTCTATTCCGACAGCAAGCGCCATACATCAGGTCGCTGATTTCACCGAATTAAAAGCGCAGATCGCCGTTGTACCGGATTATGAAAGCAGCAAGTATACGGAAAGCAGCTATTCCGCTTATTTGGCAGCGCTGAACAAGGCGAACGCTGTTCTGAATAATACCGCTTCGACGCAAGCCGAGGTAGACGCGGCAGTCATAGCTTTGCAAAGCGCTTATAACGGGCTTGAACGCGCTACTACTCACATCCTTTATAAGACGATTGTCAACGGAGAGCCGAGGGTCATTGAAGACATTGGTTTTGACGGCGGCAAGATTACGTTTGAGGTCACCGGGCGCAGAGGCTACCGTTTCCTGCGCGTAGAAGGCAACGCAAGCTTACAGCCGTACTATTCCGGCGCGGAGGGCGGCATCGTCACAGGCACCGTGACCGAGCAAGAGCCAATCGTCATCTGGTATGAGAACAACCCGCAGCTTGCAACCTTGGAGGCGCTTCTCTCTGCCGACGACAGAGCGATAAATACAGATGCCAATGAGGCATATAAGAACGCGAAAGAAAAGGCGAAGACCTTCTATCAGAACATAATGTCCTCCCCCAAAACATTAGCAACACAGGAAGAAATCGACACCATCGTCGATGAACTCATAGAGGCGAAAACCGGCGCAGTCATAACTGCCGATGTGACGAAGATCATCACCCTCAAGAGTACGACCGAGGTTGTCGCGCAGGGAAAATCCGCAGTGCTGCTTGTGACCACCTCTCCCGATGTCAAGAGTATTTCCATTGAGGGTGTGACCTTCAACGATTATGAGGGCAAGCTGACTATAACCGACAGCGGTGAGCAAGTGAAGATCTGGTATCTCTCCTTTGTCATGGATAAGGCGCGCGAAGAGGCATATACTTATACCGTAACCGCTGCCGGCGCGCAAACCGTGACCGCTGAGATCAGCATTTTCTGCAAATAAGGAAGCTCTGAATGAACCTGCAAGAGCGGTCGGCATGACCAAGTTTGTTGGCAGTCGGTAGTTCCTACACGAGATTGCCACGGCGCAAGCGCCTCGCAATGACAAAATAGACAACCCCAATTTGTCATTGCGAGGAGCGCAGCGACGTGGCAATCTCAGAGTGTAAGTCTGTAGGCAATCGGTGGTTTCTGCACAAGATTGCCACGGCGCAAGCGCCTCGCAATGACAAAAAAGACAACCCCAATTTGTCATTGCGAGGAGCGCAGCGACGTGGCAATCTCAGAGTGTAAGTCTGTACGCAGCCGATAGTTCCTACACCGGCGGACAGAATCGTCATCCCCTACGGACGCGATGTTCTATTTTTTATGTTACATACTATTACTGTAAAAAGAATCGAGGTGCGCAATGCACATCATCAACGGCTTTTTGATCCGCGAGGTTGCGGATGAGCGCGTCGCAGTTCCCATCGGCGACGCAGTTCGAAAATTCTCCGGCTTGATATCACTGAACGACTCCGCTGCCTTTCTCCTACAGCTTCTGCATACGGAGCAGACGCCCGAAAGCTTACTCTCCGCAATGCTTGAGGAATTTGAGATTGACGAAGCGACAGCAAAGCAGGATATTGCGGAGTTTCTTTCTACCATGGACTCGTTGGGTCTCTTGATTGGTGGGACGCCATGAATACAAGCTTTTGCGCCACAATCGCAGGCATCGGCTTTCGTTTTGTCTCCGAATTCCCAATGGAAACGCCTGCGGAGCTTCTCCCCTTTCCGCTGCAAAGCGGTGCAACGGAGGAAGTATTCACGCTCTCTGCAATCACGGAGCCGCTAATCTTTGATACGCCGCCGCTCTTTACGTCAACGCGTTTAAAAATCTATCGAACAGCGGAAGGTATCGCAAGAGAATTCCTCGCAATTCACTCCACAGACGGCTGCAAAGCCGTCTGTGTTCTTCGGGAAGACAGGCAGAACCGTCTGCTGCTTCCGCAGGGCATTCTCGACCGTTTTCAGAAAAACTGCACCCTTTCCGTTCTGCTGGGCGCGGAGGCGATTTTTTTGCGGCATGACGCGCTGCTGCTGCACAGCTCCGTGGTCACCTATCAAGGAAAAGCCGTCCTGTTTTGCGGCGCGCCCGGAATCGGAAAATCAACGCAGGCAGCGCTTTGGGCAAAGACCTTAGGCGCGGAGATCATCAACGGTGACCGCTGCGTCATTGCACGCAGAGCGGATGCTTTCTATGGCTGCGGCTCCCCTTACTGCGGTTCCTCCGGCATTTTGAGCAACAAGGAAGCGCCTATCGGTGCAATCCTTTTGCTGGGTCAGTCTTTGGAAAATCGTCTGCGCAGACTTTCGATTTCAGAAGCGTTTCGTCGAATTCTTCGAGAGCTGACCGTCAATGCATGGGATTCGGCGTTCATGGAGCGCTGCCTTTCCCTTCTGACCAATCTTGTGCAAGCGGTTCCGGTATACGAGCTGCAATGCCGTCCGGATGAAACGGCGGTTATGCTGGCAAAGGAGGAAATCACAAAGCATGAATTATGATGTACCGATCAAGCAGCGCCTGCAGGCAAAGGCGGCGCTTGCGGGAATTCCGATTTTAGGCACCTTTGAGCTGACGCCGCGCTGCAATTTTCAGTGTAAAATGTGCTACGTCCGATTGACCCCTGAAGAAATGCAGCCTTTGGGCAGAGAGCGGACTGCGGAAGAATGGGTCAGCCTCGGACGAACCGCCTTTGACGCGGGAATGACCTTTCTCCTTTTGACCGGCGGAGAGCCGCTTCTGCGTCCCGATTTTCCGCAGATCTATGAAGGGCTTGCAAAGCTCGGCTTGTCCGTCTCTCTCAACACAAACGGCACGCTGATTTCGGAAGAGATACGAGCGCTGTTTCTACGCTATCCGCCCGCGCAAGTCAATATCACGCTTTACGGCACCACGCGCGAGACTTATGCAGCGCTCTGCGGCAACGCCGATGGCTTTGACCGTGTTACCGACGCGCTGCACTGGCTGAAAGCGCAGAGTATTCTTGTGAATCTGAACGCCACGCTGACGCCGTGGAATGTAAACGAGTGGGCAGCCATGGAGGCGTTTGCCGCCGCGGCGCAGCTCAACTACCGTCCGACGATTTATACCTTCCCCCCTGCCCGCCGCGGCAGCGCCGACAATTACGCACGCCTGAGCGCAGAGAAGATTGGAAAAATGCTTGCCGCAAAAGAGGCTGCGGGCAAGTCTCCGGAGCGCATCAAGCAGTTTTTGCAAGAGCTGGACATTGCCGCTCCGCAGGAACCTGTTGTTGAGGGCGAACCGCTGCACTGTTTTGCGGGAAAATCGCAGTTTTGGGTTGCATGGAACGGAAAAATGACCCCCTGCGGAATGCTGAATTGTCCACAAAGCGACCCGTTTGCAACGAGCTTCAGTGAGGCATGGGAGGAGATCAAGGCAGAAACTGCAAAAATTCGCCTCTGCCCCGATTGCGTCACCTGCGCGCACAGTAAGTTCTGCGCCACCTGCGCGGCGGTAAATCACGCCGAGACCGGAAGCTTTTCCGGCAAACCCGAATACATGTG
>JBJFGB010000026.1:0-5745 GCA_051892295.1 Faecousia sp. | reverse complement strand
GAACTCAATCGCCTTTGTCTACCCCTTTGGTCTCACATCAATTGTATACCTACACTCCCTTACTGTCTTTTTTGTTTTTCGGTATTTACAGAATGGCGAAAACAATGTATACTCAACATATCATCATTCAGTCATACAGGAGGAGCATACCATGAAAGCAGCCGTTGTCAATGAATTGGGCAAGCTCGAAATCCGTGATGTCCCCATGCCGCAGCTCGGGCCCTATGATGCCCTTGTAAAAATCTGCTACGGTGCTACCTGCGCAGGGACGGACATCCATCTGATGGACGGTCTGCATCCCTATCCGGTCACCTTCCCAACCATTTTAGGTCACGAAAGCGTGGGGCGTGTGGTGGAGGTCGGCAGTAAGGTGCGGAATTTGCAGGTAGGTCAGTTAGTCAGCCGCGTAGGCGCTCCGTCGGGGCTTTTGGCAGGGCTGCAATCCAACTGGGGCGGCTTCGCAGAGTACGGCATCGCCCGGGATCACTGGCAAATGCGAAGGGACGGCTTGGAGCTTTCCCTATGGAATAAGAACCGGGTGAATCAGATCATACATCCATCCATTGACGAGAAAGTTGCCCCTATGATCATCACATGGCGCGAGACCCTTTCTTATATTAACCGCTTGGGAATTGCCCCTACACATAATGTTCTCGTGATCGGCTCCGGTGCCAACGCCCTGTCCCTGACGAACCACTGCTGCAACAAGGGGGCAAAGGTGACTGCCATCGGCAGTCCCAGCAGAGAAGAAGATTATCGCAGTCTCTCCCTCCGCGGTTATCTGAGCTACAAGGCAGCGAATTTGGAGGAGCAGGTTCGAGAGCTATGCGCGGGAGAAACATTCGACTATATCATTGACGGCGTGGGCGGCGACCGCACCGTGAATCAGCTCCTGCCGCAGCTCAAGGACGGCGGGACTTTGGCAGTTTACGGCTGGAACGGCAGAGGCGGCTACGGTGTGAATCCCTTCCGCGCGGAGCACAGCTTCCGCGTCTATGCGAATAGCTACGATGAAGAAGAGAGCAACGCCGAGGTGCAAGCGATGATTCTACAGGGGAAGCTGGATGCCTCACTGTGGTATGACATGGAGCATCCCGTCGCGCTGGAGGATATCGCCGACGCCTATGAAAGCCTCCGCCGACATGAGGCATTAAAATATCTGATCAAGCTGTAACGCAAGCAGTTTTCGTCTGCCTTTGCATATACAAAATAGGGACCGATACACTTCTTAAGGCGCAAGGAACGCTGTTCCGTAACAGAACAGCGTTCTTTGCTTTTCTTATATGTCTCTTCTGCCCTCGAGGGCGCGGAGGAGCGTCACCTCGTCGGCATATTCGAGTTGGCTTCCGACGGGGACGCCGTAGGCAAGGCGCGTCACACGAACCTCCATGGGACGCAGGAGACGTGAGATGTACATTGCCGTCGCCTCCCCCTCGGTGTCGGGATTTGTCGCCATAATGACCTCGCGAACGCCTCCCGCACCGACGCGCGCGAGCAGCTCGCGGATGCAGATGTCGTCAGGCCCGATGTGATTGAGCGGCGAGATCACGCCGTGCAGCACATGATAGACACCGGTAAACTCTCTTGCCCGCTCCATCGCAATGACGTCCTTCGGGTCGGCAACCACGCAAATCAAGCCGTGGTCGCGGCTCTCGTCGTCACAGATCGGGCAGAGGTCGCGGTCAGTCAGATTTTGGCAGCACGGGCAAAGATGCACCGTTTTTTTCGCGTCCAAAATTGCGTTTGCAAACTCCTCCGCTTCCTCCTGCGGCACGCTCAGAAGGTGGAACGCCAAGCGCTGCGCCGTCTTGCCGCCGATGCCGGGGAGCTTTGCAAACTGTTCCGTCAGCCGCTCCAATGCGGCGGGAAAGTATCGCATCAGAACAGACCGCCGAGATTCAGCCCGCCGGTCAAGCGGGACATATTCTGCGCTGTCTCCGCGTCCGCCTTGCGCATAGCCTCATTGACTGCGCCGACGACCATATCCTGCAGCATCTCCACATCTTCGGGATCCACCGCCTCGGGATTGATGGTCAGCGCAAGAACCTCATGCTTGCCGTTGACGCGGGCGGTCACCATGCCGCCGCCGACGGTCGCCTCATATTCCTTCGCTTCCATCTCCTCCTGCATTTTCAGCATATCCTGCTGCATTTTCTGCGCTTGCTTAATCATGTTCATGTTCATGCCGCCGCCCATACCGCCGCGGTATCCGCCTTTTGCCATTGTCGTAATCTCCTTTATTTCAATTCTATAATATCCGGATGCTGTGCGCCGAAGGATATCAGGCGGTCAAGGCCGTCCGTCCGTTCGGTCTTTTGTGCACTGCCCGCAAGCGTGACGCGGATTCTTCTTCCCGCGACCGCAGAGGCGCACTCCGCCACGGTTTGAAGAACCTCCGGCTTGTTAATATAATTTCGGAAGGTCTCAACTTGGAGCGTCAGCACAAGCTCGTCGCCCCGCAGTCTTCCCACAACGGGAGAGCCTTCTGCGTCAACAAACAATCCGACAACTGGCGGTTTGAACGCCGTGCGGAGTCTTTGCACGAGACTGACCCAGAAGTTGTCAATCACCGGTGACTCCTGCGCAGGAGGCGGATCCTCCGGGAACGGCGGTTGCTCCTCGTCCTCGTCTTCCCAAGGAGGTGTCTCTTCCTTCTGCTGCTCCTGCACTGCGGCAGGTGCCCTTTGCTGCGCGAAGGCACCGCTTGCGATTTTTTCCTCCAAACGGCTGATACGCGCGGTCAGAGACTGCGTATCTGCGGCAGCCTCGGGCTTGCAGAGACGAAGCAAACACAGCTCCGCGTCAATCCTGCGGTTGGCGCTGGTATTAAAACCGGCAGTCGTGTCGCGCAGCAAGGAGGTCATACGCAAAAGCTCCTCCGCCGTAAACATCGGAAGCAGCTCTTTCAGCTCCTTTTGTGTGCAGATACCGGAGATCATGCTCACATCCTTCGACGCGGTACGCAGAATCAGAAGATCCCGCGCAACGGTACACAGCTCATCGAGCATGGCGGCAAGATCCTTGCCCTCGGCATACTGCGCGCTGAAAATCGCCAGCGCCTTTGCCGTATCCTGCGAACCGATGGCGTACATCAGCTCCGCTGTTTTTTGCGCGCCCGCCAGACCAAGGGTCTTGCAGACCTGCTCGGTATCGACTGCGCCTGTGGCAGCCGAGGCACACTGGTCGAGCAGGCTCACTGCATCACGCAGGCCGCCGTCCGCCAGTCGCGCAAGATACGCCGCCGCGTCCGGTTCCAAGTCAATCTGTTCCCGATAGGCGATATAGTTCAGCCGGTCAATGATATCCTCCGCCATAATGCGGCGGAAGGAGAAGCGCTGACAGCGGGAGAGAATCGTCGCAGGAACCTTGTGCAGCTCCGTCGTTGCCAGAATAAACAGCAGATGCTCCGGCGGCTCCTCAATAATCTTCAGCAACGCATTAAACGCGCTCATGGAGAGCATATGCACCTCGTCGATGATATACACGCGCATTTTGACCTCAGAGGGCGTATAGATTGCATCATCGCGGAGGGCGCGGACATTGTCGACGCCGTTGTTCGACGCCGCATCAATCTCCAGCACATCCATACAGGCGCCGGATGCAATGCTTTTACAGGAGGGACAGCAGTTGCACGGATTGCCGTCAATCGGATTCTCACAGTTGACCGCCTTTGCCAAAATCTTTGCGCAGGTGGTCTTGCCCGTGCCGCGCGTACCGGTGAACAGATATGCGTGACTCAAGCGACGGTTGATGATCTGATTTTTTAAGGTCTGTGTCACCGCGCCCTGCCCGACCACATCATCAAAGGTCTGCGGGCGGTATTTACGGTACAAAGCCTGATACATGCCGTTCACCTCCGATGCATATCAGTATAAACGAAAACAGACGAAATTGCAACCAAAAAACACGCGGAGGTCAGACAAACCTCCGCGTGGCAAGCTTCGACCCATGACAAGATCGCACACCCGCATTTGAATCTGCAACCATACCCGTTTCCCGCGCAGCCGGCTCAGAAACGGCTGGCTCGCGGCACACGAACAGATCCGCTTAATGCTGCTCGGTTCCCCGCCTGACATGGTTCACGGGAGCTCGTTGCGCGAGACCGATCCCTCAACACCACTTACGCGGACAGGCGGTACAGCGCAGACCCGGGTGCGGGAGTTCATCCCTGCTGTAGCGGATTGCAGGTAACAGGGCACCGCTATCTCCCCGACTAGTGCGACCTTGTCACAGGTCGAAGCTATGTAGATATTGCTTATTCGATTTCTGCCAGCTTGTCTTCGATAAAATCCGCAAGGTCGCCGAGGGTTTCCAGCTTCATATCGCCTTCCATCTCGAAATCGACGCCAAGCTCCTCCTCCATATCCATGACCATTTCGACCATATCCAAGGAATCGAGGTGCAGACTCTCAAAGGTTGTATCGCGGCTCATTTCCTCTGCGGGAATGTCAAGCTGCTCGGAAAGGTAGGTTCTGATTCTCTCGTACATTTTCTTTCCCTCCACAGTATTCTGCGTCTTTCTTCCTATATGATACGATTTTTTTTGATAATGTCAAGAAAAATTTTTTCAAAACTCAATTCAGAAAGTCTTTCAGAATCTTCGAACGGGAGGGATGGCGCAGCTTTCGGAGTGCTTTCGCCTCAATTTGGCGAATGCGTTCGCGCGTAACTTCAAATTCGTCGCCAACCTCCTCGAGCGTATGCATCTTGCCGTCAATCAGACCGTAGCGCAGGCAGAGAACCTTTTCCTCACGCGGTGTCAGCGTTTTTAAGACGCCTGCAAGCTGCTCGCGCAGCATTGCGTAGGAAGCCACATCGGCAGGCTCAGACGCATCCTCGTCCTGAATAAAGTCACCGAGATGGCTGTTATCCTCCTCTCCTACGGGTGTCTCCAAGGAAATCGGCTCTTGGGCAACGCGTAAGATCTCATCGACCTTCTCCGTGGAAATATGCAGTCTTTGGGCAATCTCCTCCGAAGACGGATCTCTGCCAAGCTCCTGCAGCAGCTCATGCTGTGCGCGGGAAACGCGGTTGATGGTCTCAACCATATGCACAGGAATGCGAATGGTACGGGCATGATCGGCAATTGCGCGGGAAATGGACTGTCGAATCCACCATGTTGCATAGGTGGAGAACTTGTAGCCCTTCGTATAGTCAAACTTTCCGACCGCCTTAATCAGTCCGAGGTTGCCCTCTTGGATCAGGTCAAGAAAGGGCAGTCCCCTGCCGACATAGCGCCTTGCAATTGAGACGACCAGACGCAGGTTTGCCTCGACCATTGTATTATGTGCCGCTTCATCGCCCTCCGCAAGGCGTTTGGCAACCTCTGTCTCCTCCTCGCTTGTCAATAGCGGGATCTTGCCGATTTCCTTGAGGTACATACGGACGGGATCGTTGACGCTCATCGTATCGGAGATTTCCTCGGTATCAATGAGCTTCTCCTCTTCAATCAGTTCCAATTCCTCATCACTCGGCGACATATCGTCCGGCTTTGTCAGCATTTCCACAACATCGGAAACATCAATCTCCACACCGGCGGCTTCCAAAGCTTCATAAATCATGTCGGTCTGCTGTTCATCCGCGTCAATGGAATCCAACGCGTCAATCAGGTCTTTCGATGCGATCCGCTTCTCCTTTTTCGCATTCTGCAAAAGCAGCTGTAGCTTTTCATGCAGCCGCGTCTCCTGTTGCATCTCGTCCATGCTATGTACCTCCATATCCTTTCTTCTTGCGCAGGCTCTCCTG